>DAOTXU010000442.1:0-10932 GCA_034435135.1 Anaerolineae bacterium | reverse complement strand
ACGACCCGAACTGGAAAGGCGTGCCGAAGGATTACACCATCCCCGTGCGCGAGGTGCGCGCCAGCGTCGGCGCGGGCTTCATCTACCCGCTGCTGGGCGCGATGAGCACCATGCCCGGCCTGGCGACCCGCCCGGCGTTCATGGACATCGACATCGACCTGGAGACCGGCAAGATCGTCGGCCTGTTCTAGGCTTCTCTGCGCGAGAGCTTGCACGAAAGGGCCAGACTTTAGCAGTCTGGCCTTTTCCTTAACTCAGTCATATTAAGCAAGAGCAGATCAGGGCAGCGCAACAAGAGGTTATCCATGAACACCGAAAACGAGCGCAGCGAACACAGCGCGGGCGTGCAGGCGTACATCGCGCGCGGGCAGGGGACAATCGCGCGGCGGCAGGAGACGGCGGCGCGGATGCGCGGCATGAAGTTCGACACCATCGCGGTGCACGGCGTCTACGACCTGCTGGAGGCCGCCGGCAACCAGGGCAGCGTTATGGAGCCGATCTACCTTTCCACCGCACAGGCTTACGAGAACAGCGACCATTTAGAGGCCGCGCTCGCCAACCTGACGCCCGACTGGGTGTACACGCGCTTCGGCAACCCTACCGTCGCCTACCTGGAAGGCACGCTTGCGCTGCTGGAAGGCTACGGCTTCGAGGGCGAGGTCAGCGCGTGCGCGACCGGCAGTGGCAACAGCGCGGCCTTCATGGCGACGAACCCGTTCCTGGTGAACTATGGGCATCCTAGCGACGGGAGGGTCAACTTTGTGGCGAGCGCCAAGTGCTACGGCGGGACCTTCCAGCTCTTTAGCGTGCGCTACATGCAGGAGCGCGGCGCGGAAGTGCGCTGGGTGCGCGATGGGCTGGACCTGGACGAGTGGGCGGCGAAGATCGACGCGAACACGCGCTTCGTCTATGGGGAGATGCCCAGCAACCCCGGCCTCGGCGTCTTCGACGTGGCGGCGCTCGCGGACCTGGCGCACGCGCACGGCCTGCCGCTCATCGTCGATGCGACCGTCGCCACGCCTGCACTGATGCGCCCGCTTCAGCACGGCGCGGACATCGTGGTGCACTCGGTCAGCAAGAGCATGACCGCCAGCGGCCTGGGCATCGCCGGCGCGGTGATCGCGCGCCGGGGCATCGTCAGCCGCGTCGGGCCTGCCGCGA
The DNA here is from genome assembly GCA_034435135.1 of Anaerolineae bacterium. Classification (GTDB taxonomy): domain Bacteria; phylum Chloroflexota; class Anaerolineae; order Aggregatilineales; family JAFGMM01; genus JAOSJO01. Next base: position 9,771 of record DAOTXU010000442.1, on the reverse strand, counting down.
TGCGCGCCGATTTTGCCGCTTACGTGAAGAGCGGCCCCTTCCGCGACTACGGCCCGACGCTCGCGCCGTTCAACGCGCTGATGACGCTCAGCGAGTTGCGCACGTTGCGAGGGCGTATGGACCTGCTCAGCCGCAACGCGATGAAGGTGGCGCGCTTTCTCGAAGCGCACCCCCACGTCGAGTCGGTGCAGTACCCCGGCCTGGAGAGCTTCCGGGGGCGCGAAGTCGCCGCGCGCTACCTGTGGCTCGCCGACGGCGCGGAGGACTACGGCGCGCCGGTCAACCGCTACGGACACTTGCTCAGCTTTTGCGTGAAGGGCGGCGCGGGGGCGGCGCGCCGGGTCTACGACGCGCTGGCGCTGATCCTGCGGGCGACCGACCTGGGGCGGATCAAGAGCGTGGCGACCATTCCGGCGATCTCCACGCACCAGCAACAGGGCGAAGCCGGCCGCGCGCTCGCCGACATCCCTGCCAACCTGGTGCGGCTCAACGTGGGCGCAGAGCACCCCGATGACCTGATTGCCGACCTGGACCAGGCACTCAGCCGCGCGTAGCGGGTGAGTCGCCATCTTCTACCGCCGTGTTCCGGGTGACCTGCACCGGCATCATTTGCAGTGTGCTCTCCACCGAAATCGTCGGATACCGGCGCGCTGAATTTCCACTGCGAAGGATACAGGGCGATTATTATGAAAGGCAGAAAACCGCGAATAACGCCAATAACGCGAAATTCTAGCCCACATAAGCCGAGGTCTCCCCAAGATAGGCTAGCTACCGGACATCGGACAGTTGTTCTATGGTTTTTGCTCGTCGGTCTTGGTTTTACCTCACCCCGGCTGCGCCGGACTATAGCCCCGTCCCCCTCTCCCGGCTACGCCGGACTATAGCCGCACGCGGAGAGGGGGAGTCGGTCCTGTTCAGCGTCTGAAGTCCCCCTCTCTATTGCATGGAGAGGGGGACTGCCCGAAGGGCGAGGGGGTGAGATAAGAGAATACAAGAGCCTTTTTCTCGAACATGCGTGCAGTGTCCGGTAGCTAGCAAGATAGGCGCAAACCTCCCAAGATTCATATTCGCGTAATGCGAGTTATTAGCGGTTAACTGCCGTCCCACGGAGACGCTTCGCAGTCCGCGGCGTCCGATCCCGCTGTGCCAAAGCCGACTCCGTTTTTCATGCGATCACCCTACCAGAACCCAACAACGGAGCATCAAGTTACGGTATACTTATGGATTGACCGTTGAGCGAGCCTCTCCTGTAGCAGACAGGGAAGTCCCCGGCATATGAGAAGCAAAGTCACGCGCACATTCACCGTATTGCTGTTCGCCGTCCTTACGGCCTGCACAGCCTCGCCCGCCGACAAGCCGGTCCCGCGCCTGGGCTATGGATTGACGCTGACGCCCACCGGCTTCGACCCCCACATCCACGCCTCCGCCGAGTTAGGCATCCCGCTGCGCAGCGTCTACGACACCCTGGTTTTCCGCGACCCCGCGACTGGCGAGTTCGTGCCCGGCCTCACCACTGAGTGGACCGTCTCCACCGACGGGCTAACCTACACCTTCAAGCTGCGACAAGACGTGACCTTTCACGATGGCACCCGTTTTGACGCGGCGGCGGTTGTCGCCAACTTTGAGCGCATCTTCGCGCCGGAGACCGGCTCGCAGAAGGCGGCCTTCATGATCCCGACCTTCACGCGCGCGGAGTTCGTGGACAACTACACGGTCACCATCACCCTGAGCGAACCTTATGCCCCGCTGCTGGACAGCCTGGCGCAGGTCTACTTTGGGATGGCAAGCCCTACCGCCCTCAAAGAGTATGACGTGGACACGTACCAGTTCCACCAGGTGGGCACCGGGCCATTCCGCTTCGTCGAGTACATCCCCGCCGACCGCCTCGTGCTCGAACGCAACCCCAACTACGCCTGGGCACCGCCTATTTACCAGAACAAGGGCGCGCCCAACGTTGAGCGCATCGAATTCCGCTTCTTCACCGACCCTACCACGCGCGCGCTGGCGCTCGAAAGCGGCGACGTGCAGGTCATGGGCGAGCTGCTTCCCACCGACGCGGAACTTCTGGCCGGGAACACGCGCGTCCAGATTTTCCCAGTGTCTATCCCCGGACAACCGTTGCAGTTCTACCTGAACACGCAGCGCTGGCCGACTAACGATCTGACTGTGCGCCGCGCGCTGCTCCTGGGAGCGAACCGCACCGAGATTGTGGACAGTGTGTTCCAGGGGTTCTCGCCGGTCGCGCACGGGCCGCTGTCGGCAGTAACGCAGTATTTTGAGCCGGCGCTGGTCAACGCCTTCGCTTTCGACTACGCGCAGGCGCGCGCGCTGCTGGAGAGCGTCGGCTTCGCCGACGCGAACGGCGACCGGGTGCTGGAGTTTCAGGACCAGCCGCTCAAGCTGGATGTGGTGATCCCGCCGTGGGGGTTGCTGCCGCAGGTGGCGCAGTTGCTGGAAGCGCAATGGGAGGCGCTTGGCGCTGACGTACACCTGGTGCAGGTGCCTTCGTTCGCCGCGCTCCAGGCCGCCGCCGCCGAGGGCGCGTACAACGCCCTCGCGCTGAACTTCTTCGGCGTCGATCCGAGCCTGCTTAACACGTTCTACCTGTCGGATGGCGCCATGAATTGGTCGCGCGTGGAGAACCTGGACCTGGACCTGCTGCTGCTCGAAGGCGCACGGACCCGCGACCCCGAACGTCGTCAGACCATCTACCGCGAGGTGCAGCGGCTCATCATGGACCTGGCGCTCATCATCCCGATCCGCGATTACGTCAACCTGAACGGCGCGTCCGCCGAGTTGCAGGACCTCCGCTTCGACGCCTACGGCTTTTTCCCGATCCTCACCGATCTGGGCCGCGCCGAGGCGGCTCGTTGATGCTGGCTTATCTTGCCCGGCGGTGTATGGTCGCCCTGCTCGTGATCTGGGCGGCGGCGACTCTGACGTTCGTAGCGCTGCGCGTGCTCCCCGGCGACGCGATTGCGGCGCAACTGGCGCAAGGGGGCGCCTCGGCGGCGGAGATCGCCGCGCGCCGCGCCGCGCTTGGCCTGGACGCGCCTCCGCTTGAGCAGTACCTCGCGTACATGGCGGGCCTCTTGCGCGGTGACCTGGGCGTCTCGATGCTGAACCGCCAACCGGTGACGCAGGCTATCGCGCAACAACTCCCGTCCACGGTGATGCTCGCGCTCGCGGCGCTGGCAGTGGCGCTGGTAGTCGGGCTGACGTTGGGTTTTGCCGGCGCGGCTGCGCGCCTGGTATGGGCGCGGCGGCTCAGCAGCGGGCTGGCGGCGCTGGCGCTGGCGCTGCCGGTCTACTGGACCGGCACGCTGGCGATTTGGGTCTTCAGCGTCCAGTTAGGCTGGCTCCCCGCAATCGGCGCCGGCGACTTCCGCCACCTGATCCTGCCGGCGGGGGTGCTGGGTTTCAGCGTGGCGGGGGGCATCGCGCGGGTGACGCAGGCGGGGCTGATCGAGGCGCGTGACCAGGCCTTTGTGCAGTATGCGCGTGCAAAGGGTCTGCGCAATCACCAGGTGTGGAGGCGGCATATCCTGCGCGTGGGGCTGTTGCCCATCATCGCGGTGGTGGCGTTGCAGGTGGGCTTCTTGCTGAGCGGCGCGGTTATCACCGAGACGCTGTTCGCGCGCGGCGGGCTGGGTGGCCTGCTGCTGCGCGCCATTCTTGAGCGGGACCTGCCGGTGGTGCAAGGCGTGGTGGTGCTCGCAGCGTTGGTCTATTCGGTGGTGAACGCGCTCGCTGACGTGCTTTACGCCCTGGCCGACCCGCGCGTGCGCCTGGTCGAGCCGCCGGAGGCGGCCTAAATGCGATTTTGTCCTTTCGTCCCCGCGGCTGAAGTCGCGGGCTGATCGTTATGCAAGCCAAGTGTCGTCGATTGGCTGCCGACTTCAGTCGGCGGTTGACAGCCCCGAAGAACCTCAAGGTCCATCCCGTTGCCCCGCCTGCCGCCTTGCTCCTGCTTATCGTGCTGTTTGCAGCGCTCGCGCCGGTTCTCACCGCCGCAGACCCCATGGCGACGAACTCGCCCGAAGCCAACGAGTCCCCCTCCGCCGAACACCTCTTCGGCACAGACCAGTTTGGGCGCGACGTGTGGAGCCGCACACTCTGGGGCGGGCGGCGCACGCTGGCGGTCGCGCTGCTGGGCACGGCAGTCTCGCTCCTGCCGGGGCTGTTGATCGGGCTGGTCGCGGGCTATGGGGGCGGCGCGCTCGACCGGGTGCTGATGGGCGCGGTGGACGCGCTGCTGGCCTTCCCGAATCTGCTGCTGGCGATGGCGCTGGTGGCGCTGCTTGGTTACGGGCCGTATCAGATCGCGCTAGCGGTGGGGCTGGCGGGGTTCCCGGCCTGTGCGCGCGTGACCCGCGCCGCTGCCCTGGAAGCGCGCTCGGCGCTCTACGTGGAGGCGGCGCGCGCGGTCGGCGCTAAGCGTGGACGCATCCTCTTGCGACACATCCTGCCCAACATCGCTGCGACGTTGTTGGCGTTCGGCGCAGTGTCGTTTAGCTGGTCGCTGCTCCACGCGGCGGCATTGAACTTCCTCGGCCTGGGTGGGGCGATCTCCGCGCCGGACTGGGGCGTCATGCTCGCGGACGCGCGGCAGGCGTTCCGCGTCGCGCCCTGGGCAGGGGCTGCGCCGGGGCTGGCGATCACGCTCACGGTGCTGGCGGCGAACGCGCTCGCGGAGGGCTGGCAGCGCGCGACGCGGGTCGGGGGCGGAAAGTAGGGCTTGTATCCGGACGGTGCTTCGTGGGTCGGAGCGCTCGATATGGCAGGCAACGTAACGGAATGGGTTTTCGGCTGGTATCATGTAGAGTATTATGCCACACTTGAAGACGGCGTTTGGGATCCGAGCGGTCCACCGAGCGGCAGCACCCGTGTGATGCGAGGCGGCGCTTTCAACGAGCCTGAACAGAGCGTGCGCTGCGCCGTGCGGCAAAGCGTTCCTGGAGATTTCAGCATTACAACTGGCGGATTTCGGGTTGCCATGATCGCCGATTAGAGCATGAGGCAGGGGTGTGTCTGCTTTCAAGCCATCGGCCCCGCCGCTCTCGTGGAGAAGCCCACTGGTTCTTATCCCTCCACCAGCCACGCCCAGACAAACGTCGTCAGCGCTCCCGGCGTCGTCTCCGACACATCGAACCAGCGCACCCCCTCCATCGCGCGGAACCACGTGTACTGCCGCCGCACGAAGGCGCGCGTGTCGCGCTTGATCGCCTCCACCGCCTCCTCCAGCAAGCACTCGCCGCGCAGGTGCGCGCCCAGTTGCGCATACCCCAGCCCGGAGAGCGCCGCCGTCCCCCAGCCGTAAGCCTCGCCCAGCGCGCGCGCCTCGTCAAGCAGGCCGGCGGCCATCATCCGGTCAATCCGTGCGTCGATCCGCGCGTAAAGCGCCTCGCGGTCGAGCGTCAGCCCGATGAAGAGGGTGGCATACGGGGGCGGGCGCTTCTCCTGCAACTTGCTGATCGGCTGCCCGGTGACCGTGCACACCTCCAGCGCGCGGACCACACGCCGCACGTTGCGGTAGTCGATGCGTCCGGCGGCGACCGGGTCGAGCATGGCGAGCCGGTCGTGCAGGGCTTGCGCGCCATGCTCGGCGGCGAACGCCTCCAACTCGGCGCGGAGTTTCGGCTGCGGGGGGACCTCCGGCACATTCCAGCCCTCGATCACCGCGCTGATGTACTGCCCGGTGCCGCCGACCAGCAGTGGCAGGCGTCCCCGCGCGTGGATCGCACCGATGGCGGCGTAGGCCAGGCGTTGATACTCGGCTAATGTAAAGGTGTGATCAGGCAGCACCATGTCGATCAGGTGATGAGGGACGGCGGCGCGCTCTTCGGGGGTGGGCTTGGCCGTGCCGAGGTCCATGCCGGTGTAAATCTGCCGGCTGTCGGCGCTGACGATCTCGCCGCCGAGCGCCCGCGCCACATGGACCGCGTAGGCGGTCTTGCCGACCGCCGTCGGTCCCAGGATCACGACCAGGGGAGTGTCACTCGCCGACAGCACTCTCGATCACCTCGCAGCGGATCAGTTCGCCCTCTTTGGAGAGTTCCACCAGCACCGCGTCGATGCGCCACGGCCTCTCCTCATCTTCCTTGAGCTGGAGATAGCGGTGCGCCAGCTCGACGAGCTTGGCTTGCTTGGCAGGGCCAATGCTCTCCTCCGGGGGACCGCCCCAGCGCGTCTTCACTTCGACGAACACCAACTCTCCCTTGTGCTGCGCCACGATGTCCAGCTCGCCGGCGGGGCAACGCCAGTTGCGCGCCAGAATCGTGTAGCCCATCGCCGTTAGACACTCGACGGCGCGGTCCTCCCCCCACTTGCCGAGCTTCTGTCGTCGCGTCGCCATCTCCACCCCCAGGTTTGCGCTAGGGCTTTCCATTTCTCATTTTACCTCACCCCCTGGCTGCCTCTCCGTAAACGGAGAGGGGGGCAGACGTCTGGAAAGTCCCCTCTTCATATTTTAGGGAGGGGACTGCGCTGCCTGCCCGGCGCAAACCGGGCAGCGCGAGGGGTGAGGTTGGCCGGCACAACGTAAGAACCGGAAAGCCCTTTGTTTGCGTTCACTCAGTAGATACACTAGAATGAATTCAGCACCGCAATCATCGGCCCTATCGTAGCGCTTGTAAACCATCCCCTTTTTGAGGAGGAAGCCATGTCGCTGACAACAGTGCTCAGGCAGGCCGATATTTTCGACGAACTCTCCGCCACGCAACTGGAACTGGTCGCCTCCATTTGTGAGGAACGGACCTTCCAGACTGGGGACGTGATCTTTGCCGAGAACACCACCGGCAACGAACTGTACATCATCGCCGACGGTGAGGTTCAGATTCAAGTAGACCCGGCGCTGGTCGGGGCCAGCGCCGAGACCGGCCCGACGACCATCGCCACGCTGCGCCGGGGGCAGTCGTTTGGCGAGGTGGCGCTGGTGGACCAGGGAGTGCGTTCGGCGTCGGCACGCTGCGCGAAGCAAGATACCCGCCTGATTGTCATCCCGCGCGACAAGCTCATGCTGCTGTGCGACACCTATCCTCAACTGGGCTACCGCCTGATGCGCAACCTCGCCGCCGACCTGGCGATGAAGATTCGCAACACCGACCTTCAAATCCGCGAGCATCTCACCTGGGTGCGGGTTGAGAGTTAACGCGCCTCCCTGTGCTGTAGACAAGAGGCGGAAGGCCCTTGTCCCGAATAGCGCCTGCTTCATTCCACGGTGAGCCGATCTTGCATCCGCTCAAACGTTGACGGGCCGATGCCGGAAACCTCCATAATCTCTTCGATGCGAGCAAACGGGCCGTTGGCCTCGCGGTAATCGAGGATCCGCTGCGCCAGCCCCGGCCCGATGCCCGGCAGCGCGTCAAGCTCCTCCAGCGTAGCGGTGTTGATGTTCACCAACGGGCTGCCTGTCGCCAGCGCGACGTTCTCAGCGCGCTCCGGCACGTGTATCTGATCGCCGTCGCGCAACACGTGGGCCAGGTTCACGCGCGCCAGGTCCGCCGACCCGCGCGCCCCACCGGCGGCAAGGACCGCGTCTTGGGCGATGGCCCCCCAGGGCAACGTGTAGACGCCGACGCGATTCACCGCGCCGCTCACGTATACGCGCACCGGGCCGTGAGTCGGGGTCGGCGCGGGCGTAGAGGTAGGCGCGGGCGGGATAATGGTGATTTCCACCGGTGCAGGCCGGTTGGCGATCAACGCTGCCGCACCTGCAAGAATGGCGACGATCAACGCGCCAAAGATCACGTTCTGGTAACGGTCCAGCAACGGAGCGCGGTCCCCTTCATGTGCGTCCGGCTCGCTCACCGGTTCCCCCTGGCAGCCCCCAGTCCGCTATTGACGCCATGATTCTGTTATGAGTATACCTTCCATCCCCATGAGGAGCATAATCTTGCTTCTGAGAGTGGATTCTTAACCGGTCGTTTCCCGAAAGCTTGGAGCTTTCGAGAAACGACCTCATAGGGAAACGGCGTCGCTTTCGACCGGGAATGCGCGCTTGCCTCGCGGCGTTTTATGCGGGCTGAGGCGCCCGCTGGCTATCCCGGATCGTGCGCGCGTAGAGCGCCAACGCCGGCGAGAGCGCAAACCCGGCGACCGCGAGCGCGACCCGCACCGAGAAGACCGTGCCAATCGCGCCGACTACCGGCCCGCCGCCGATCTGGCCGAGGGCGTTGCCTTGCGCCGACATCGAGATCACGGTGGCGCGCACGTTCGACTCGATGTGCTGGTTCATCCAGGCGGTGAAGAGCGGCCATCGCGTCGCGCGCAGGGTCGCGCACGCCCAGTATGCGAGCAGAGCGACGAAGAACTCGCCAACCAGTCCGAACACGATGACGCTGAGGATCAGCCCCGCAGAAAGGGCAGACATGGCGCGCGCGACGACCAGGTGGCTGCTCAGGTCCAGCCGCCGCCGGGCGATCTCGGTTGTGACGAGCGAGAGCGCTGTCGAGGCCGCCGCGATGAGGCCAAACCACACCACTGGCTGCAACTGACCCAACGCCGGCACGGTGAAGTCCTCCAACAGGTGCACGGTCCACAGGCGGTCAAAGCCTTCGCTGAACATGCCTTCAACGGCGGCGATGCCCAGGATGGTGAGCAGAACAGGCCGCGCCCGCACCAGCTTCAGGCCGTCGCGCAACGTGCCGATCACGCGCCGCCCGGAGTTGTGGTCCTCCGAGGGCGCCGGCTTGAACCCCGCTTCCGGCATGAAGCGCGCCAGGAAGAGCGCCAGGCCGACAAACAGCGCGCCGCTTAGCACGATGGGCGCGGCGATGGCGATGCTCGCCAGCGCCACGCTGATCGGGATGCCGACCAGGCCCATGACCTGGCCTACCTGCGCCGCGCGCAGGTAGACGCGCCCGGCCTTTTCAACCCCGATTTCATCGGCGATCCAGGCGTCGCCCGCGCCGCTGATGAAGGTCGCGCCGACGCCCCACACCACTTGCGCCAAAAGCACGTTCTCAAAGTGCGGGGCTGCGCCCTCGATCATGAAGCCCAGGCCGATCAGCGCGAAGCCGACGATCACCGACAGCCGGCGGCTGTATACGTCGGCGACCACGCCGGTGGGCACCTCGAACAGGAAACACGTGATCTCCAACACGGTGCCGACCAGGACAAGTTGCAGGGGGTTCAACCCCACAGTCGTCGCCTGGTAGACCATGTTGACCGTGAAGATCAGGCTGAAGAACAGCGCCGATGCGCCGCTTAAGATTAAGTAGACGACGGTCGCGTCGAGCTTACGTTGAAAGGACAAGGTAACTCCTCCAAGCGTCTTGGTTTCGTCATGTCACGGGTTACGACCAACACGAATCAAAAGCAGCCACGGCGCATCGGCGTCAAACCGAACCCGGCGTTCCACCCGTACATATGAACGACGGAATTCAGAAGCGCGCGACGTGCGCCGTCGCTGCCGGTTTCTGTTGGCTCCCTTAGACGAGATCGCTCAGGAGGAGAGTCAGCTAGCCGGCGATAGGCGCACACCAGACCGTGGCGATGTTCAGGTGAAGTGCTGTCATGGCTGCGCCTCCTCGCAAAAGGTGTTTGGATCGAAAACCGCGCGAAATATAGCGCGCGTCTCGCGGGATGTCAATGATTCCTACCTGGGTGATCCATTTCTTGTTCTGTATCCCCGCGAATGTTGATTCTTAACAATGAAGTGATTCAAGCTTTTGAGCCAACAACACCGATGCGGTGGCGCTGGTCGTGTTTGCGGGCGACCTCACCCCGGCTTCGCCGGACTATAGCCCCCGTCCCCCTCTCCCGGCTACG
>DAOTXU010000441.1:0-4101 GCA_034435135.1 Anaerolineae bacterium | reverse complement strand
GAGCGGTGGCTCACGCGCCGCAACCTGGCGCTGCTCGTTACGATCCCTATCCTCATACAGGGTCTGGTCTGGACCAATGATGCGCATGGCCTGATCTGGGCCAAGACCACGCTGAACACCAGCGGCCCGGTGCTGGTGGTGGACTATACTCCCGGCGCTTTGTACTGGCTCAACGTCGCCTACACCTATCTCGTGCTTTTTCTGGGTTCGCTGCTCCTGGTAAGGACGCTCTTGCGCGCGCCGCATTTATACCGCATCCAGGTAGCGGTGATGCTGGTGGGCGTGTCGGCGCCCTGGGTGATGAGTGCGTTGTATTTCGCCGGGTTCAAGCCCTATGGATTGGAGCCGACGCCGCTCGCATTCACGCTCACCGGCCTGGCGTTAGCCTGGGGGTTGTTCCGTTTCCGCCTGCTGGACATGGTGCCGGCGGCGCGCGACGCGGTCGTCGAGAGTATGGGCGATTTTGTGATCGTGCTGGACATGCAAGGCCGGATCGTGGACCTGAACCCGGCGGCGGCGCAGCGTTTTGGGGTGAAGGCGAGGGACGTGATCGGGCGCCGGGGGCGGGATGTGATCGCGGCTCCGCCCGACCTGATCGAGCGTTACGCCAACGCGACGGAAGCGCACGCCGAGATCGCTTTGAGTGCGGGCGAGGTGCAACGTCATTACGACATGCGCATCTCGCCGTTATGTCGGCGGGGCCGGGTAGCGGGGCGGCTGGTGGTGCTGCGCGACATCACCGAGCGCAAACTGGCCGAAGAGGCGTTACGCGAGCGCAATGCCGAACTCCAGATGCGCAATGAGGAACTGGACGCCTTCACGCACACCGTCGCCCACGACTTGAAAGCTCCCCTGAGCACAATACTGGGGTTCGCGGACATGCTGGACCAGGGGTACGAGACGTTTACGGCGGAGCAGGTGCAGGAAGGGTTGCAGACCATCGCACGGTCGGCAGAGAAGATCGACCGGATCATTGAGGAGTTGCTGCTGCTGGCAGGGGTGCGCAGGGCGACGATCCAGATGGAGCCGCTGGAGATGGGAGCGATCGTGGAAGAGGCATTGGAGCAGGTGAGGTGGCTGGTGAAGGAACGGGGGGCGACGCTGATTGTGCCCGCGCGCGATGCATGGCCGTTGGCGTTGGGGTATGGGCCGTGGGTGGAGGAGGTGTGGGCGAACTACCTGAGCAACGCGCTGAAGTACGGAGGCGACCCTCCGTATGTGGAGTTGGGGGCAACCGTGCAAGCGGATGGGGTGGTGCGGTTCTGGGTGCGCGACAACGGGCGTGGGCTGACGGCGGAGGAGCAGGCGCGGCTGTTCACGCCGTTTACGCGGCTGGATCAGGTGCGGGTGCGAGGACACGGGTTGGGGTTGTCGATTGTGCGGCGGATCGTGGAGCGGCTGGGTGGGCAGGTGGGCGTGGAGAGCGAGGCGGGCCAGGGCAGTGTGTTCAGCTTCACCCTCCCCGCCGCTACAGAGCAGCGCCCGCGCGAGGGAACGACCTAAGCTCCTGCCTTGTCTGTCGCCGGATTTTGGATAAACTCTCTGCGAGATTTCGCCAAGAGGGAGGTATTCGATGCTTGGAAAACGTTTGACCGTATTGTGTCTTTGTCTGGTCTTCCTGACGCCAGCGCCCCTGATCGCGGCGCAAGAGCCAGCGCAGCGGGAGGAGCCGCTTATTATCGACAACACCATGACGGACATCACTCAGGTCCCAGAGGCGTGGATACAGGCGGCCAAAGCGAACCTGCGTATATGGTATGGCCGCGCTTCGCACGGCAGTCAGACCACGGTGGGGATGGGGACGTTGTGGCGCGATTTCGGCGACCTGTATAGTTTCAGTTATAGCGGGGTCAATGGGTCGCTCTCTCTCCACGAGCCGTCGGATGCCGGACATGTTGGCGGTGGAGACAACTGGACGGCCTGGGAGGAATATACGCGCACGGCCCTGGCGATGTCCTGGGAGCGCGACCGCAACGTGGTGATATGGGCGTTCTCCGGCAACTTCCGCAACGCGACGGCAGAAATCATTGACGGCTACCTCGCCGCCATGACCAAACTGGAAGAGGATTTTCCCGATATTACGTTTGTGTATATGACCGGGCCGCTGGCCGGCGATGGGCCGGACGGCAACGTTGCCCAACGCAATGAGCAAATCCGCGCGTATGTGCGCGCGAACAACAAAGTGTTGTATGACTTCGCCGCCATCGAGAGCTATGACCCCGCAGGGAACTTCTACCCCAACGCGAGCGACCAGTGCGAGTGGTGCGGGGACTATTGCGCGGCGAACGAGGCCGCGTGTAAGCCGTGCCCCGGCTGTCCACACTCCCGGTGCCTGAACTGTTCCCTCAAGGGGCAGGCGTTCTGGTGGCTGCTGGCGCGGTTGGCGGGTTGGGGCGGGCCAGGCGATGAAAGCGAGCCAGAACTGGGCGTCACTGCACAAGAGATTATGCCGCCGATTGCGGCGGGCTTCGCCGGCGATGTCTTTGTCGAAGCGGTGCTGTCCCCGCTCTTTGGCGAGCCGGCGTTGCAAATCACGATGATTAACACCGGCAGCAATGACCTTGCGTCCTGGACGGTCGAAATGACGTTGCCGGGTGCAGCGCGGCTGGCCGCCTCATATGGCGGAATATGTGCGCTTGAAAACGGCGTACTGACCTGTACGCAGGATGAATACAGCCAGGGCCTCATCGCCGGCCAGGTGCGCGAGTCCGACTTGCAGGTTCGCGGCGTCCCGCTGGAGGGGCTGACGGTGACAGACCTCACCTTTAACGGCGAGCCGGTCGTATCCGCGGGCGAATAAGCGCCAGTGGGTTGAAGCGCGCTGCAATCGGCGTGCGCCTCACTGACTTCAACCGCCAGCAGAAGTTTCATTGGGGCGCGGCGCGCGCCCAAAAACATATCCGGGAGATTGGGGCGGGTCTGAGACCCGCCCCTGTTTGAGCCACAGCGAAATCGCCGCTCGTACACAAAGGTCATGGTCGATGTCCTCGCCGCTCGAAATTGCGTTCAACGTCGTTGCCCCCGTTTTCCTGTGCGTCGGAGGCGCGGCGCTGGTCGGTCGGCGTTACAATCCCGATCCGCGCACGCTGTCGAGCCTCCTGATTTATCTGTTTTCGCCTTTCCTGGTGCTGGATGGCATCGCCAACTCGGACCTGAAAGCCGATGAAATCTGGCAGATCGGGTTGGTAGTGATCGTCCTCGCGCTGGCGATAGCTGCCGTCGGGACCCTCATCGCGCGCGCGATGGACCTGGAGCGTAAAACCGGAAGCGCCTTTTTGCTGACCATCACGCTTATCAACGCCGGCAACTACGGCATCCCTCTCAATCGATTCGCCTTCGGGGAGGCCGGGGAACAGCGTGCGGTGGTCTATTACGTGGTGTCGGCGGTGGTCGCCAACACGTTAGGCGTCTATCTGGCCTCGCGCGGCGCGGCGTCCGTGCGGCAATCGGTTATCAACGTGTTCAAGGTGCCGCTGCCCTACGCCGCCATGTTGGGGATCATCATTAACTTTGCCCACATCGAGCTACCCCTTCCGGTTGGCCGCGCCATCTCACTCATGGGACAGGCCGCCGTGCCGGGGATGCTCACCCTGTTGGGGCTGCAACTCGCGCGCGCGTCGGTGCGGGGGCGGCTGCAACCGCTCTTGCTGGCGGCTGGCGCGCGCCTGGTCGTCGCGCCGCTGATCGCCGCCGGGCTGGCCGTGGCGCTGGGCATCGGCGGGCTGACGCGGCAGGTGGTCATCGTGCAGTCGGGGATGCCGAGCGCGGTGATGAGCGGCGTGCTCGCCACCGAGTTCAACAGCGACGCGGAGTTCACCTCGGCGGCGATTCTGGTCAGCACGCTGGCGAGTCTGGTCACGCTCAGTGTGTTGTTGTCGATCGTTTAACCCGCGGGATGCATTCAGGGAACTGATTCAAACTTACGTCAACAGCTGGCCGTGCTAAGGCCTTTTTCCATCTCGCCCCCTTCTCGCCTGCGGCTCGACACCCCCTCTCCGCTTGCGGCTATAGTCCGGCGTAGCCGGGAGAGGGGGACGGGGGGTGAGGTGCCCGCCAACACGACAAGCTCCACACGCACCGGGGTCGTTGGCTAAAAAGCTT
>DAOTXU010000440.1:0-18630 GCA_034435135.1 Anaerolineae bacterium | reverse complement strand
GTTCTGTTCAGCGTCTGAAGTCCCCCTCTCCATTGTTGGAGAGGGGGACTTAGGGGGTGAGGGAAGAGAATACAAGAGCCTTTTTCTCGAACATGCGTTCAGTGTCCGGTAGCTAGATCTCACGGAGGGCTGGTATGGGAGTCAGCGTCCCTGATATTGTCATCGGTCGCTTGCCGCTTTACTTGCGCGCGCTCAGGCGCATGGAACAAGAGGGGATGGAGGTTACGTCGTCGCACGAACTCGGTACGCGCCTGGGCATCAGTTCGGCGCAAATCCGCAAAGACCTCTCCCATTTCGGCGAGTTCGGCAAACAGGGCACCGGGTACAACATTCGCTACCTGCGCGAACAGATCGCGCGTATTCTCCAGGTGGACCGGGAATGGAGTGTAGCCCTGGTTGGGGCCGGCAACCTGGGGCGCGCGCTCGCCCAATACAAGGGGTTTCAGCCGCGCGGCTTTCACATCGCCGTCGTCTTCGACAAAGACCCGGCCTTGGTCGGCATGAAGATCGGGGATTTTGAGATCCAGCCTTCGGAAAAGATCGTCGAAGTCATCCGCCAAACGGGCATTAAGATCGCTATGCTCGCCGTCCCCGCCGATGCCGCACAAGAGGCCGCCAACCAACTCGTGGAGGCCGACGTGCGCGCTATCCTCAACTACGCGCCGATCAACCTCACCGTGCCGGAGGGGGTACACGTTCAGGACATCGACCCTGCGATCCACCTTCAGCACATGACCTATTACCTGCACTGACCATCCGGTTTAGTGCGGACGGGGGGCTTAAGCCCCCCGTCCTTTTATGTGCTCGTGGGTTCTGATGCCGCAGCCATCACATTGTGCGCGTCGTGCGTTGCAGGACGGGCAGGTTTGTCAGGGCGCGCCCGGCTCCGATGGCGGTGCAGAGCAGCGGCTCATCGGCCACATAAGCCGGCACGCCGGTTTCCTGTGTGATATACCGGTCAACGGCGCGCAGCAGCGCCGTGCCTCCGGTCAGACACACCCCCCGGTCGATGATGTCAGACGCCAGCTCGGGGGGGGTGCGCTCCAGCACGCCCTTTGCGCACTGCGCGATCATGCCTAGCGGCTCGGCGATGGCCTCCGCCACCTCGCCGCTGGAGACCGTGATCGTGCGCGGCAGCCCGCCCACCTGATCGCGCCCCTGGATTTCCATCGTGTACTCTTCGTCGAGTGAGAGCGCCGCGCCTATCTGAATCTTGATCGCCTCGGCGGTCATCTCGCCAATCATCAGGCTGTATTTGCGGCGCACGTAGTTGATAATGGCCTCGTCCAGGTGCATCCCGGCGATGCGCACCGACTCGGCCACCACGATGCCGTTCATCGCCACGACTGCCGCTTCGCTGATCCCGCCGCCCACGCTCAAGACCATGTTACCGGCAGGGGTGCTCACCGGCAGCCCCGCGCCGATGGCCGCCAGCAGCGGCTCCGGCAAGAGGTAGGCCTCGCGCGCGCCAGCCTGCATCGCCGCCTCATGCACGGCGCGCCGCTCAACCGTGGTGACGCCGTAAGGCACGCTCATCATCACGATGGGCTTGAACAGGCGCACGCGCCCGCTGATCTTATTGATGAAGTAGCGCAACATGGCCTCGGTGACTTCGTAGTCGGCGATGACGCCGTCGCGCAGCGGGCGCAGCACTTCGATGTTTTCGGGCGTGCGGCCATACATGTCGCGTGCTTCCTGGCCCACCGCGACGATCTTTTCCTCGTCGATGGTCAACGCCACCACCGCCGGTTCTTGGAGCACAATCCGGTTGTCGCTGAAGACCACCACATTGACGGTGCCCAGGTCGATGCCAATCTGTTTGGAAAACACGTTTACTCCTCGGTGCGGATCGTGACCGTGCCTGGTCGCATCTGGCCGCCCCGTTGCCGGGCGACCTTGATTCGCAGTTCGGCGCGCTTGAGCGCCGCCTCGAAAGCAGCAATGGCGCCAGGGTCGGCGGGTGGCCCTTCCTGGATCATCCGCGCGGCGCGGTCACGCGCCTGCTGGGCGCGGGACAGATCGATTTCTTCCGAGCGCTCGGCGGTGTCGGCCAGGATGGTGACGCGGTCCGGCTGTACTTCGACTACCCCGCCGAAGATGGTGAAGGACTCCTCGTCCTTCGCGCTTTTGAGGCGCAGTTCGCCGTAGCCGAGGGTGCTCAGCAGCGGCGCGTGGTGCGGCAGGATGCCCATCTCGCCCTCGCTGCCGGGCACAATCACCATATCGGCCTCGCCCTCATAGAGCATACGCTCTTGCGTCACGATTTCAACTTTGATTGGCACTGCCACAGCCTCTTTGCTATCGGTAGGGGGAAGACATGGTTGCCCCTATTGTCTGATCGAGGGTTCGCAGGGGCAACACATGCCGCGCCCCTGCTATCCTTTCACGTCTACGCCGCTGCCTGTTGCGCGTGCTGCTCGCGCTCGTAACGCTCCAACACGTCCTCGATAGGGCCGGCCATGTAGAACAACCCTTCGGGGATGTGGTCCAACTCGCCTTTCAGGATCATGCGGAAGCCGCGCACCGTGTCTTTGATCGGCACGTAACGGCCCTCGCGCCCGGTGAACTGCTCCGCGACGAACATGGGCTGCGAGAGGAAGCGCTGAATCTTGCGCGCGCGCGCGACGATCATTTTGTCCTCGTCGGAGAGTTCATCCACGCCCAGAATGGCGATGATGTCTTGCAGGTCCTTGTAGCGCTGGAGCACGCGCTGCACCTCGCGCGCGGTGGTGTAGTGCTCCTCGCCGACAATATCGGGCTGGAGGATGCGGCTCGTGCTGGTGAGCGGGTCCACCGCCGGGTAGATGCCCTGGTCCGAAATGGAACGCTCCAACGCGATGGTCGCGTCCAGGTGCGCGAAGGTCGCCACCGGGGCGGGGTCGGAGTAGTCGTCGGCGGGGTCGTTGACCGCGTGCATCGAGGTGATGGAGCCGGTCGTGGTGGAGGTGATGCGCTCCTGCAACTCGCCCATCTGGGGGGCGAGGGTGGGCTGGTAGCCGACGGCGCTCGGCATCCGGCCCAGGAGCGCCGAGACTTCGGACCCGCTCATACTGAAGCGGAAGATATTGTCGATGAAAAGCAGCACATCGCGCCCCTGGTCGCGGAAGTACTCGGCCATGGTCAGGCCGGCCAGCCCCACACGCAGGCGCACGCCCGGCGGCTCGTTCATCTGGCCGAAGACCATCACCGTCTTGTCGATGACGCCCGACTCCTGCATCTCGCCGTAGAGCTGCGTGCCCTCGCGCGTGCGCTCGCCCACGCCGGCGAACACCGAGATGCCGCCGTGCTCAGTGGCGATGGAGCGGATCAGCTCCATGATGATGACCGTCTTGCCGACCCCCGCGCCGCCGAAGACGCCGGTCTTGCCGCCGCGCGTGAACGGCGCAACCAGGTCGATCACCTTCAGGCCGGTCTCGAACACTTCCGTCGTGGTGCTTTGCTCATCAAACGGCGGGGCGGGGCGGTGAATCGGGAGAAACTCGGTCGCGTGGACCGGGCCTTTCCGGTCAACAGGGCGGCCCAAGACGTTGAAGATGCGCCCCAGCGACGCCTCGCCGACCGGGACCGCGATCGGCCCGCCGGTGGCGCGGACGGGCGCGCCGCGCCGGAGGCCGTCGGTGGTGTCCATCGCCACGCAGCGCACCCACCCGTCCCCCAGGTCTTGCTGGACTTCCAGCACAAGGGCGTCTTTACCCTCGCGGTCGATTTCGAGCGCGTCGTAGATGTTGGGGAATTGTTCCATCGGAAAGGCAACGTCCACCACGTTGCCCAGGACTTGTACCACTTTGCCGGTTGCTTGCGCCATGATTCCTCCTGTACCGACTGCACCGAGCTATCCGGCGGCTCTAAGCGCGTTGGCCCCGCCCACGATGTCAAGCATTTCACTGGTGATGGCAAGCTGGCGCGCCTTGTTGAAGCTGAGCGTCAACTCATCGGCCAGCGCGTCGGCGTTCTCCGACGCGGTGCGCATGGCGACCATGCGCGCGGCGTGTTCGCTCGCCTGCGACTCCAGAATGGCCTGGTAAAGCGTCCATTCGACCAGGCGCGGCAGCACTGTGTTCAGGATGACTTCTGCGTTCGGCTCGTAAATGTATTGCAGGTGGTGATTGGGCGGCTGCGGCACGTGCGGCGCGCCGGAAAGCTGCGCTTCATGCGCATCGTAAGGCTTGATCGGCAGCATCCGCACCACACCCGGTCGTTGCGCCAGCATGTTGATGAAGTCGGTCCAGGCGAGATACACCTCGTCAACCTGCCCGCTCAGGAAATCATCGACCGCCGCGCGCGCAATCGGCGCGATGTCGCGGATGGCCGGGTCGTCGGGCAGACCGCTGAAGTCGGCCTTGACCTGCGCGCCCGCACGGATGAGCATGTCGCGCCCCTTGCGCCCAATCGTCATGTATTCTACCGGCGCGCCGCGCGCTTCCACAAAACGAGTCGCCGTGCGCATCATGTTGAGGTTGTACGGGCCGGCCAGACCCCGGTCGCTGGTGATGACCACGACGCCGATTTTCTTCACCGGCGCGCGCACCTCCAGCAACGGATGGACCAGCTTGCCTGGTTGCGTTTGCGCAGCGACATCGATCAGCACGCGCCAGGCCCGCGAGGCGTAAGGCCGGCTCGCGAGCACGTGCGCCTGCGCGCGGCGCACGCGCGAGGCCGCGACCGCTTGCAGAGCATTGGTGACCTGCGCGATATTCTTGATGCTCTTGATGCGCCGTTTGATCTCGCGTGCGGTTGCCATGCGCGCTCCAATCCGGGCTTACCAGGTTGCCATGAACGACTCGGTGGCCGCTTTCAGCGCCGCTTCGGTTTCTTCGGTGATGCGCTTCTTCTCAACGATGTCCCGCCCGACTTCCGGGTGCGCGGTGTCCATGTAGCGCAGGAACGCGCTCTCCCACTCGGCCATACGGTTGATTTCCACTTTGTCCAGGTAGCCTTTCGTGCCTGCGTACAGCGCTATCACCTGGTGCTCCACCGGCACCGGCTGGTACTGCGGCTGCTTGAGCACTTCTTGCAACCGCAAGCCCCGGTCAAGCTGGCGCTGGGTCACCGGGTCGAGGTTGGAGCCGAACTGCGCGAACGCCTGAAGCTCGCGGAAGTTCGCCATGTCCAGGCGCAGGCCGCCGGCGACCTGCCGGATCGCCCGGATCTGTGCGTCGCCGCCGACGCGGCTCACCGAGGTGCCGGTGTTGACCGCGGGGCGAATGCCGGAGTAGAACAGGTCGCTTTCCAGGTAAATCTGGCCGTCGGTAATGGAAATCACGTTGGTGGGGATGTACGCGGCCACGTCGCCGAGCAAGGTCTCGATAATGGGCAGGGCGGTCAGGCTGCCGCCGCCGCGCGCGTCGCTGAGTTGGGCGGCGCGTTCGAGCAGGCGGCTGTGCAGGTAGAACACATCGCCGGGGTAGGCTTCGCGCCCCGGCGGGCGGCGCAGCAACAAGGAAACCTGCCGGTACGCCCAGGCGTGCTTGGAGAGGTCGTCGTAGACCACGAGCGCGTCGCGCCCGCTTTCCATGAAGTGCTCGCCTATCGCGCAGCCGGCGTAGGGGGCGATGTACTGTAGTGCCGCCGGGTCGGAGGCGGAGGCGACCACCACGATGGTGTGGTCCATTGCACCGTAGCGCTCCAGCGTGGCGACCACGCGCGCCACCTGCGCGCGCTTCTGTCCGATGGCGACGTAAATGCAGATCAGGTCCTCGCCTTTCTGGTTGATGATCGTGTCGAGCGCGATGGCGGTCTTGCCGGTTTGCCGGTCGCCGATAATCAGCTCGCGCTGGCCGCGCCCGATGGGGATCATCGCGTCGATGGCTTTGATGCCGGTCTGCACCGGGCGGTAGACGTTCCGCCGCTCGACCACGCCGGGCGCGATGCGTTCAATCGGGCGGTACGACTCGAACCGGAGCGACCCTTTGCCGTCTACCGGGCGCCCTAGCGCGTCCACCACGCGCCCGATCAGCGCGTCGCCGACCGGGACCGAGGCGACGCGCCCGGTGCCGCGCACCTCGTCGCCTTCCTGGATGTCGGTGTACTCGCCCATGATGATGACGCCGACGTTATCCGCTTCCAGGTTGAAGGCGATGCCGAGCACGCCGTTGGCGAACTCGACCAGCTCGCTGAACTGGATGTTGGCGAGGCCCTCGATGCGGGCGATGCCGTCGCCCACCTCGATCACGCGGCCCACCTCCACGGCTTCGAGCGTGGGGACAAAGGCGTCAATTTGCTCACGCAGCGCTGCGGCAATGTCTTGGGTTATATCCGCCATGAGCGTCTCCTTGGGTTCGGCTCTCGTCGTCAGGTTCGCGTTACTTGTGAATGTTCGGGATTTGTTCTTTTATTTACAAATCTTACCGTACATGACGATTGTCGCCAACCGCGATCCGAATTCGGTTCAGGGCTTCTGCGAAGCCCCTCACTGCTCGT
The DNA here is from genome assembly GCA_034435135.1 of Anaerolineae bacterium. Taxonomy (GTDB): domain Bacteria; phylum Chloroflexota; class Anaerolineae; order Aggregatilineales; family JAFGMM01; genus JAOSJO01. Next base: position 12,210 of record DAOTXU010000440.1, on the reverse strand, counting down.
TCCCCTCACCCCCTGACCCCCTCTCCCACAGTGGGGCGAGAGGGAAAGCGCGCCGCGTTTGCCTGAGAAGTCCCCTCTCCCCTTGTGGGAGAGGGGATTTAGGGATGAGGGCAAGAAGGAACAAAGCCATATGCTAACATGGCTCACCGACTCTGCAAAAACCCTGGAATTCGGTCGGCCCGCACTTGCCATTCATTGTTTCTGCCCAAACGCCAGCAGATTGCCATCCGGGTCTTTGATGACAAACCGGTAAGTCCCCCATGGTGTTCTTTCAAGAGGCTTGACTACGTCCGCTTTGCCCTTGACCCGCGCCCACAAGGCCTCGACATCCGGCACGGCGAAAGCGATCTCATTTGTTGAGCCGGGTTCCTCGCCCAAAGCAAAATACACGTCGTCCTGGAGCTGGTAAGCCTGCCAGCGCGTCGGCGCATAGAATGCGCCTGGCTCAAGCCCCAGCACTTCCTCGTAGAACTGCTTTGATCTCTCTAGGGAAGACACCGTGCGCGTAATGCCTGCGAATTCCATAACTTCCTCCTGGTTATCGTGGGTTGAGGGATCGCGCGGCAGACTATTTGCCTGAAACACTGTTGTTGGTGAACGGGTCCTCCTCCGGCGAGCGCCCGCCGAGGCGCGCGTTGGGCTGCGCCCCGCCTCCCAACGCCACCGAGCGCTGGTACGCCGCCCACACCGCGCGCGAGATCACCGTGCGCAAGCCGCCCTTTTCCAGATGATAGATCGCCTCGGCTGACGTGCCGCCCGGCGACGTGACCTGGTTGCGCAGCGTCGCCAGGTGCCGCCCGGCCTGCGCGGCGTATTCCACCGCGCCGCGCATGGTCTGCAACACCAGCTTCTCGGCCACGTGGCGCGAGAACCCCAGGTGCACGCCCGCGTCTACGAGCGCCTCCATGAACAGGAACACATAGGCGGGGCCGGTGCCGCTCAGCGCCGTCGCCATGTCCAGGTACGACTCGTCATCGACCTGCACATATTCCCCGAAAGCGCCCAGAATCGTCTCGGTCTGCGCGAGCTGCTGCGCGTTCACCTGTGGGGTAGCGGTCCACACCGTGATGCCCTGGCCGATTTGCGCGGGCGTGTTGGGCATCGCGCGCACGACGGCGGCGTGCGCCAGTCCGTTGGCGATGGTGCGGATCGGCACGCCGGCGGCGATGCTGAGCACCAACGCCGTCGGCTTGACGCAACCGCGCAGCTCGCCGAGCACGCGGCCCATCACCTGCGGCTTGACCGCCAGCACCAGCACGTCCGCATGGGTGGCGACTTCACAGTTGTTCAGCGTTCCGCGGCAACCGTAGCGCGCAGTCACTTCCGCGACGCGCTCCTCGCGCACATCGGAGGCGATGATACAGTCGGGCGGGATCAGCGTCTTGCCGAGCAGACCCTTGACCATCGCCTCGCCCATCACGCCGCTGCCGATAAATCCAATGGTTGCGTCGTTTAACATCGTATCCTCGTGAAATCGTCATTGGGGCGCAGCGCGCCACGGCCCCTACGCCGAAATGGTTGCCTTTGCGGTGGTGACCGCCGCCAGCCGGTCGAAGTCCATCGCCACGCCCAGGCCCGGCCCGGTCGGCACCGTGATCGTCCCGTCGGGGTTGAGCGTGAAGTGCGCGGTAATGTCATGCTCCCAGTAGCGGTTCGTGGCCGAGATGTCGCCCGGCAGCGTAAACCCCGGCAGCGCCGCCACCGCCAGGTTCGCCGCGCGGCCCACGCCGGTTTCCAGCATCCCGCCGACCCACGCGGGCGCGCCCTGCGCCATGCATACGTCGTGGACCTCGCGCGCCTCCCACATCCCGCCGACGCGCGCCGGCTTGACGTTGATGATCTTGCACGCGCCGACCTCCAGCGCGAACGCGGCGTCGCGCGCGTGGAGGATGCTCTCGTCCAGGCAGATGGGCGACTTGAGCAGCGGTTGCAGCTTGCTATGCTGCCAGATGTCGTCTTCCCAGAGCGGTTGCTCCAGCATGAGCAGGTTCAGCGGGTCGAGTCTCGCCAGGTGCGCCGCGTCGTCGAGCGTGTAGGCGGAGTTGGCGTCGAGCATTAACAGGATGTCCGCGTAGCGCGAGCGCACCGCCGACGCCGGCTCCAGGTCCCAGCCGGGGCGTATTTTCAACTTGACCCGCCGGTAGCCTTCTGCGAGCCGCTTCTCGACGATGGCGAGCGTCGCCTCGACGCCGGGCTGGATGCCGATGCTCACGCCCACCTGTACCGTCTTGCGGGGCGGCGTCGGGTAGCGCCCGTCGTGCAGATACGCCGCCAGCGATTGGCCCACCGCCTGCGCGAGCACGTCCCACACGGCGGCCTCCAGGCCGGCGCGCGCCATCGGGTGGCCCCGGAACTTGCCCAGCCGCGCGCGCACATCCGCCACCGACTCGACCCGCTGCCCCACAATCTGCGGCGCGAAGTGGTCGCGCAGGACGTGCCACGCGGTGTCAACGGTCTCGTAGGAGTAGCCGGGCGTGGCGTCGGCGGGGCATTCGCCCCAGCCGGTCAGCCCTTCCGCGTCCACCTGCACAACGGCGCACGGGCGCAGCGCCTCGCCGCCAAAGCTGGTGACAAGCGTCTCGACCAGGCGCATCTCGACGCGGTGCAGAGTGATTCGCTCGATCTTGATGCTCACGTTTGCCTCTGGATATGCGGCGTCCTCCGGCAAGAATGCGGCTAAGCGTATCCATTAATCGCGCTGAAGGCAAGGGGCGAAATGAAACCGCGCATTGCGCGCATAACGCGAATTCTTCTATTCTATTAGTAGGAGAAGGGCCGCCATGCCTCTACTGCGGCGTGGGTGCTTGTTCACCGTATGGCCCCCGCGGCTGAAGTCGCGGACTAATTCGCAATTCTGATAGCGTCATTCTGCGATTAACCGCTGGCTTCAGTCGGCGGGTTACGAAAAACGCAACACACCGCCGCATAGAGCGGACGAGGTGAACAGATACCGGCGTGGCGGGTATAATCAAGCTGTGCTGAAGCTCACCCCTCGCCAACTGGCGCACATCATCGCGCACGCGCGCGCCGGCGCGCCCGAAGAGGTCTGCGGGCTGATCCTGGGGCGCGATGGCTCCGCGCGCGGCGTGTACCGCGTGCCGAACGCGGCGCGCGCCCCGCGCGTGACCTATCGGATGCACCCGCAGACTCAGGTGTTGCTGTTCGATTTCGCGGACCGGCGCGGTTGGGATTTGCTCGGCATCTATCACTCGCACCCAGGCGGGCCGGAGACGCCGAGCGCGACCGACATCGCGCAGAGCTATTACCCGGAAGCTGTTTATATCATCGTGAGCCTGGCGACGGAGCCGCCATCGGTGCGCGCGTTCCGCATTCAGGGGGAGCAGGTGGAGGCGGCGCCGTTAGAGGTCAGGTGAGACCTTCGTCTGCATCACTCTCCCCGAACTGATTCAAACTTACGCCAACCGGTGGCCGTGCTAAGAATGTGTTTGAAAAGGTCGCCCTTGCTTCCCCTCACCCCCGTCTCGCCTGCGGCTCGACCCCCCCTCTCCGCTTGCGGCTATAGTCCGGCGTGGCCGGGAGAGGGGGACGGGGGCTATAGTCCGGCGAAGCCGGGGTGAGGTCGCCCGCAAACACGACCAGCGCCACCGCATCGGTGTTGTTGGCTCAAAAGCTTGAATCACTTTATTGTCTGCAACGGAGTAGTGATAAACTATGTGCCGGGTGGAAACAGCCTCTTTACAAAGAGCCTGAAGAAATTGAAGATAATCCCCTAAATCGAAAATCCCTCATGATCAAAGAAGGCTAGTCAATTGATGAAAATCTTCGTCCCAGGGCGCATCTGTCTGTTCGGCGAACACTCCGACTGGGCCGGGAGCTACCGGCGCATCAACGCCGATATTGAGGTCGGCTATTGTCTCATCACCGGCACGGACCAGGGCATCTACGCCGAGGTGTCGCCCCACCCGACCTCGCTGGTGATGGCCTCCACCACCGACACCGGCGAACGGCGCGGCCCTTACGAAATCCCCATGCAGCCGCGCGCGCTGCTCGACGAGGCGCAGAAGGGCGGCTATTGGAGCTACATGGCCGGCGTCGCGTATCAAATCCTCACCAACTACCACGTGCGCGGTCTGGTGATCGACAACTACAAGACCGACCTGCCGATCAAGAAGGGGCTGTCCTCCAGCGCGGCGATCTGCGTGCTCACCGCGCGCGCCTTCAACCGCGTGTACGATCTGCGCATGACCATCCGGGGCGAGATGGAAGCCGCCTACCAGGGTGAGATTCTGACCCCTTCGCGCTGCGGGCGCATGGACCAGGGCTGCGCGTTCGGCAACCGCCCGGTGCTGATGATCTTCGACGGCGAGCGCCTGGAGACCATCGAGCTGCGCACCAATCAGGACCTCTATTACGTCATCGTGGACCTGAAGGCGCACAAGGACACGATGCGCATCCTCGCCGACCTGAACCGATGCTATCCCTTCCCGCAGACCGAAACCGAGCGCGGGGTGCACCGGCTGTTGGGGCCGATTAACAAACGCATCGCGCACGAGGCGGTCGAGGCGCTGAAAGCCTCCGACGCGAAGCGTCTGGGCGAGTTGATGATCGAGGCGCAGGGCTTCTTCGATCAGTACGCTGCGCCCGCCTGTCCCTCCGAACTGACCGCGCCGGTGCTGCACAAGACGCTCAACTACGAACCGCTTCAGCCGCACATCTGGGGCGGGAAGGGCGTCGGTTCGCAGGGCGATGGCACGGCGCAATTCCTCGCCAGGAGCGCCGAAGACCAGCGCACAGTGATCGAGATCATCGAGCGCGACCTGGGGATGGTGGCGCTGCCGCTGACCATCCACGCCGGCAGCCGCGTGCGCAAGGCGGTGATCCCGGCGGCGGGCTTCGGGACGCGCCTCTTCCCCGCGAGCAAGGCCACCAAGAAGGAGTTGTTCCCCATCATCGACCGGGACGGCATCGCCAAGCCGGCGATCCTGCTCATCGTCGAAGAGGCGCTCAAGGCCGGCATCGAGGAAGTATGCATCATCGTGCAGGAGGGCGACAAGCCCGCCTTCGAGGCGTTCTTCAAGACGCAAATCTCGATTGAGAACTTCAACAAACTTCCGCGCCACTTCCAGGAGTACGCCCGGCGGCTGCTCGATCTGGGGGCGCGCGTCACGTTTGCGATCCAGCAGAACCAGGAGGGCTTCGGGCACGCGGTGTACTGCGCGCGCGAGTTCGTGGGCGACGAGCCGTTCCTGCTCATGCTCGGCGACCACATCTACCGCGCGAGTGGCGACGTGTCGTGCGCGGCGCAGGTGATCGATGTGTTCAACCAGCACGCCCTGAGCGTGGTCGGCGTCAAACGCACGCCGGAGTCGCAGATCGCCAGCTTTGGCACAGTGGGCGGCTTCTGGATCGACGACGCGATGCGCACGCTCTCGGTGACCGGGTTTGTCGAGAAGCCGACAGTTGAGTACGCCCGCGACAACCTCCATATCGAAGGTCTGCCGGAAGACGAATACCTCACCGTGTTCGGTCAGTACGTCATCAAGCCGCAGGTGTTCGACTACTTGGAGGAGCATATCCAGAATAATGTGCGCGAGCGCGGCGAGTTCCAACTCACCAGTTGCCTGGACCGGCTGCGGCGCGAGGACGGCTTCCTCGGCTACATGGTCGATGGGCAGCGCTTCGACATCGGCCTGCCGGACCGCTATGTTGAGACCCTGGTGGCGTACCGGGAGAATTAGCCTGGCAGCAGGGGCAGGTCTGGGGGTGGAATGTTCAAGAGCGGATCGTGAATCCCTTTAGGCCACCGCCATCGACATCCAGATCATTGGAACGCACCACGTCTTCGCGCGTGCGTTTGAGAAAGGGATCCACACACAAAGCAGAGACCTCACCCTTCCCCCGGATAAGGTCTCTGCTTTTCAGGTGGAGATGCCGGGAATTGAACCCGGGTCCGAAGAATTCGACTGCGCACGTCTACAAGCTTAGTCGCGCTATTTGCTTTTCGCCCGGCGGTCCCCGCGCAACAGGGTGCCCGTCAGGCTAGCCGATGGGACCCGAAAGCCCCTCTTTGACCGGCTTTATCGGCTTCAGTCGGTCGCACGCTCGTCTTTGGTGTCGCCCGCTTGGCCGCCGGACGGCGACGACGGCGGCGGACGGATTACCACTTCGGGTAATCAGCTCAGGTCTGGTCGCTTACGCAGCCAAAGCGAGAGCGGGTTGGTTAGTGCGGTTGGCACTTATTGGTCTGCTCCTGATTAACGAGGGTGGAGCGCCTCGGCTTGCGGTGCGGAGCCAGCCTTCCCCGTCGAAGCCTGTCATCCCCGCATCTGCGTCATATTATAGCACATTTTTTCGCACGGCTCTACTCCCAATCGTTGCCGGCAAGCAGTTCTTGTGCGGTTCTTATGCGTCGATCACTCGTCGGATAGCGCGGCGTGCGGGCGGAACGTGCAATACAAGAACGTGCCGCCTACACTGCGCAGGCGGCGCGTCACATGTTTGGGAATAAAAAAGAAGTAGCCGGCGTTGACCGGGTAATCGGCGCCGTTGAGGGTGATGACGCCATGTCCCAGGATCACAATGCCGGCAATATCGGAGTCGGAGTCCACGTCGGCAGGGGTTTCCTCGCCGCTGTCCAGGTAGACCAGCTGGAAGCTCAGATCTTCGCTCTCGAACTGGAACAGGACGCCCAACTTATCCAGGTTAAGAGGGAAGCCCCCCAGGTTGACAATCTGCGGGTTCTTCTGGTTCATGGGGTTCGTTCTACGGTCGCAAGGGGGAAAATGAGGCCAAAAGTGCTGCCCTCGCCGGGTTTGCTGTGGACGGATACGCGCCCACCATGCTGTTCCGCAATCGATTTCACGATGGCCAGCCCCAAACCGGTGCCTTTTGGCTGATCTTCGGAAACGACGACGCGGTAGAAACGCTCAAACAGATGCGCCTGCGCTTCAAGCGGGATGCCGTATCCGTTATCCTCGACTTCAACCACCAGATCGTTCCTGTGAGGGTATGCGCGGATGGTGATTCTTCCCCCTTCGGGCGTGTATTTGTGCGCGTTGCTCAGGTAGTTGAGCAGCGCCCGGTACAGCCAACCCTCGTCGCCAATGACAGCGGGCAGCTCCGGCGGGCACTGCGCTTGGGCTGTCTGTGACTTCGAGTCGAATTGCGGGCGCATCTCGATCATGACCCGGTCGATTACCCGCGCCAGGTTCACGGGTTTGCGGCGAAGGTCCGCTCCGCTGGTGATGCTCTCAAGATCGAGCAGATCGTCAATCAGGTTTTGCATCCGGTTAATCCCGCCGAGCGCGATCTCGATCAACTCGCCGGCCTCGCGGCTGGCGTCGCCGATGACCTGTTGCAGCATCACCAGCGCGCTGAGGGTAATCCCCATCGGGTTGCGCAGGTCATGCGCAGCGGTCTGGATAAACTGGGTGCGCACGGTTTCCGCCTGCTTCAGGTGGGTGACATTCTGCAAGACCACCACCCACCCCCCGCTCTCCTGACCGCTCACGGGCGAGACCACCGCCGACCAGTACTGGCCGTTTTCCATCGGCACTTCAAACACGGTGACGGCGTCGCCGTGCTGGTGGGCCATCGCGCGGCGCAGGTTGTCGAGCAGACGGGGGTGGAGCGGGGCATCGCGCAGGGGCGCGCCGAGAATGGCGTCGGCGTCGAGGCTGAAAAGGACGGCGGCAGCGCGGTTGACGAGGGCGATCCGGCCCCGCCGGTCAGTAGCGATGATGGCGTCGGCGGCGGAGTTGAGGATGGCCCTGAGGCGGCTTTCGTGCGCGCGGGCTTCTTCATAGAGGCGCGCATTCTCCAATGCCACGCCCACCTGGTCGGCCACGGCGCGCAGCACGGTGATCTCTTCGGCGCTGAATTCGTATGGCGCGTAGTTCATCACGCTCAGCACGCCGATCACTCTGCCGCGCGCGTGCATGGGCGTCAGCGCCATCGCCTGGATCGGTTCCGCGCCGAACGCAGGGAAGGCCAGCCGCTCGTCGCCCGACAGGTTACCGGTGACGATAACCCGGTCTTCCGCGATGACTTGGCCGGAGATGCCTTTGCCGCCGGGGATACGCATGGGCATACTCACAAAGTCTTGCGTCCAGCCGTGCTGCGCGCGCAAGACCAGATCGCCGGTCTCCTCATCAATCAGGCTGATGCCGGCGGCCTCGACGGGGATGACGCGCAGCACCGCCTCAAGCGCGGTTGCCATCACAACGTTCAGGTCGAGCGACTGGCCGACGGTAGCGGCGACCATGTCAATCGCTTCGAGTTGGTCAACACGTCGCTTGACCTCGGCGATGAGCGCGCGGTTTTGATCGATCAGGCTGATGGAATCGCTGGGAGATTGGCTCATGGCGTCACCCTGCGCGCATGATACCATGATTTAACATGAAAGGCATAGTACAGTGGTCTATCGCCGGTTGGACACGCTGGCGCGGGAACGCCCCCGTTCAGGAGGCGTCCATTGAGTTACGCGCCGCGCATCCAGCAGCGTCATCAGCGCCATGCTCCCAGCCGCAAGCGCATACGTGGCGAAGAAGTACAGAGCCGCCGGGTTTTTGTGGCGAAAGGACAGAAACGCGCCGGCGGCTGCGTATAGCGCCAGGGCAACCTCGCCGAGCACCCCCCGGTCGACCAGAAGCGCGTAGCGGCTGGATTGCCATTGGCGCTGGCCGAATTTGGGGGTGCGCAAGAAGACGTTAGGCCGCCCTATGAGCGCGCCGAACACTGCCAGCGCGTTATTGAGCGTGACGCCGGCGCCGAGCAAGATCAGTGAGGGCAGGGCCAGCAGACGCAGCGGCCACCACGGATAGAGCGCGCGTTGGCTGAACGCAAACGCCAGCAGCGGCGCCAATCCCAGCACACCCAGCAGAGAGATATTGAGATGTCTCAATGCCCCACTGAGCATTAAGGGCAGGGTGAGCACGAGCAAGACCAGCACCAGCGGCTGCGGCAAGTATTGGCACAGGTGCGCCAGGCCCATCAACGCCGGGAACGCGCCTAAGCGGGCATGGAACAGGCGCGGGCCGTGCGCGCGCAGGCATTGCGTGGTGCCCTTCGCCCAGCGCGCCTGCTGGCGCTTGTAGGCAGCGACCTGTGGGGGGATTTCACCCGGCACCACGACGTGCGGCAAAAACACACACCGCCAGCCGCGAAGTTGCGCCCGGTAACTGAGGTCCAGGTCTTCCGTCAGGGTCTTGTCCTGCCAGCCGCCGGCGTCCTCGATGCACGCGCGCCGCCAGATGCCTCCCGACCCGGCAAAGGAGAGAAGCAGGCCGGCCCGGCTGCGCGCGGCCTGTTCGATCATAAAATGCGTGTCGATCGCCATCGCCTGGGCACGCGTGAGCAAACTGTCGTCGGCGTTGAGGTGGCCCCACCGCGCCTGGACAATGCCCACGCGCGGGTCCGCGACCAGGTAGGGCACGGTCTGGCGCAGGAAGTCCGGCGGCGGGACAAAATCGGCGTCGAACACCGCAATCACCTCGGCCTGCGTATAGCGCAGGCCGTAAGCGAGCGCGCCGGCCTTATACCCCTGGCGAACAGGCCGGCGGAGGTGTTGGATGTCGAGGCCAGCGGCGCGGTGGCGCTCAACACGGGCCTGAATCAGCGCAGTCGTGTGATCGTCTGAGTCGTCTAGCACCTGGATCGTGAGGCGCTCGCGCGGATAATCCAGCGCCGCCACCGCATCGATGAGACGGCGAACCACGTTTGCCTCGTTGAATACCGGCAGTTGGACGACCACACTGGGCCAATCCCCAGGCTGTACGGAGGGTGGAGTAGCGTGATCCATGCGCGACCATAGGTAAAGGGCGACAAGGATCAGGGTGCTGATGGCGTATAACGTGAGCAGAACCGCACACAAAACGTAGATGATGCTGAGCAACACGATCAGGGGGTTCAAGTGTGAGCATGTCCTTTGTGGTGGTAAGTCTCTGACAGCTCAATTCTAGCACGGATGGGTATAAACCTGCTTAATACGGATTGGGCAGTTTCGGGGTTGTGGCTGCGACGGATCAGATCGCCTGTCACTTTCGTGCCGCGACTTCTAACTCCACAGAAACCGGATTCTTAACCGCGAATAACGCGAATTACACGAATAAGTAAAGAATCATTTAGAATGTGTTGAAAAGGTCGCCCTTGCTTCCCCTCACCCCTAAATCCCCTCTCCCACAAGGGGAGAGGGGATTATAAACCCAGATTTGGGGTATCTTTGCCCCCTCTCTCGTCATACGGGAGAGGGGGACAGGGGGTGAGGGGGCTTTTCAAACACTTTCTTAGATATACAATTAACGATCTCGCCAGCCTTTGCTGTGCGGGCGGCTTTCTCATTTCTTTTGATTAGCGTTATTAGCATTATTCGCGGTTTCATTACTTCTTCTCTCAAATGTGCTTGCGCGCGCTGGCTCAACCTCTCTGTGAAAAGTGACAGGCGCTCAGGCGACGGATACAGAAGCGCCCAATCTGAGCAACATCCCCTCTTTCTTCCTGCGAAATCTGGACAAACGTCTCCCGCAAAGTGTTGACACGACCGGCAACACGGTCTAAACTGACACTTGTATCAGGGACGCACACACGGAGTACATCATGGACCCAATTCTCGAATCCATCTACAACGGCGTGGTTGCAGGGAGCAAGCCTGAGGTTGAAGCAGGCGTCAAGGCCGCTCTGGACAAGGGCATCGCCCCTGGTGATGTTTTGCACCGGGGGTTGATTCCGGCCATGACTGAGGTGGGCGCGCGCTTCGAGCGCAACGAGTTCTATGTGCCAGAGATGCTGATCGCGGCGCGCGCGATGCAGGCGGGCCTGACCATCCTCAAGCCGCTCCTGGTGGAGACCGGCGTTGAGCCGGTTGGCACCGTCGCCATTGGCACGGTGAAGGGCGACCTGCATGACATTGGCAAGAACCTGGTCGCCATGATGATGGAAGGCGCGGGATTCGAGGTCAAAGACCTGGGCGTCGATGTGCCGCCGCAGAAGTTCGTCGAAGCGGCTAAGGCCGGCGCGGATGTCATCGCCATGAGCGCGCTGCTCACCACCACCATGACCAACATGCAAACCACCATCGACGCGCTCAGGGAGGCCGGCGTGCGTGAAAAGGTCAAAGTGATGGTCGGCGGCGCGCCGGTGACCGACGCCTACGCGAAGCAAGTCGGCGCGGATGGTTACGCGCCCGACGCCAGCAGCGCGGTCACGAGGGCCAAAGCGCTCCTCGGTCTGTAGAGTCCCTGGCCGTCTGTGTAAAGATCGATGCTGCCCTCAGCTTCGCACGCTGAAGCTGGGGGTTTTTAGCTTGTGAGAGACACCCATGCCCAAACGACTCAAAGCGCTCACGTGTGAGGTGCTGGCGCGCCAGGTTTACCTGGCGGCGGCGCACTCGCCCAACGTCGTCGATGTGGAACTGCTGCGCAAGGGGCTGCACAATACGCCCAACCAACTCCGCGCGGCGCTACAGGCGCACATCGACGCGGCGGGCGACGGCGGCTTTGACGCGGTAGTTCTCGCCTATGGTTTGTGCGGCCAGTCGGTAGCGGGGCTGAAGGCGCGCCGCGCGCCGCTGGTCGTGCCCAGGGCGCACGACTGCATCACGCTCTATCTCGGCTCGCGGGCGCGTTACGCGCAGGAATTCACCGCCAACCCCGGCACGTACTGGTTCAGCCTGGATTACCTGGAACGCTCCAGCGCAGGCGACGGCCTAGTCGTGCTGGGCAGCAGCGTCACTTCCGACGCGATGCAGGCGACCTATGAAGAGTACGTCGAGAAGTACGGCAAAGGCAACGCCGACTACCTGATGGAAGTGATGGGCGCGTGGCAGGCGCATTATAACCGCGCGGCGTTCATCGACATGGGCGCTGGCGACCCGACCGGGGCGGAAAACGAGGCGCGCGACTTCGCCGCCCGGCGCGGCTGGCAATTCGAGCGCATGAAGGGCGACAACAATCTGATCCGCCGGCTCATCGACGGCGTGTGGGACGATGACTTCCTCGTCGTGCCGCCGGGCGAGGAGACTGTGCAGCAGATGAACGAGCACATCCTCGCCAGCCGGCCTTATCAAGAATAAAGAATGAAGTGATTCAAGCTTTTTAGCCAACGACCCCGGTGCGTGTGGCGCTGGTCGTGTTGGCGGACACCTCACCCCCCGTCCCCCTCTCCCGGCTACGCCGGACTATAGCCGCAAGCGGAGAGGGGGTGTCGAGCCGCAGGCGAGACGGGGGTGAGGTAGAGAAAGGCCTTAGCACGGCC
>DAOTXU010000439.1:0-13636 GCA_034435135.1 Anaerolineae bacterium | reverse complement strand
CAAGCGGAGAGGGGGTGTCGAGCCGCAGGCGAGACGGGGGTGAGGTAGAGAAAGGCCTTAGCACGGCCAGCTGTTGGCGTAAGTTTGAATCAGTTCAGTGTTAAACACCAGCCATCGAAAGGAGAACACCGGTGATCAAGACGCTGTTCGCGTTGTCCGGGGCGAGAGCCGTGAAAGGGCGCGCGGCGTTGGGGATGAACACGGAACGAGGGCTACGTGCATTGTCTCGTCGATCTCCTCGCCAGCGCTGACCATCACGCTCATTGGAGAAGCTGTGCGGCGGCATCCAACAGGCTCTCGCCTACATCTGGCCGAAACGGGGCCCGATCATACACAGCGGCAGCCAGGGTTGCTGCATACCCCCCCTGCTCGAAGTCGAATCGCGGCGGAATGTAGCCATATATCCCATTCGCGTAGCAGATGGGGAGTGTGTGCGGGTAGGCGGAAGCATTTCGTATCGCCTGACCGTGAACGGTGAAAACCTCCGCTGGGATGGCAAGGAGAGCCAGGCTTTCCCCGAAGATAAATGTCTGTAGCTCAGCATCGTCGTGGTCAGGTTGCTTTCCTGCCCGGATGCGTTTCTCCAGAGCGCGGTAGTAGCGCAGCCAGAAACGCGGCATCGACTGCTCAATATCCCCCACTTCAGCGACGCTCTCGAAACCCTCTTGACCTCGGCCTTGTGCGCGGGCCAGCCGCTCACAATAGGTGATTCGCTCGCGGAGCCTCTCCAACGAAGGGACGTTATACGCCAGCCGCATCGTCCCATGCCGCACCCGGAGGCGGGTCTCGTCCAGAGGCATCGCTGCCCTCGCAGCGTTCCAGGCATCCTTGCCCAGCGCCGCGCCGATACGTTCCAGATCGTCGAATGTGCCCGATCCCCACACGGTGCGGTTCGTGGCAGGGTCGATGTCTCCACACGCGCCGTTGGCGAACAGGATCACGCCGGGGTACTGGCGGTGAAGGTAGCAGCGCAACGCGCCAGGGTAATCGGCAGAGATGGCGGTTTTGAGTCCCAGGACCACCGGGTGACAGGCGTAGTGGACTAACAGCGCCAGCGGCTCTCCCGACACCGCATCGATTCGCATCACTTCGACCGTCGGGTCCACTTCATCGCGCCCGATCCGGTTCCACGCCAGATCGTGATGCTCCCCGCGCTCTACACTCAAGCGCGCAGGCTGGAGTTTGTGGATCGATGCGACGACCGCGCCGATCATGTGCCGGACGACCATACGCACATGACTCCGGTCCGGGGTCCCCCAATCGCGGAACTGCGCGGCTGTCGGGGCAGTATGAATGTGCGCACAAGACACCATCACGTGTCCAGGGGGGATGCCTGTCTGCCGGTGCACTCCCTGGCGTATCCACCCGACCACCTCAGGCGCAATGGCGATCCAGTCGGACGTGATGAGGACAACCCGGTCGTGGCCGTCGTCCAGAACCAGGGCTTGGGCCATCAGGTGATCGTGGATGTCGGTCGAATAGCGCCTGAGACGCGGGCCATAGCCGGCCAACTCCACACCAATCGGAGGCGTGATACAGACTTCCGTCGCGCCTGCTTTCAACATGGCTTTCTCCCGCAACGACTCAAGCGCCCGACAGTCCCAGATCGGCAGCGCATTGCCGGAAAATGGCGATGATCTGGCCGCAGGTTTCCTCGGTCATGCTGGGTGGCACCGACAGCACGCTGGTTCGCTCAAACAAATCGTCTGCCACCGGCAGCGTGCCCTTGCTGTAGGTATAGTCGGCGGCGAAGGCGTTGGCCGGATCGGTCCAGGGACGCCCCGCCGAGGTAACGCCGCGTCTGTTGAGCAGACTGAGGTTATCATAGTAGAGATGCAGCCCCTCGTAAGCCATGGGGTAGTTATTCTGCCCGTAGGGTCCAGTGCGGACGCCCGCCGCGCGCGTGGCACCCACCATCTGATTGCAGACCTCGGCATTCGGCCAGATGAGCAGCACAAACGCGCCGCTGTCCCCGTCGGGATCCACCAATCGGCGCGGACGCCCCCCGGCGATTCCGGCCAAGCCCCGATAAAGCATTTGATTGAGGCGGCGCATCTTGCCCACAATGGCGTCCAGCTTGCGCTCCTGAGCAACGGCCATTGCCGCCGTCAGCTCGCTCATGCGGCTGCCGTATCCCCAGAGCTGAGCGTCAGGGTCGTCGTTGACCAGCCGCCCCTGCTCATTGCGCGGATAGCCCAAATCGTGGTAAGCCCACGCGCGGCGATACAGGGCTTCATCGTCGCAGACGACCATGCCCCCTTCACCCGTGGTCATATTCTTGTTCAACTGAAAGCTGAAGATCGCCATATCCCCAAAGCTGCCCAGAGGGCGGCTCTGGAAACTGCCTCCGTTAGCCTGGGCCACATCCTCCAGCACACGCACATGGCGATCCCGGCAGATCTCAAGCAGGCGGCCCAGTTCGCCAGTGGCTCCCCGCATGTGCACGATCAGCACCGCCCTGGTGCGAGCGCCGATCTTGCGTTCCAGGTCATTGGGGTCCATACAGAAGGTCTCGTCAATGTCTACCAGGCGCGGGATAGCCCCAGTCCGGACCACCGCCGCTATACAGGACACCCAAAGGTAACCGGGAAGCAATACCTCATCACCCGGCCCGATGTCGAGCGCACTCATCGCCACCGAAAGCGCGGCGGTGCCGCTGTTGACCGCGAGCGCGTACTGCCGCCCCAGCCGTTTCCTGTACGCCGCTTCGATCTGCTCGGCGCAACGCTGCAAATCGTGGCCGTAGAAACGAAACGGGCTGCGGGCGAGCAGGACCTTATTAACTGCTTCGATCTCCTCTTCGCCGATGAAATAGCTTCCAGGCCACTCGTAGGGCAGAAGTGGTTCTGACATCGGTTCAGGCTCCTGTTAGAAGCTGCGCGGCTGCCTGCACCAACCGCTCGGCCACGTCGGGCTGGTAGGGTGGATGGCCGAACACAGCGGCGGCCAGCGTTGACGCATAGCCCTTCAACTGCGCCTGGCCCCCCTCTTGCTCGAAGTCAGATCGCGGCGGGAGGTAGCCATATACCCCGTTGGCGTAACAAATCGGCAGGGTGTGCGCGTAGGGGGACGCCGCGCGGATCGCCCAGCCCTGCGCGGTAAAGACCTCCGCCGGGATGGCAAGCATTGCCAGGGCGCCGTCCATGACAAACACCTGTAGTTCGGCGTCCTCATGGTCGGGCTGTTCGCCGGCCAGAATGCGCCCCTTCAACTCACGGTAGAAACGCACCCAGAAGCGCGCCAATGCTAACCGGTGTCGCTCTCTCTGCGCTGCGTCGGAATCTTGCGTGGACCTGGGCTTTTCGCGCGCTGCCGCCTCAAAGTGGGCGAGCTGCTCGTTGACGACCTCCAGTGAGGGCACATCGAAAGGCAGCCGCAGCGTGCTCTGCCTGACCTCGATGCGCACGTCGCCCAACGGCGTCGTGTTGGATGCGATCTCCCAGGCATCGTCTCCCAGCGCCGCGCCGGCGCGCGCCACATCCTCAAAGGTGGCGCTGCCCCACCGCACGCGGTTGCTGTCGGGGTCGATATCGCCGCAGGTCCCGTTGGCGAACATGACCACACCGGGATACTGGCGATGGAGATAAGCGCGCATGGCGCCAGGGTAATCAGCCGAAACCGCGCTCTTGATCCCCAGCATGACCGGGTGACAGGCGAAATGCACCAGCAGCGCCAGGGGGTCTCCCCCCTCGGCGTCTACACGCACTACCTCGACCGTCGGGTCCATTTCGTCGCGCCCAACCCGGTTCCACGCCAAACCGAGATGCTCTCCACGCCCCACGCTCAGGTGCGCCGGTTGCCGTTTGCTGTCCGCAGCGGCGACAGCGCCGATCAAATGCCGCGCCACCATACGCACATAGCTGCGATCAACGGCGCCCCACTCCCGGATGGGCCCCGCCGTGGGCGCGGTGTGGATGTGCGCGCAAGAGACCATCACGTGGTTGGCGGGGATGCCCGTGCGTTTTTGTACCCCCTGGCGCACCAGTTGCGTGAACTCTGGCGAGACTCCGATCAGATCGGAGGTGATGAGGGCCACGCGGTCCTGGCCGTCATCCAGAATGAGCGCCTGGGCCATCAGGTGGTCGTGGATGTCGGTCGAACGGCGGTGTAGCCTGGGGCCATAACCGGCCAGTTCCACACCCAGCGGCGGAGTGATACAGACTTCCGTCGCGCCTGCTTTCAACATGTCGCCTCTCCATTATCCTTTCAACCCGGACATGACCATGCCTCCGACAAAATAGCGCTGGAAGAAGATAAACAGGATCGCCACAGGCAGCGTCGCCAGGGTGGAGACCGCCATCGCCGCCGCCCACTGTGGCTGTTGCTGATAGGGATAGAGAAAGGTGCTCATCCCCACCGGCAGCGTGGTGTATTGCTCGCTCTGGATGATGACCAGGGGCCAGAGGTAGTTGTTCCAACTCCACAAGAAGATGATGATCGCCAGGCTGGCCGACGCGGGCGCCAGCAGGGGGAAAGCGATACGCCAGAAGATGTGGAACTCGCCGGCGCCGTCGATGCGCGCGGCGTCCATCAACTCGTCGGGGATGCTGAACGCAAACTGGCGCATCATGAACACGCCAAAGGCGTTCAAGATGCCGGGGATAATCAAACCGGCATAGCTGTTCGCCCACCCAAGGTTATATACCTGGACGTAAAGCGGGATCAACATAATCTGGAAGGGGACCATCATGGTGCTCAGGACGAGCGTGAACAGCGCTTTCCGTCCGGGGAAAGGGTACTTGGCAAAGCCATATCCCGCCAGCGCGCAGAAGAAGACGGTGAAAATCACATCGACGACAGCCATGAAAGTGCTGTTCGCAAAATAGCGTCCCAGCGGAGCCCGATCAAACGCCTGCTGATATTGGGCCAACCCCTGGAAATTGTGCGGCAGCCAATGGACGGGGACCGCCATGATCTCGCTTTCGGCTTTGAAGCTGCCGGTGACCATGAAGTAAAGCGGGAACCCAAACGAGAAGGCCAGGATAAGCGCGAGGCTGAACATGATCACTTTGTTGATGGCCTTGCGCGAACGCGGGGGTGCAGACGCGGAAGGGTTCTTCTGGACCATCGCTCGGCTCTCCTACGTAAGCGAGACGCTCTCGCTGCGCCCCAACACCAACTGCACGATGGTGACGATCATAATGATGATGAAGAGCACCACCGAGACCGCCGCCGCGGCGCCCATGCGATAGAACTGGAAACCGTATTTCCAGATCAGCAGCCCAAACGTGGTGTTGACGTCAACCGGGCCACCCTTGTCCGGGCTGATGAGAAATTGCAGGGTAAACGCCTGGAAGGCAGTGATGCTGGAGATCGCGGCGATAAACACGACCGTGGGGCGCAAGAGGGGTAGCTCGACGCGCAGGAAGGACTGCACGCGGTTGGCGCCATCCACCAAAGCCGCCTCGCGCAGTTCGTGCGGGATGCCGGTCAGCGCCGCCAGCCAGATCAGCATATAAAAGGGGATGGTGGCCCAGTCGCTGGCAATCACCATCGAAAGCGGAGAGAGCCTGACATCGTTCAACCAGCGGATTTCACTCTGTCCCACAAACGGACCGATCACCGAGGTCAGAATGCCGCTGGGGTGCAGCAGCACCTTCCAGGCGATCCCGACCACCACCAGAGAGGGCAACACCGGTGAGAAGAAAATGGCCTTGAGCGCCTCGCGCCCCCAGAAAGACTGGAAGAAAAGGAGCGCAGCCAGCAGAGAAATGATCCACACGGGCACCGTGCTGCCAATGACGAACCCGAACGTGACGCCAACCGCCTTTTGAAAGAGGCGATCGGTGAGCAGTTCCTGGAAGTTTTCCAGCCCAACCCAAACCGGCGGGCGCAGCAGGGTGAAATCGGTCAGGCTGAGGATCAGACCGCTGATCATCGGGTAGATACTGAAGACGATGAAGAACAACACGGCGGGCGTTACAAAAAACAATCCCCACCACTTCCGTCGAGCCTGCGGGTTACGCAAAGTCCGGATGGCCTGTCCTGCTAAAGACATCGGTGCACGCTCCCATGCTAGGCGATCGATCATACAAAGCGGCTGGCGGACCTGGCGTCCGCCAGCCAAACCCAGTTACGAATGATGGAGACCAGACTTCAATCGCCGAGCGCCGCCGCGGCTTCTTCCTGCGCGCGGGTCAGGATGTCGTTGATCTCCACCTCGGCCTCGGCCAACACCGCCTCGATGTCCTCACCGCCCAGGACCACGCGGTCGCGGGCGCGGACCATGGCAGCCCACACCTCGTCGAAGCCGGCGATGCGCGGGTGGAAGAAGCTATCGCTCATCTCCTCGAAGAAGTGCAGCATGACCGGATCCTGCTGGAACTGCTCTGACTCGACGAGAGAGTTGCGCGGCTGGAAAAGCCCACCATCATAGAGGTAGCGATCGGGCTGGCTGGTCAGGTACCCGGCCAGTTTCCAGGCCGCTTCCTGCACCTCCGGCGCTGACTGCGAGTTGACCATCAGGAAGTAGGCGTAAATATCGAAGGCGTTTTCATTGACGCCGTTCGCCCAGTGGGGCGTCGGGTGGAGACTCCAACTGATGCCCGCATCCTCGATCAGCGGGATCCCCCAGTTGCCCTGGGTGCACTCGGTCGCCAACTCACCCGTCCAGAAAGCATCGCGCGAGCCAGTGTATTCTGGGCCGCCAAAGTGGTACTTGTTCACCCAGTCGTTCCAGTAACCCATCACCTGGGCGACCTCCGGCGTGTTGATGTCGGCGACGTAGTTCTCCTCGTCGATCATGACACCGCCCAGTTGGCGCACCATGCCGTCGAAGACGATGCTCATGAAAACCGGAGCCGTCCAGTTGAAGTCAAAGCCGCGCTGGACCAGCACACCGCTTTCATCGCGCACGGTGAGCTGTTGGGCAACGTCGATCATCTCCTCCCAGGTCTCAGGGAAATCTTCGGCCGGGTCGAGGCCGGCCGCCTCCCACAAACCATCGTTGGTGAAGCAGGAATAGATGCTCAACTCGGTGGGCAGGCCGTAAAGCTCGCCGCCGAACATGGCGCCTTCCAACATGCCCGGCGCGTACAGGTCTTCGATCTCCTCGATGCTGCCGTAGCCCATTGCCATCGGGATCACCGGCGCCAGGGTACCCAGGGCGTGGAACTGGCCGATGGCGCCGGTCCACTGGTTGAACAGATCAGGCCCGGCGCCGGACGCCAGACCGGTCAGCAGGCGACTGTCGAAATCATCAATGGCCACGTAGTCCACGACGATGTTGGGGTTTTCTTCCATAAACTTGGGGATCAGCTCCTGATCCAGCGCTACACGAGGTTCGTAGTTGTGCATCCACATGGTGACGGTGATCGGCTCCTCTTGCGCCGACGCAGTAGGCGCGAGGGCAGCGACGAGGGCCAACAACGCGACGAGCGCTAAGATGCGGCGTGACATGTTATTCCTCCTCCTTCTCTCATGCATGTCTTGTGGCGCACTCAAAGGTTATCTGTAGAGCAGTTTCTTTCGCGGCAGCAAACCTCCTTTCTCAACAGATAAGGTAGAGTCGATGACGCGGACAAAGTCATTATACCCCAAAGGTGAAGCGGATGAGAAACGCGGGTCATCGCACGGGTGCATTCCAAGTTGGGGGCAACTTCTTGCGGAGCGCTGACCTCACCCCTCGCGCTTCCCGGCTTGCGCCGGGCAGGCAGCGCAGTCCCCGCTCCACGCGTGGCTATAGTCCGGCGAAGCCGGGCTATAGTCCGGCGAAGCCGGGGTGAGGTAAAACACGCCAAACCTTGCTGCTGAAGACTCGCCCCAAAATGGAATGCACCCGTCCCCCAACGTTGACCTGACTCGTCTCACTGACCCCAAACATTCCATTTTCCGGCGTTCAAACGAGCCGGCCTCGCTCACCGACCGCACCCCGAACCGCGAAGTACCTCATTCATGCAACCCTTCCCCGCCAAGAACGTATCTGTCAGTGAGATTCACGAACGGAAAGGAATCAAGTTGCTATGAGCTGCCTACGCGCGATTCTATGCATTGTCTTCCCACCGCTGGCGGTCATCGACCGGGGCTGCGGCACGGTGTTGATCGTCTTCGCGCTGACGCTGGCCGGATGGGTGCCGGGCGCGGTCGCGGCGCTGCTGGTCAATGTGCTGGTAGAGAATCCGAACGCGAAATGGTGATGTCGGCCAACGGCGGACAAGGGGCTTAAGCCCCTTGTCTGACCCCACCTTAGGCATTCCTACAGGTATAGTGGGAGGGGCCAATTGGGGATTGTCTGGTTAATCACAGGCTCGCCGGTCCCGACGCCAGGTGGGTGTGCGCCGCAGGGGTGTTCTCGATAGTGGCGACGATGAGCGTGAGCTTCAGTACGTCGCCACTCTTGCGGCCTGCGTCGCCCGCGATGTGGAATAGGCCCACAATCGTCTTGACGGGCATTGGCCACGCCGCTATACTCCTATCATCCAACGCACCTGCTTGACAAGGAGAACGCCGCATGGCCGAACAGGCGTCACAAGCGAGCGAAGCGCCGCCCATTGACCCCGAACTCCTGAAGATACTGCGCTGCCCGGTGGCCGTGCACGGCGAGGGCGATGATCCTGGGCGATTGGAACTGGTGCACAATTGCTGGCTGGTCTCACACGAGTCGGGTTACAAGTACCCTATCCGCGACGGCATCCCGATCATGCTGGTTGAAGTGGGCGAGAAATACAAGGATGTCGCCGTCGAAGACCTGCCGGTGCCGCCGCCAGCGGAAGACTGAGACGCGCGCGTTGCCGGACAGGGTATACCGGCGTTAGCCGGGTTTTTGTTTTATAGGTGGTTTTCATCAACCGCTGCCTGGAGCGCGGTGAACCGCATAAAGGCGCGCTCCTGCGGCGACATGTTGACCGGGAAGTGCGTGTCATCCTGCGCTTCCAGGATGCGGTACCCCTCTTTGACGTAGCTGCGGATGGTGTGCGGACTGACGCCCATCTCGTCGGCGGCAAGCTCGGCGGACATCCCCTCGATCACGCACAGGCGAAGCGCCTGCTCCACGCGGTCGGTCAGGCCAGGGTGGCGCCGCAGGCCGAGCAGCACCTCGGCGTTGGGGAAGACGCCCTCAGGATTGTTGCCCAGGGCTTCCGCCACCGACGCGCTGATAATATGCGCGTGATGCGTCGCGTGCACTACCGCGCCGGCGATGCCGATGCGCACATCCCCCTTGACGAGGTAGCCCGCAACCCCCGCGCGACTCGCCGCGACAATGCGGGCGCGCTCCGACCGCGCAGAAAGGCCTAATACCTTCCCCGCTTTCTTGCCCAGACGACTCAGGGCCATGCGCATTTTATCCAGGTCGTGCGTCCAGTCCACTTCGTACAAGGTCACGTCCGGTTGCTCGGCGACCTGCACCGCGCTGAGCCAGGACTCCAGCGCCTCAGGGTGCTCGAAGCGCGCCACCACGCGCGTGCGCCGGTCCCAGGCCAGGTAGCTGTTTAGGGCGTGCAGCGCATAGATGTCCGAGTCCATCAACGCCACTTTGATGTTGGGCATTTTGGTCATTGATCTCCCCCTCCTTTTACAAGGTTCGCCAGTCCGGGGGCCGGTTGCGCCAGCGCCACCACAGCCCCACGGGGTAGCCGACCATCTTCGCCACGTCCCCGGTCACGCGGATGAGCGGCGGCCAGCCCCCAACCCTTAAGACGACCCGTAGCGGATACTCGCGCGCCAGCCGGCGATATGGCCGGCTGAACATCGCCGCGCCGCCCGCCGCCAGGAGCAGCCACCACCATCGACGATGCAGCGCTCCCATTAGCAGAAGGAACGGCCCCAAGACCAGGTATGTTATATACCGTATCAGGTGCCTGCGCCGCCACAAGTCGGCCTTGCCGTCGCCGCGCGCATAGCGATAGTATTGTACGAAAAAGGCGCGCAGGCTTCCACGCGGGCGGAAGCGCGCCGCCGCCTCTGGCGCCCATCCAAACCGCCCGAACTTCGCCCGCAGCCGAAGGTCCAAGATCAGGTCTTCGCAGTAGTCCAGCCATTCAGGATAACCGCCCACCGCCATGAACGCTTCGCGCCGGAACGCCACCGACCGGCTCGACGGCAGGAACTTCGCCGGGTCGATCTCCTCGGCGCGCGGCAGGATGGTCGCGCCCATCGCCATCTCGAAGGGCGTTTGTGGGTCCGGCACGAAGAAGCCGGAGACCACGTTGAGGGCCGAGTCCGCCTCAAGCGGGGCGACCAGCCGCTCCAGCCATCGCGGATCGAGCCGGACGCCGGCGTCCGTGCTGGCGATGATCGCGCCGGCGGCGGCCTCGACGGCGGCGTTGCGCCCCTGGCTGATGTTCGCGCCGGGCCGGACGATCACGCGCAGCGGCAGGCGGTCGGCGTATTCCTGGATGATCGCCGCCGTGCCGTCGCGCGAGCCGCCGTCTACGATGACCACCTCGTCGGGCCGGCGCGTCTGCGCGGCGAGCGAGTCCATCAGCATACGGATGCTTTCGCCCTCGTTGAGCACGGTGCAAATGACAGCGACGCGGTTCTCGGCGTTTGGTGCTCGGCGCTCGTGCATATGGTCACTTGTTGGAGTGCTGCAAGGCACGGATTGTGTTAAACAGCCCGGCACTCTTTAGCTCAGCATACTTTGGGGACTGATTTTCAAAAAGCATCCATCCGGCAAACGGATCATCAACTATAATGCCTGCTACGAGAGCAAATTCCGTTTGGCCGAGTTCGCTCAGCACATTAGAGACATGTCTCCCAAAATCCAATAAGGATTCATCAAAGTTGAACCAGACAAAGAACGTTGGTCTGTGAACGGTAAATTGCTTGATGTTATCTCTCAGGTCTCTCTTAAGCTTGGCCTCAAGGAAGGGAATGCCTTCACCCTTATCAATCCGGCTTTCTACCCAAGGCGGACGCAAAAACTGTACTTTGGGCCATCGTGGGTCTAACACAGCCCCAGGTAGAAATTCGATGATGTAAGTCCCCTCTGTGCCTTCATATCGGAATGGAGAATAGTCTTGAGTGGTGAGTGCGTATCGAATCGCTTGTATTGCACTGGCGGTTAAAGACTCTTCTTTTCCCCTGTCAATTTTCCCTGAGATAATCCTTATTCCACAATCCACGGGAAAATGCTCAATCTGCTGGATTTGCTTCTTTACCTTCGCAGCGAATAAGGAGAAAGTATCTTCGGAAATGGTCTTGATTTCAAAGTATATGTTTCTGCTCCCTACCATTGACTCAATATCTGGAGTAGGATGCGCGGTCGTCTCTGGGATAAAACGATGTTGAATGCTATGGTTCATAAGCCGTTCGGCAACAAATAACTCGCCAACAAACCCCATATAGTCATCACCCGGAGTTTTGACCCATTTGCGCACTTTGCTCTCAAAAACCTGTGGAGCATCTCCACCTAAATGATCGTAGAAATTTCCTAACGCCTCTATCATCTGTTCCACACGAGAGGCAAATGCTGCATCGTTGCGACACCTTTCTCCCAGTTTGGAAGCACTTTGAGCGAGTTTCTTGAGAAGTTCTGCCAATCTTCGATTGAAGTCAGAAGCTGTTTCTTTCATATCTGCCTACTTGGAAACAAGCCTCACTGTCGGAGAAACCCGGATGCGCGTCTCGTCCCGTTCGTTCATAAACAACCTCCGCCGTGTCGAGGACTCTTTGCCGAAAATGGCGGCTCAGGAACCCTGGCGTGTTTAAGTCCACTTCACGCCCCAGCAGCGCGCTCAGTTCGTCCTGTATTCTCACAAACTTGAAGAGTCCCACCCGCGCCTGCACCTCGAACTCGACGAGCACGTCCACGTCGCTGTCGGGGCCGAAGTCGTCGCGCAGCACTGAGCCGAACAGCGCCAGCTTGCGGATGTGGTGCCGCTGGCAGAACGCCGCGATCTCGTCTTTCGGGATGACGATGTTCTTTTGTAATTCCACGACCATCTTATCACCCTCACTTGTCCTGCCTCTCAGTATAGCCCATGCCGTTTTGAGGCCGCAATGCCGGGCGTTATACTCGCGCTCATGAACCCAGAAGACAACACCTTTGAACTCGAACTGACCGGCATGGCGCACGGCGGCAGCGCCATCGGCAGGCACGAAGGGCGCACGATCTTTGTCCCCTACGTCATCCCCGGCGAGCGAATCCGCGCACGGGTCGTCGAGGACAAGGGGCGCTACGCCCGCGCCGAGGTCGTGGAGATGCTGACCCCTTCGCCCGACCGTGTGACCCCGCGCTGCCCGCACTTCGGTCCCGGTTTGTGCGGCGGCTGCCAGTGGCAACACATCGACTACGCCGCGCAGCTTCGCCTCAAGCATGAAGTCGTGATCGACCAGCTTGAGCGCGTGGGCAAGATCAAAGCGCCGCGCGTGTTGGAGACCCTGCCCGCGCCGGACCCCTGGGCGTACCGCGTGCACGTCACGTTTCACATGGACGACGCCGGCGCGCCCGGCTTCTGGGCCGACGACAACCGCCGCATCGTGCCCATCGAAGAGTGCCACATCATCCGCCCGGAGCTGATGGACCTGCTCGACGAACTGGCCTTCGAGGAAACGACGGTCAACCATGTGCGCCTCTACGTTGGCTCGGACGGGGCGCTGATGCTGGCGCTCAGCGCGGCGGACGACGAGCCGCCGGAGTTGGAGACCGACCTGCCGGTCTCGGTGAACTTCCTGCTCAGCGACAACGAGCCGCTGAACCTGATCGGCTCCACGCACGCGCGCTATGCGATTCGGGGACGGTGGTTCCGCGTGACCGCCGGGGGATTCTTCCAGGTCAACCCGCCGGTGGCCGGCCTGCTGGTTGACGAGGTGATGCGCCGCCTGAACCTGACCGGGGTGGAGAACGTGCTCGATCTCTACAGCGGCGTGGGGCTGTTCAGCGCCTTCATCGCCGAGCGCGCCGCGCTGGTCACTGCCGTCGAGTCGTACCCGCCCGCCGTCACCGACGCGGAGGCCAACCTGGCCGAATTCGACAACGTGGATTTGATCGAGGGCGCGGTCGAGGACGCCCTGCCCGACCTGGAAGGCCCCTATGCCGCCGCCGTCATCGATCCGCCGCGCACGGGCATGACGCCCGCAGCGCTCGATGCGCTTGTCGCGCACGCGCCGCGCACACTCGTGTACGTCAGTTGCGACCCGGCTACGCTCGCGCGCGACGCCGCGCGGCTGCTGAAACACGGCTACACGCTTGTCGAGACGCAGCCGGTGGACATGTTCCCGCAGACGTTCCACATCGAGAGCGTGTCGGGCTTTATGCGCGCGAAGGTGTGATACGCGCAGAGTATCTGTTCACCTTGCCCTCTCCATACGGCGTTGCGTTTTTCGCAACCCGCCGACTTTAGTCGGCGGCTAATCGGAGAATGACACCGCTATGGTAACGAATTAGCTCGCGACTTTAGTTGCGGGGACCATAAGTGAACAGATACCGTACAAAACGGGTAGTTCCCCGCGAGCAGGGGCGCAGCGCCTCCTCAGAGGGGGCAGGCTGCATGCCCCTACTTTGTTAGAGTGTGTGATACAATGAAGGCGGGCGCAGCGCGCTTTGGGGAGCCAGCCTGCACAGGTCTGCAATGCAGGGGAGGAGGGGGCACATGCCTACGTACATTTTGCTCAGCACGCTGACGGATAACGGAGCGGAGACCGTCAAGCAGCGGCCCGCGCGCATTAAAGAGGTCAACCAGGAACTGGAGGCAAT
>DAOTXU010000438.1:0-6810 GCA_034435135.1 Anaerolineae bacterium | reverse complement strand
CTCGTGGAAACCGTCCGCCGAGCGGATGTTGAGCACCCGCGCGCCGTCCTGCACGCCCAGGTCGGCAAGGACCCGTTGCAGGCTGACGCCGGTCCAGCGCGTGGTGCTGATGAGGTCGCCGGCGATGGGGTTGGAGATGCACGCCAGGGTGATGTACTGGTCCATCGACGGGTAGGCGCGGATGGTGTCGAGCGTCAAGCTGACCGGCTTATCGACCATGCCGGTGATGTTGAGCCGCCACGTCTCGCCGTCGATCTCGCGCGGCAGGGCGTTGATGTCGATCCGGTAATGGTCTTCGAGCGGGGTGTATTCCGGGCGCGTGCCGGGCGCAGGGATCAGGGGATCGTCTGCGTTGGGCAGGTCTTCAGGCAGGGTCACGCCTGCTGCTTCTGCAAGCAGTTGGCGGCGCAGGCGCGCGCGCTCACTGGCGACCAGCGCCCCCAACCCTGCGCCGACCACGGTGATGACGGCGGTCGCCCCGCCGAGGCGGATCAGGAAGCTGCGGCGGTCGATCATCTCTACTGTGGGCCGTGGCTTCTCAGCCGGCATTTCTGACGTAACCTGCGTTTCCGCTTCGGAAACATCGCGCGTGGCCGGCGCACCGGCTTTCTCGTAGGCCCACCCTAACCCCGCGCCCCAAACCAGAAACGCGCCCAAAATCCAGGCGGTGTTGATGATGAGGCCCATGACATCCGGCTGGTTGAGGCTGTGGCTGATGAGCGTCACGGGGACGCCGAGGACTGCGCTCACAAGCAGGCCGGCGCGCGCACCGGAGGCCTCCGCGCGGCGGCGCAGCACGGCGAACATCGCAGCCCCGGCGGCTGCGCCGGTCACGAGCAGGCCGCTTACCGCCATGATCTGCTCGGCGGGTTTGGCGGCGGTGGAAAGCTGGCCGCCGAACGCCGTGATGATGGCAATGAGCGTGTCAATGCCGAACGTGATCGCGCCGCCCAGTTGCTCGATGCGCGCGAACCAGTCCAGCACGTCGAAGGGGATGAACGGCAGATCGAACACCTGCGCTGCCAGATAGAAGACCGCGCTCAGGGCGATGGATAACGACAGACCAACAAATGCGCCGATGAGAATCGCCCTTTTCATTAACCACGCCTCCATGCTGCAATGCTTAATACTATACGATTATGATCTTTTCGGTAGTAAACTGCCCAGCAAACACTGCTCTGACGGACTAGAAACACTTTGAGAGATGAATCTTACATGAGAAGTTGATTAAGAGAAGGAGCCAACTCTACGCCTTCACCGCCCCGCCGATAATCCCCCGGATGAAGTACCGCTGGAAGGCGAGGTAAACGACAATCACCGGCGCTGAGACGATGAGCGCCGCCGCTGACATCACCGCTACGTCGGTGGAGTAGCGCCCGCGCAGTAACGCCAACCCGACCGGAAGCGTGCGCATGTCGCCGGTGACCATCACCAGCACGAGGAAGAACTCGTTCCAGGTCCACATGAACAGCAACACCACCAGCGAAAGCAGTGCCGGGCGCGAGAGCGGGAATAGGATTCGCCAGAGCACGCCCCACGTGCTGCATCCGTCTACCACGGCGGCGTCAACCAGGTCGCGGGGCATACTCTTGAAGTGCGCGCGCATCCAGAACGTGCCGAATGAAAAGCTCAGCGCCACCTGCGGCCAGATCAGCGCCCAATAGGTGTCGCGTAGCCCCAGCGATCCCATCAACTGCCACAGCGGGATAATGACCGCCTCGAAGGGAGCCATCAGGCCGAGGATAATCAGCAGCAAGAGCAGATTATCGCCGGGGAAGCGCATCATCCCAAAGGCGTAGCCGGCCATCGTCGAAAGGACCACCGAGATGACCACCACCGGCAAAACGACGAGCACGCTGTTCTGGAAATAGATGCTGAACCGCGCGCCCTCCCAGGCGCTCACGAAGTTCTCCCAACGCCATACCTCCGGCAGGGCGAAGGGGCCTTTGACCATCTCGGCGGGGGTCTTGAACGCCGTCAGGAAGACGCCGGCCAGCGGCATCACCGCCACCAGCAGGCAGGCGCTCAGTATCGCATAAACCAGCAGATTTCGCCCCGTCAGGCGCGCGCTTGCCCCTTCGGCTTGCATAGGGCACCTATCCCTCTTCCTGGCGCGATTGCAGGTAGAACACCGTCGCCGACACCGACACGATTATCACGGTCATCACCAGCGCCATCGCGGTGGCGTAGCCGGCGTTGCGCTGCTCGAACGCCTGCCGGTAGATCAACATGCTCACGACTTCGGTTTCCTTGCCCGGCCCGCCCCTGGTGAGCACAAACACCAGGTCGAACACGCGCAGCGCCGCGATGAACGTGATGGTAAACGCCACAATGATCTGCTGGCGCAGCCCCGGCACGGTCACGTAACGGAACTGGTGCCAGGCGTTCGCGCCGTCCACTTTGGCGGCGTCATAGAGGTCCTCGCTGATGGACTGCACGCCGGCGATGAACAACACCATGCACAGCCCGTACTGCACCCACGTCCCCACGAAGCCCGCCGCGTAGGGTGCCCACGTGAAATCGCCCAGCCACGGGATCGCCGCCTGCTCCAGCCCGACTTGGCGTAGAAACTGGTTGATCGGCCCATCCTGCGTGAACAGCCAGCGCCAGATGATGCCCACGACCACTGCGCTCATCACCTGTGGGATGAACAGGCCGGTGCGGAAGATCACCATGCCGCGCAACGCGCCGCGCGTCAGCAACGAGGTGAGCAAGAGGCCCAGCAGAATCGGCAGGATGGTGTAGAAGGTGACGAAGAAGGCGTTGTTGCCCAGCGCGTTCCAGAATTTGGCGTCGTTGAACAGGCGAACGTAATTCTCCAGGCCGATGTACTCCGGGACGTTGATGCCGCTCCATTCCGTGAGGCTGTAGCGAATGGTGTTGGTGATGGGGATCAACACAAACACCAGATAGATGGCAAACCCCGGCAGGATGTAGAGATAGGCCTGATAAGGACGCTCGTAGGGCGCGCCGCCGCGTCGCAGATTGGTGAAGAGGCGCTGAATCACCAGGATGCCTCTCGGTTATCCGTTTGGTCGAAGCGACCATGAACGGACAGGGGGCTTAAGCCCCCTGTCCAAGACGTTGGGATAGGCGGCAATTACTCGCCGCTCGTGACGTAGGCCTCTTCGACCTTCGCCACAAACTCCTCAGGCGTGATTTGCTCTGCCATTAGCTCCTGGAGCGCGGCAACGATGTCATCCAGCGGCACCGCCCAGTCCAGATAGTGCCCGACCGCGTTCGCCTCGCTGATGGTGTTCCAGCCGGTCACGGTGTCGGCGGTCAGGGTGCCTTCTTCCAGCAGTGCAGGATCAACCGCCACCGCCGGCAGCAGGCCCAGTTGAAGCACCATCTCCGCCACTTCCGGGGTGGTCAGGAAGTCGATGTACTTCGCCGCCACATCGGGGTTCTTGGTCTTGGCGCTGATGCCATACGCAATGCCGATGCCGCCGATGCTCAGTGGAGCCTTACCCTCCTCAGCCGGCGGGAAGACGAAGAAGCCGACTGGCTCCTCGCCAACCTGGGGAACCAGGTTCGGGGTCTGCCAGCTCCCGGTGATCCACATCGCGGCTTGTTGGTTCACGAAGCCGTTGAAGGTCTGGTTGTCGTAGTCCATCCCTTCGAAGCCCTCCGGGAAGTAACCGGCCTTCACCCACTCGACCAGTTTCTTCGCGGCTTCCAGGTTCGCCTCGTCGTCGAACGTGCCGCCCTCAAGCCGGTAGATGAAGTTGTCGATGGCCTCGACGGTTGAGAGCGAGTGTTGAATGGCGCTGTAGGTGTGGATCGCCGGCCAGCCGTCCAGGCTGCCGAACATGATCGGCGTGACCCCTGCCGCTTTCAACTGGGCGCAGGCCGCTTCAAATTCGGCCAGCGTCTTGGGGATTTCGATGCCCTGTTCCTCGAAGATGTCGCGCCAGTAGTACACGCCGACGATCTCCGCCTCAATCGACATCCCATACAGGTTGCCCTCGGCGATTTGCGCGCCATCTTCGGTGAACATATTGCGTCGGTGGAGCACCTGCGCGTAGCGATCCCACCAGCCGTACTCGTCGGCGTACTCATCCAGAGGCAGAATCAGACCCGCCTCAACCAGCGGCCCCATGACCGTGTAGCCCTGGTTGATCTGCGACACGTCCGGGCCGGACTCTTCCGTCAGCGCCAGCGGCAGGGTGGTTTGCAGGTCCTCAAAGCTGAACGCCTGGCGCACGACTGTCACGCCGGGGTTGGCCTCCATGAACGCCGCGTCGATCTGGTCGAAGATGGCGACATCGGCGTCGCGCGTCCTTACGTCCCAGACGGTCAGGGTGATCTCTTCCTGCGCGGTCGAGGGTGCGACGGCGAAGGTGGTCAGGAACAAGGCGACAATCAGAAAGGCGGAAAACTTGCGGTTCATGCTCTTCTTCTCCTTAATCCAACGTGTTAAGTGAGCTTTGCAGCGGATAAGAGACGGCACGCTTGCTTTAGTTTAGCACACTCGCCTGATTCTTTCAGCACGGCGCACTCCCGATTTGACATCCCGTTGCGGGCGGTGTACCGTCAGCGCCATGCGGATCCTCTTGTTAGAACCGTACCTCACCGGCAGCCACCGCGCCTGGGCGGAGGGCTACGCCGCGCACAGCCGCCACCAGGTTCACATCCTCAGCCTGCCGGGTCAGTGGTGGAAGTGGCGGATGCACGGCGGCGCTGTCACGCTGGCGCGATACTACACGGTCGGCTACGCCGAGTCCGCGCCTGACCTCATCCTTGCCACCGACATGCTCGACCTGACCACCTTCCTCGCGCTCACCCGGCGGCGGACCGCCGGCGTGGCGACGGCGCTTTACTTCCACGAAAACCAGCTGACCTATCCGCCGCCGCCCGGCGAGAAACGCGACCTGCACTACGGCTTCATCAATTTTGTCTCCGCGCTGGCCGCCGATGCGGTTTACTTCAACAGCCAGTTTCACCTGGAGGCATTCTTCGACGAGTTGCCGCGCCTGCTCAAGCACTTCCCCGACTTCAACGAACTGGATACAATCGAGCCACTCAAGCGCAAGAGTCAGGTCCTTCCCCTGGGGCTTGGGCTGCGCCGCTTCGACGCGCACCAACCCGATGCCCTGCGTGAGGGACCGCCGCTGATCGTGTGGAACCACCGCTGGGAGTACGACAAGGGGCCGGAAACCTTCTTCAGAGCGCTGTATCAACTGGCGGATGAGGGCGTTGACTTCCAGGTCGCCGTCGTCGGCCAGAACTTCCGCCAGCAGCCTGAGGAGTTTGAGCGGGCGCGCGAACGGCTGGGGCGGCGCGTGGTGCGGTTCGGGTATGTGGAGCGCTTCGCCGAGTACGCCCGCCTGCTCTGGGACGCCGACGTGCAGGTGAGCGCCGCCGTGCAAGACTTCTTCGGCATCTCCACCTGCGAGGCGATCTACTGCGGCTGCGCGCCGGTCCTGCCCCGGCGGCTGAATTACCCGGCGCTGATCCCGCCGGCCTATCACGACGCCTACCTCTACGACGAGGGTGGCCTGGTTGACAAGCTGCGTCAGATGCTCGCCGCGCGCCACAAACCGCCCCGGACCTTGCGCTGGTTTGTGTCGCAGTTCGATTGGTCAGAGATCGCGCCGCGTTATGATGACTTGTTTGAGGGGCTGATCGAAGCACAGCGGCCTTAGAATCGATCCGGGAAGTCACGGACGGAGGGCTTCAGCCCCCTGTCCGGCGCAGCCAGAGCGCTTGTCGGATAGATGTTGACAAGGGTTGACAAGCCGGTTAGCTTTTCAGCAGATCAGCCCCGGTGTCTTGATGAGGAGAAGACCATTGCGCACCCGACCTCGGTGGGCATTGCTCAGCCTCGGCGCGCTCATCGTGTTCGCGTTGTTCACGTTTCCAACCTGGTGGCCGCTGGTCGCGCGCGGGCCGACGGCGCTGTCCTTTCTGGGCGCGCCCGACGCGGAGCGCCCGTTGCTGGAGACGATCCAGGCCGTCGATCCCACGCAGGCTGCCGCGCTCTACGCCGCCGGCACACCTACAGTGGTGCCAGAAGAGACGCAGCAAATGCCGGAGATGGAGTTGCCTGTCATCGTGGCGCGCGGCGAGTTCACCGAGTTGGACGCCCTGCATCGGGCGCGCGGTTCGGTGACGCTGTTCCGGTCAGGCGCGGAGGTCATTATGCGGTTTGAGGATTTTGAGGTGCGCAATGGCCCCGATCTGCGCGTGTTGCTCTCCACGCACGCGGAACTCAGCGCCGACATCGCCGTCGGCGCTGTGGAAGTTGGCCCGCTCATCGGCAGCCAGGGCGACCAGAATTACATCGTGCCGGAAGACGTTGACATCAGCCTGTATAAAAGCGTAGTGCTCTACTCCCGCGCGTTTGACGTCGTGTTCAGCATAGCGAGCCTCGTCTCGGAAGAGTTTTGACGGCGACTCGTTCGCCATGCGAAGCCCTCTGCCTGTATGAATCAAGCAGGGCTTTTGCAAAGTCGCTCGCTGCTTGTTCCCCTCACCCCCTGGCCCCCTCTCCCACCGCGGGGCTGGAGGGAGAAAGCCCGCCGCATTTGTCTGCAAAGTCCCCTCTCCCCTTGTGGGCTATAGTCCGGCGCAGCCGGGAGAGGGGACTTATGGGTGAGGGCAAGAAGGAGCAAAGTTATACACTAATAGCGCTCACCGACTTTGCAGAAGCCCTGAAAGGCACAGTTACATCGCCTTGACAGATTGGCGACTCTTAGAAAGTGTTTGAAAAGTCACGATTTCCGGTAAAGTTGGAGGATGGCATCAAGACCACCTTACCCAACCGACCTGACCGACAAAGAGGGGGAACAACTCGCGCCGCTGATC
>DAOTXU010000437.1:0-10315 GCA_034435135.1 Anaerolineae bacterium | reverse complement strand
ACGCCGTACTGCTCGATGGCTTTGGCCGCCGCCTCGCGCAGCTTGGGATGGTTGGCGAGGCCCAGGTAGTTGTTGGCGCAGAAGTTGAGCACGCGCCGGCCATCGACGGTCAGCCACGCGCCCATCGGGCTTTCGATGGTGCGAATGTTCGTGAACAGGCCTTGCTCCTTGAGGCCGGCAAGTTCCTGTTCGATCCACGCGGTTTTAGATGACATTGAAATCACTCTCCTCATGTCGAAGATCGTTAATGATGATCTCTGTCTCCGTCAACGAGCAGGTCATAGTCACTATCCTGGGGGGTGAGAGGCAAGCGCCTTGAAGGCTCGCTTTCAATATAACACCGGGTGCATCCGGCGACAAAACAGGCACCGCAGGATGGTTCAGTGGCCCAACGCGGCGAGCCGCGCGCCCATCTCCGGCGTCAGATAGGGATCGAGGCGGGCGATGTCCCGGTAGATGCGGGCGGCGCGCGCCAGGCGGCCCGTATTCGCGTACCGCGCGGCAAGGACCAGCCACGGCGCATACGCCTGTACACCCAACCCCGGCGCGCGCAGTTGCGGTAGATAGTCGAAGCGCGTCAGATACGTGAACCCCTTTCCATAGCTGGCGACGGTGAAATACTGCGGCACCGCGCGCCCCGGCACCGCCGACGCCAGCAAGCGCTCGGCGGTCTCCCAATCGCCGCGACTGATCGCAGCCTGCGCCAGCACGTAATGCGCCCGCGCCGCATCGCCGGGCGCAAGGAAGAGCGCCATGCGCGCGTCGCGCTCGGCGGCGTCCCAGCGCGCCAGCGCTGCCTCAGCCTCCGCCCGGTAGAGGTAGGGCAGCCATTGATCCGCTCCCTGCTCAACGGCGCGGTCAAACCATGCGACGGCTTCTTCATACACGCCGGCGGCGAGGTCATCGCGCCCCGCGCCTAAAGGGCCCGCCTGGTCCGGCGTGACCTCTGCCGCCGGGAGCAGACTGCTCGCTGCCAGCGCCCACGCGCGGGCGGAGCCGCCCGATGCTTCGTCCCAAAAGCCTGATTCGGACAGCGCGGGCCTCTCTTCCAAAGCGCGGAGATAAGCCGCACGCGCGCCATCGGCGTCGCCGGTCGCTTCGCGGTACGCCCCCAGCGCCAGCCAGTAGACCGGCTCGCGCGGGTGGATGGCGACTGCGCGTTCCAGCGCTTCGACCGCGGCGGGCAGGTCGCCGCGCTGCGCGTAGAGCGCACCCAGGTTCGCGTAGCCGAGGTCAAAGGTCGGGCGGATGGTCAGCATGTGCTCGTGCGCCGCAATAGCCCGGTCTAGATAAACCCCCGGATCGTCCGCCGCCAGCCGCCCCAGCACATAGGCGACATGCGCCGGGTAGAGGTCCAGCGCCGGATCGATGGACGCCGCCTGCGCGCCGGTTTCGAGCGCTGCTTCCAGGTCGCCGACGTCCACATCTTGCGCGCTGCGCATCAGGTTGAACATCGCGGCGTTGACGGGCAGGAAAGCCGCCGCGTAACCGATCAGCAGCGCGCCCGCGAGCGCGACCGGCCAGCGCTCCCTTACCCCTGAGTTCCTTCTCCCAATCTGTTGCAGGGGCACGGCGCTGCACCCGAAGGGCGCGTGTACCCCTACCGTGTACGCTGCATAGATCAGCAGCGGCAACACCATCGGCGTCAGTTCAAAGGTGTCCACCATGCTGTGCGCGCCGAACCCCACAAAGGCCGCCAGGCCCGCTTCCAGGCGGCGACGTTCCACTGCGTCCCCCGATAGCCAGCGCGCGCGCCAGGTCCGCAGGAAGGCCGTCGCCAGCCAGGCCATTACCGCGATACCGGCAAGGCCCAACTCGGCGGCGACGTGCAAAACCAGGTTGTGCGCCTTGTTGAGCCGGTCCAACGTCAGCACCAGTTCGGGATCGCGGTACTCCCGCACCGCCGCGCCGTACATCCCAGGCCCGACGCCTAAAGCCGGGTGATCGCGCGCCATCTCGACCGCGCTGCGCCACACGTCGAGCCGGCCCAGGTCGCCCGAATCGCGCCCTTCAAAAGTCTGGAGGAAGACAAAGCCGGCGACGATCAATACGACCAAGATCAGCGCCCCCAGCGGGAGCCACGCGCGCCAACCGCCGGTCTTGGCCCGCCGCCACAGCCAGAACCCGGCCAGCGTCGCCGTGCTCGTCCCGACGGACATCCATCCCCCGCGCGACTGGGTAAACAGCAGCGCTGCCGCCAGCCCGCCGACCAGCGCCCACAGCGCCAGCCGCAAGCCGCGCTGCCGCGTTGTCAGCGCCCAGGCCGTCGCCGCAGGGATCAGCAGCGCGACGAAGTTCGCCTCCAGGTTGGGGTTCGTCGTGGCGTGCTCCAGGCGACGCAACACAGGCGGGATCAGCCCCGCGCCCACGCCCAGCCAGCTTTGGGGGAACATTGGCGGCAGCCCGAAATACCACGCGCTCAGCTCCAGACCGCTGAGCAGGACCATCACCGCCCCGGCCAGAAACAGCCCCGCAAAGACCCAACGCTCCCCACCGCGCCGCATCAGATCAACCAGCAGGTAAAAGCCGAGGATGTGCACCAGCATCGGCCAGGCCTGTTCCAGACTCACGCGCGGATCAAGCGCGTTCATCGCCGCCGCTGCCGAGATTGCGCCGTAAGCCAGCAACGGCCAGTCAAGCGGCGTAGTCGGGAACGGCCTCCCCGCGCGCCACAGCGACGCCAACCACACACCCAGCAGCGCCGTCGTGATGATCTGGTGAAGCACGCGCGGCCAGAACTGGGTCTCGACGTTCACCGCGCCGCCGAGAAAACTGTAGTAGAGGATCAAGAGAACCACCAGCAGCCGAGGCCGCAGCCCGACCACCCGCCGGATTGCGCGCGCCATGCGCTTTGCGCCTCCTCAGGGAAAAAGCCCAGGTCACCGGCGCTGGAGTGTATCACACAATGCCGGACGTCGGGAACGGCTGCTCGTCTGCCGAGTCGAAGTGGTATACTTCAGATAATGCGTTTGCTGTCATGACATGAGAGGAAGAACGATGCCTGAGCTTTTCGGTCGAACCTATACACGCGACGCACTCACCCGGCTGGTGGGTGACATGGCGCAACTGGCCGGCGTCCGGTTGAGCGCGTTGGCAGACGGCAACGGCAGGGGGATGCGCGTGGCAGACCTCCACTCCGGGAGCGGTCTGGCCTTCACGGTGCTTCTGGACCGGGGCCTGGATGTTGGCGCGGCGAGTTTCGCGGGCCGGTCGCTGGGGTGGCATTCGGCGACGGGTTGGGTCGAACCCGCCCGGTACGAACCCGAAGGTCGGGGCTGGCTGCGCACCTGGGGCGGCGGGCTGGTGACCGGCTGCGGCATGAGCTGGATGGGCGCGCCGGCGGTCGATCAAGGGGAGGCGCTGGGGTTGCACGGGCGCATGTCGCACCTGTCGGCGTACAACGTGAGCACGGGCGCGGCCTGGGAGGGCGAGGAGTACGTGATCTGGGTGCAAGGCGAGATCGTCGAGGCGGTCACCTTCGGCGCGAAGCTGCACCTCACCCGGCGCATCAGCACGCGGCTGGGCGCGGACTGGTTCCGCATCAGCGACCGGGTGCAGAACATCGGCTTTGAGCCGACGCCGCACATGATGCTCTACCACGTCAACTTTGGCTTCCCGGTGGTCAGCCCTGACAGCGAGATATTGGTCGATAGCATTGAGACCCAACCGCGCGACGCCGTAGCCGCGCCCGGCTTGAGTGCGCACCGGCGTTTCCAGGAGCCAACGCCCGGCTACGCCGAGCAAGTGTTCTTCCACACCGTGCGACCTGACGCGGACGGTTACGCGCGGGCGGCCATTGTTAACCGGGCGCTGAATTTCGGCGGGTACGTGCGCTACCGTCAAGCGGAGTTGCCCTGGCTGATCGAGTGGAAGCAGATGGGTGCGCGCGATTACGTCTGCGGCCTGGAGCCGGGCAACGCCGCGGTCACCGGGCGCGACAAGGCGCGCGCCGAGGGCACCTTGCGCATCCTCGCCCCGCAAGAGGTAGTCGAGTACGCGCTTGAGATCGGCGCGCTGCCGACGCGCGAAGCGATCGCGGCATACGAGAAATGAGGTATCGGGGCGCGGCGCACACCACGTAGCCTTGAGGGGGACACGCGCCGCGCCCATTTGGGGACGATAGAACATCGTATTTAGTTGAGAATGTACTATGGCAGAAGCCATCGTCGCCGGGCACATCTGCATCGACATCATCCCCCAGTTCCCCGAAGACATTCGGGGCGACATGAGCGTCCTGGTCGCCCCTGGCCGGCTGACCGAAGTCGGGCCGGCGGCGCTCTCGACCGGCGGCGCGGTCTCCAACACCGGGCTGAACCTGAACCGGCTCGGCATCGACGCCGCGCTGATGGGCAAAATCGGCGAGGACCTGTTTGGCCGCGCGATACTGGATATGGTGCGGCGCTACGGCGAGCACCTGACCGCCGGCATGATTGTGACGCCCGGCGCGGTCAGTTCATACACGCTGGTCATCAACCCGCCGGGCACCGACCGGGCGTTCCTGCACTGCGCCGGCGCGAACGAGACCTTTGGCGCGGATGACGTGCGCTACGAACTGCTGGAGGGCGCGCGCCTGTTCCACTTCGGCTACCCGCCGATCATGCGCCGCATCTACATGAACGACGGCGCGGAACTCGCGGCGATGTTCCGGCGCGCGAAGGCCACCGGCGTCACTACCTCGCTCGATATGTCCATGCCCGACCCCAAAGCCGAATCCGGGCGCGTGCACTGGCGCGCGGTGCTGGAGCCGGTGCTGCCTTATGTGGACATCTTCGTGCCGAGCTTCGAGGAATTGCTGTTCATGTTGATACGCCCGCGCTTCGACGAGTTGGAAGCGCAGGGCAGGGCGCTCGATGGCATGACGCCCGCCGACCTGCAAGCGCTGGCGGCGCAGGTCTGGGAGATGGGCAAGCCGGTGCTGCTGCTCAAGCTCGGCGACCGGGGCGTGTACCTGCGCACGCCGGGCGCGCTCACGAACTTTGGCCGCGCCGCGCCGCCCACGCCTGAAGCCTGGCTAAACCGGGAGCTTTGGGCGCCGTGCTTCATGCCGGAGAAGGTGGTCGGCACGGTGGGCGCGGGCGACGCCACGATTGCCGGGTTCCTGGCGGCGCTGCTGCGCGGCCTGGGGCCGGAGGACGCGCTCACGATGGCGACGGCGGTGGGCGCGTGCAATGTCGAGGCGGCGGGCGCGCTCGACGGCGTGCGCACCTGGGAGGAGACGGTCGCGCGGGTGCGTGCGGGCTGGGCGCGGCAGCCGCTCGAAGTCGATGCGCCGGGCTGGCTCTGGGACGCGGCGCGCGGGCTGTGGGTCGGGCCGTATGATTTGGGGTGACGCAGAGACATGGCGCTGCTATACCTCTGCCTGTAGCTTCCCGCGCGCTTGAAGCTCGCGGGAAGTTGGTTTTCAAAACACGATCCTCTGCCGGAAAGGTCGGCGCGGCAAACAAAAACCGGGCCTCAAGCCCGGTCTCCAGTGTTAATCTCGCGCAATGAGCGCCGGCTTACTTGTCGTCGCTTTTGCTGTCGCTCTTGGAATCCGATGCTTTCGCCTCCGACGCCTTCGACTCGGTCGCGCTTTCTGATTTGCCCTTGCCGGACGACCCGCCCTCGGTGCGCCCGCCGCTCTTGCGGTTGTCGGTCACGTAGAAACCGGACCCCTTGAAGATGACGCCGGTCGAACCGATCACCCGGTGCACCGAACCGCCGCACTCCGGGCACGCGCGGACTGGGGGATCGCTGAAGTGCTGCCGCCGCTCAAAGCGCACGCCGCACTCTTCACAGCGATATTCGTACAGTGGCATCTCACTACCCTCAGATCGATGAAGTCGGTCGATGGGATTTTCCGAGCGTAAAGATAGCACGGGAATATAAGAATCCCGTCAACAAATTGTAACAAATACCCCAGATCGCGCCAAAACAGGCGAGAGCTTCCCGAAAGCTCGCCGCTTCCGGGAAGCTTTGACAGATATCATGTGCCAACCACCTGCACATGCGTGAGCCGCTCCGTCAGGGTGTTCCGCCCCGCGCTCGGCGCGGCCGGCAGGTCGGAAACAACCACCGACGCCGCCACCGTGACGTGGCCGTCGGGGTGGTTGTAGTTCCACAGGTCGTGGATCGCGTAGGGGACGCCATCGACCGCGCCCAGGTAGAGCATAATGTGGCCGGGCAGGAGCAGCAACGCGCCCGGCGGGACGCGCTCGGCCAACAGCGCCGCGCGGGCGGTGGGCGGAGCGTCGGGATCGAAGCGCGCGACCGTGACGCCGACGTGTCCCTGCTGGCGGCTGTTGCGCGGCAGGCGCACCCCGGTCACCGCCCAGACATCCTGCACCAGCCGCGAGCAGTCGCGCCCGAACAGGCCGGCCCGCGCCCCGCCCCAGGCGTAAGGCTCGCCGAGCAGGGCGAACGCCTGCATGAACACCGTGCGGAGGGTGCATGGTAAGTAACCCTCTTGCCAGGCGGGATCGTCGTGAGCGATGTAGCCCTCGGCCAGGGCGAGCCGGCCCTCTGCGTCACGCCGGGGCACACAGACGCGCCGCGCCAGGGCGTCGCGGCCTGCCACCGGCAGGCGCGTACCCATCTGCGCCAGAGCGTGGGTGCCGTCAGGCATCGCCGCGCTCGCCCGCGACGCGATCACCATCACAAACGATTCGGCCTCGACAAAGCGGCGCACGGTCTCCCGGTCGTCGGCCAGCGCCACGCGCTCAGCCGGGAGCCAGCCCCAATACATCGGCGTCAGCGCGAAGACCCAGCGCCCGTCGGCGCTGGTGTGCGCCACCGCCGTCGGCCAGCCCAGATCGACGGTCGTCGCCAGAAAGCGGTCGAAGAAGAACTCCCCCGGCCTAGACATCCCCAGCGCGAAGGTGGGATAGTAGCGCAGCGTGGTCGGCTCCGTGACCAGTCCCCACTGCACCCGAACCGCGTCCGGGATCGCGTCAACCCCCATGTTCGCCTGGATCGGCGCCCACGTCACCGCCGAGTAAGGCACGCCGGTCACGTCGTAGAATGTCTCAGTAGGGACGGGCGACATCGCGCCGCGCACCGTCTGCGCCAACACAACCTCGGACAGGTCGAGCGGGTCGGGGAGCTTCAGGGTTTCGAGCACGTGAGCGTTAAATGCGTGGATGCCGTCGGCGTTAAGGATGGGGGCGTCGGGGTCACCCAGCCGCGCCAGCCAGAAAGCGGGGTCGAGCATTTCTGGGGTCACGTTGGGGAGCAAGAGCATGGACTTCTCCAGACGCGAACAGGGACGTGACCCAGTATAACACGCGGCAGCGGTCTTTTCGCGTTGGCTATAGCGTCAAAAACTGGCGCAGATCGACGCTCAGCGCTATTTTTGTAGTGAGCACCATAAAAACTAACACACGAGGCAGCCCCGATGACTACCCCGCTTCCGGCCCATAACGTTCCTGATTTCTTTTGCCACGACAGTTCTTTGCAGGTGAACGAACCGCTTGTCGGCACGGCTACCCGCGCGGATGTGTGGTTTCTGCTCGAATACCCCGGCCCCTGGGGCAAAAAGGCCTTCGAGGAGAGCGCCCTGCCCGCGTCTGTGAAGGCCCAGCTTTCCGAATGGCTTGACGCCATCCCCAACGCACGGATGCAACTCATCAAGCAGGAGCGCGACCACCGGACGAACGGGATTGCGTTTTACGTCGCCGTGGCGCGCGAGCTGGACCCTGTCCTCTACGAGTTTCACCTGAGCGACTACGAGGACCTGCTCGCGCTCGGCGCGCCGGCCATCGTCGCGGGCGCGCCGGAATACGCCGCGTTCATCCGCCGGGAACCGTTGTTCCTGACGTGCACCAACGGGAGGCGCGACCGCTGCTGCGCGAAGTTCGGCGTCGCACTCTACCCGGCGATGGCGGCGCACGCAGGCGATGCGGTATGGCAGTCCACGCACCTGGGCGGGCACCGGTTCGCCGCCGTCTCCGCCTGCCTGCCGCACGGGGTGTATTATGGTCGCCTTGCCCCCGAAGACGCCCCGACAATCGTTGAGACCTGCTGCGCGGGGCGTATCCACCTGCCCAGGTATCGAGGCCGCGCGTGCTATGACAAGGTTACCCAGATCGCCGACCACTTCTTGCGGACGGAAACCGGCGTTGACGACCTGGCGGCGTTCCGCTGGTTGGGGAGCGAGCGCGCCGGCGACGACAAATGGACGGTCCGGTTTGCATCGCTGGCAGACGGTAGAGTGCACCGGATTCAGGTCGCCGGGGCGCCGACGGGCCTTCAGTTTTACGAGAGCTGTGGGGCTGCCGAGCCGGCGGAATTGGTGTCATACCGGCTCGCGGCGCATGAAGCCATGGAAGCGCATACGGCCTGAAGCGTCGATCAGATGGTTAGTTTGGCAGACGTACTATCGGATAGAGGGTTGCGCGCTTGCCCAGCGTTTCCGAAACGGTCTTGACCGCCCTCGCCATCGCGCTGATGCTGATCGCCATGCTGGCGTCGATCATCCCATTTATCCCCGGCCCGGCGCTGGTGTGGGCTGTCGGCGTGGTCTACGCCGCGCTGACCGGCTTTCAGCGTGTCACCTGGGCCGGCGTTGCGCTCATGACGGTATTCATGCTCCTCGGCGTCACATCGGGCTGGTGGATGCCGGCGCTGGGGATGCGCGCGCAGGGTGGAAGCTGTCTGTCAATCCTGGGCGCGCTGATCGGCGGTCTGGTGGGCACGTTCGTCATCCCGATCCCCATTATCGGCACCCTCTTTGGCGCCGTAATCGGCGCGACCCTGTTCGAGTTCGCGCGCGCCGGCGAGCTGCGCGCGGCGCTCCACAGCGGCGGCGCAGCAGTGATGGGATACCTTCTCGGCCTTGTCGTCGAGTTTGCGATGAGCGCGTTGATCTTCGTCGTGTTTGTGGGCAGCCTGATCCTTTCAGGTTAAGCCGAATCTCCCCCTGCTTTTGACTCCGCTGCCCTCTTACTCTTGCGGCTCGTACTGGAGGGTGAGCGTTGCCGGCTCGCTCGCGTTGCCGCTCGTGTCCCTGGCGACCACCTCGATCACATTGCTGCCGGTTTGCAGCATCAGAGCCGCGCTCCAATTCCGGGAGGTTGTCCCTGCGCTCAGTTCGGCGATGCCGCTCGCGCCTGTGAGTCGGTTGGTCCATTGCACTTGCTCAACGGCGTTGTCGTCAGCCGCTTTGCCGGCAACCCTGACGCTGGCCTGATTGGTCTTGTACACCTGTCCGGCGGGCGCAGGCTCGCTAATGGTGACCGTCGGGGGCCGGTCAACCTCGCCCCTGGTCCCAGCAACCACGCGCAGCAGTTCGGCCAACTCCAGCGTGCTCACCGCCGTCCGCGTCTCTTGCTCAGTGGTCTTTGCTTCGCCTTCCTTCGCGGCGCTGCGTGTGGTCGCCCGGCCCAGCACATAACCGGCGATGGCTGCCAACAGCGTGCCGATCTGCTCCGAGTTCAAGATTTTGAGAAACCCCAACGCCGCCGCGGTAAAAATAATCACTACGACGGCGGTAAACTCCAGCGCGAATTCGGGGCCTCGGCCATGCAGCAGGCCAAAATCAACTGAGACCGACTGTCTTGCCCGCTGCTGCGCCTGCGCGCGAGCCTTCGTCTCGTCTTCGCGGTACCGGCGGCGTGCCTCTAGCTGGAGTCTATGTCTCCATTCGTTGATGGCGGTTTGTTCTCGCTCTCTTGCTGCCTTGGCTTCTGGGTCCTCATCCTCGTAATACCAGGCCGACGATGCCTCATCCGCCCAGCCAAGACCTATCATTTCTAACCTAGACTCTTCGCGCATAAGGTCTATTCCTGATGGCGGTGGGTTTTTACTCAGCCATTCGTGATCGCGCAAAATATCCCGCTCATATTCGTGGGTTTTCAACAGCTTCTCCTGAAGCGGCCCGACGAGGCGCTTGTACTCAATGTCCTGGGTCGTATCGTGATAGAGCCTTCCAAGATACGACGTTCGGTCGAGCCGACCCAGGTAATAAAGCAGGAGAAAGAAGAGCAGAGCAAGCAGCACAAGCACGCCGGCCACCAACAGCACAGCCTCAGCGCTGTAAGTGGCCTGATTGGTTGTGGTTTCACCGGGCTGGTTCTCAGGAGGGGCCTCTTCTTGGAGAACCGGCCTGGCGCTGGCGTCTGCCCTGGCCGGTCTG
The DNA here is from genome assembly GCA_034435135.1 of Anaerolineae bacterium. Lineage (GTDB taxonomy): Bacteria > Chloroflexota > Anaerolineae > Aggregatilineales > JAFGMM01 > JAOSJO01. The sequence continues at coordinate 204 of DAOTXU010000437.1, read as the reverse complement.
AGTTGATCGGTGAGCGCGTTAACGGCGACCAACGCCAGGATGATCAACAGAGCGGCGGGCATGGGGCGAAACGACCGTTGCGACATGGCCTGGCTCCTTGCGGCGGCGGCGGGATTTTGGGTAAATCGCTGCCAATGAACTGATTCAAACTTTTGCCAACAGCTGGCCGTGCTAAGCGTTTCTCTACCTCACCCCCGTCTCGCC
>DAOTXU010000436.1:0-3943 GCA_034435135.1 Anaerolineae bacterium | reverse complement strand
AGCGTATGCGCCGTGGCTGGTCCTTGCCGCACGGTACGCGAATACGGGCCGCCTGGCGCGCGCCGCCCGCATCTACCGGGACATCGCCCGCCTCGATCCCTATCTGACGCCGGAGATGGGCGCGCGGCTCGCCGCGGTGGGCCACAGCACCATCCTGCGGTGCCTGTTTTGTCGCCGGATGCACCCGGTGTTATATTGAAGGCGAGCCTCCTTGTAGGCGCTTGCTTCTCATCCCCCAAGAGAATCTGCGATGACACGCTGGAAAGTGCTGCTGACGCTGTTTCTGATGTTGGCAATCCTGCCTGCACAGCGGATTAACGCCCAGGACGACGGTGACAATACCTGTGCAGCAATCGTCGAGGCGGCGCTGGAGGCCGTCGGTGATGCATGTGGGAGCATAGGGCACAACGAGGCGTGCTATGGGCACGCGCAGGTTGACGCGACCTTCTGGGAAGCGCGCGACGACTTGGTGTTTAGCAACCCCGCAGATTTGGTGTCGGTGGCCGACGTGCACACCCTCACAAGCTCGGCGCTGGACCTGGACAGTGGGCTATGGGGACTGGCGGTGCTCAAGTTGCAGGCCAATGTGCTTGGAGCGCTGCCGGGGCAGGCGATCACCTTCCTGCTGATGGGCGACGTGTCACTGGAGAATGAGGTGTCGCCGGAGAAGGTCGTCGAAGCGCCGGAGGTGACGCCTGTGGCGGCGACCACGACCGCGCGGTCCAACCTGCGGAGTGAGCCGAGCACCGAGTCGGCTATCGTGACGACGGTCGACGCCGGGACAGCGCTGAGCCTGGTCGGGGTCAACGCGGCGCGCGACTGGTATCAGCTTCAGCTTGAGGATGGCGGCGCGGCGTGGATATGGGGTCAGTTGGTCTCGGTAGAGGATGCCGAGGGCCTCGCGGCTTTGCCGGTGACCGACGGGACAGCGGCGGTGACGCCGTCCTATGGGCCGATGCAGGCGTTCTACTTCAGCGGCGGGTTTGGGGAGCCGACGTGTGAGGAAGCGCCGAACGCGCTGGTAGTGCAAAGCCCCAGGGGTATCGAGATAACTTTCAATATTAACGGCCTTGAGGTCAGGCTCAGTTCTACAGTGATCTTCACCATGGCTAAGCCCGGCGAAAGTCGGGTGTTGGTCATCACGCTAGTCGAGGGCAACCTGACGGCCTGTTTCGGCACCAATGTTGTTCAGCTGACTACTCCAGGCGCTTCGATTGCAATAACGCTTAACGCGGGTGGGCGAGTAGACCCAACCTCTGAGCTTGTCAGGCTGGAGGGGAGAACTGCGGATGTGGTTGAAGTGTCTGCACAAAACACTTGTGAGCATGTGTCAACCACAGGGAGTTCGGGAAGTCTTGATCTACCTCAAGCCGATCTGGATTGTAACACTCCTGTCGTCTACAAAACGTGTGACGTTCCCGTAGAGATCAGCAGGCCAAGCATCAACGTTTTTGCGTGTCAGTTTGCAGGAGGGAGAACGGTTGCAGCGGGCTGTTCTTACCTAATACGAATGTCCATAGGTTTTGAAGGCGCGAGCGGGGAGGCTGAAGCCCGGTCCGACCAGCCGGTTATTTCTCTGTCTGTGACGATGAACGGTTTGCCTCTTTCTGCTGAGAGTGGGACCGTTGTGGAGTACAATGGGGGTGCGGGCTTTTGGGAGATCAATCAATATTACTCAACAGGTATCCTAACACCGGGAACACACATCATATATGGAACATCTTACCGACAGGGTGGTTATGTTGACTCCGCGATGTGTATTCTCACTGCGCGGTAAACCTGTTCGTCGAGGTTCAACTTGAGCGAGAGAGAATATGTCTACTAAAACCGCATGGATCGAACAGGAACTTGCCGGCCTCAAGGAGCAAGGCCTGTTCACGAACATTCGCACCATCGAAAGCCCGATGGGCGCGTGGCTGACCGTCGATGGCCGGCGCGTGCTCAACTTCTGCGCCAACAACTATCTGGGCCTCGCCAACCATCCCAAGCTGCGCGAGGCGGCGGCCAAAGCCATCGAGCAGTACGGCGTGGGGCCGGGCGCGGTGCGCACCATCGCCGGCACGATGCGCCTGCACGTCCAGCTTGAGGAACGGCTGGCGCAGTTCAAGGGCGCGGCGGCGGCGATCACGTTCCAGAGCGGCTTCAACGCCAACCTGGCGACGATCCCGGCGCTGGTCGGGCGCGGCGACGCGATCTTCTCCGACCGGCTCAACCACGCCAGCATCATCGACGGCTGCCGCCTGAGCCGCGCGGAGATCATCGCCTACGAGCACAACGACGTGGCCGACCTGCGCCAGCGCATTGAAGAGGCCAGGGCGAGCGGCCAGTACAACCGCCTGTTGATCGTCAGCGACGGCGTGTTCTCGATGGACGGCGACATCGCGCCGCTGCCGGCGTTGGCCGAGGTAGCCGCCGCGTATGACATCCTGCTCATGGTGGACGACGCGCACGGCGAGGGCGTGCTCGGCAAGGGCGGGCGCGGCATCGTCGATCACTTCGGGCTGCACGGGGAGGTGGACATCGAGGTCGGCACGATGTCGAAGGCGTTCGGCGTGATGGGCGGTGTGGTCGCCGGAAACAAGACCATCGTCGAGTGGCTGCGCCAGCGCGGGCGCCCGTTCCTCTTCTCCAGCGCGATGACCGTCCCCGACGTGGCCGCGTGCCTGGCGGCGGTGGATCTGCTCGAAGCGAGCACCGAACTGGTCGAGCGGCTGTGGTCCAACGCGGAGTATTTCAAGTCCGAGATGAGGGCGCTCGGCTTCGACACCGGCCTCACGCAGACGCCGATTGTGCCGGTGATGCTGGGCGAAGCGCCGCTGGCGCAGCAGTTCAGCAAGCGCCTGTTTGAAGAGGGCGTGTTTGCGATGGCGATTGGCTACCCCACCGTGCCGAAGGGCAAAGCGCGCATCCGGGTGATGAACACCGCCGCGCACACGCGGGATGATTTGGATAAAGGGTTGGAGGCGTTCCAGAAGGTGGGGCGCGAGCTGGGCGTGATTTGATCTGGTAACGACGCAACAGGGAGAAACGCGCTTCATGAACCTGCACGAATACCAGTCGAAATGGCGCTTTGGCGACTTCGGTATCCCTATCCCCAGGGGGAAGGTGGCGACCACGCCCCAGGACGCCTACGACATCGCCAGGGAACTCGGCGGCCCGGTGGTGGTCAAGGCGCAGGTGCTCACCGGCGGGCGTGGCAAGGCCGGCGGCGTCAAGCTCGCCCGGACGCCCGACGAGGCCCGCGCGCACGCCGAAGCGATCCTCGACATGGACATCCGGGGGCACACCGTCCACAAGGTGCTTGTCGATCCCGCGCTGTCGGGCGAATGGACCGAGATCTACCTCGGTGTGACCAACGACCGCCAGGCGTGCCGCCCGGTGATGATCTGCTCGTCGGAGGGCGGCGTGGAGATCGAAGAGGTGGCGCGCGTCACACCGGAGAAGGTCTTTCGCGTGCATATTGACCCCTACCTGGGCCTGCGCGACTTCCAGGTGCGCAACCTGTCGCTGGACATCGAACTGCCGCGCGCGCACTGGCGTCAGTTCGACCAGATCGCCAAGGCGCTGTACCGGTGCTACGCCGAGAGCGACGCGACCCTCGCGGAGATCAACCCGCTGGCGCTCACCAAAGACGGGCTGATCGCCATCGATGGCAAGATGTCTATTGACGACAACGCGCTGTTTCGCCATCCCGATCTCGAAGCCATGCGCGACGCCAGCGCCGAGCCGCAGGCCGAGACGATGGCGCGCGAGGCCGGCATCAGCTATGTGAAGCTGGACGGAGAGATCGGGTGCATGGTCAACGGCGCAGGGCTGGCGATGGCGACGATGGACATGACCAAGCTGTTCGGCGGCGCGCCGGCCAACTTCCTCGACATCGGCGGCGGGGCGCAGGCGGATAAGGTCGCGGCGGCGCTGCGCATTATCCTGGCCGACCCCAACG
>DAOTXU010000435.1:0-8123 GCA_034435135.1 Anaerolineae bacterium | reverse complement strand
GGACAGGGGGCTTAAGCCCCCTGTCAACTCTAAGGAGAAGCGTTGGGACGAAGGGACATGGCGACCTGTCTCCGTCGCGCCATGTCCCTATGTCACGTCGCGGCGTTACCCGACGTCAGTCGCCGTACCCCTCCGCGATTTCCAGGATTTGCGCCACCGCGTTATCCAGCGCCTCTTGCGGCGTGGCGGCTTTGGTCAGCGCTTCCTGAATCGCCACCTGGACAATGCGCGACGCTTCGTTGTAGTAGGGCACCTTTGGTCGCACGTGCGACCACGGGAACTGCTCGGCGAACATGGGCGTGGTCACCGGGTTGCGCTCAATCAGTTCCTCGTTCTCAAAGGCGGACACCCAGATCGGCAGTTGGTGCGCCGAGAACTCGATCTGGATCGGCTCGCTGGTGAGGAATTCGATGAACGCCCACGCCTCGTCGGGGTGCTCCGACCCGGCGGTCACTGCGTAGCCCATCGAGCCGTCGTTGGTGGCGCTGAGGATCCCCTGTTCAACGCCTTTCTCAAACGCCGGCATCAGGGCCATGCCCACCTCGCCCACCACCTGCGACTCCTCCGGGTCCTGGGTGAGGCTGTACATGTAATTCCAGTTGGTGGCGAAGGCCGCCTGCCCCTGCGAGAAGACGTTGCGCACATCCTCTTCAACGGCGGCGATAGACGACGGGTTGACAATCCCCTCGTCAACCATATCCACCATCCATTGAAGAACCTCGACGCCCTCCTGGCTGTTGAAAACCGGCTGGTTCTCCTCGTCGAAGAACGCGCCGCCGTTGCCATAGAGCAGGGTCACGAAGTCGCAGATCACGGCTTCATACTGGCCCCAGGACCAGATCATCGGGTACTCGACCAGGCCCGCCTCCTTCATGGCGCGCGCCTGCCCGACCAGCTCCTCCCAGGTCCGGGGCGGGGCGTCGAAGCCGGCCTCTTCGAGGATGCGGGTGTTATAGAAGAAGTACTTCTGATCGAGCAGCCAGGGCATCCCGTAAACCTGGCCCTGCACGGTGGTGATGTCCCACGCCGCCTCGAACACGCCCTCGCGCATCTCCTCGGTGATACGGTCGGTCACGTCCAGCAGCCAGCCGGCGTCCACAAATTCGGAGAACCAGATGTCGTCCACGAGCACCACGTCGAACGCGGGCGGGGCGCTGGAGATCGACGTGACGAGCAGGTCGTGCAGCCCGTCGTAGAGCACGTAGCTGGTCTCGACCTGGATGCCGGGGTTTTGCTCCTCGAAGAGCCGGGCGATCTCGTCAAGCTCTTCCGGCGTCATGGCGGCCTGGTCCATGCCGACCACGTTGATGACAACTTCCTCCTGCGCCGAGGCCGGCGCGCCAGCAAGCGCGCCAATCAACATCGTGATGGCGAGCAAGGCGAAAAGTCGTTTGGCTTTCATTACTTACTTCTCCTCCCTATGGTCTACATGCATTGAACGCGGAGCGCCCCAGACCGGGGCGCACAGTAAGGCTGTTTGCCTGTCGCTTCGGTTGACGCCTCCTTCCTGGGACATCGTTGCTGAAGCCCCGTTCGCAAGTCGTCACTCATGGGTGGTGACTTTGCCGCCATAAAAGAACTTGCCTACCTCAAGCCCGCGATGCGCGGCCAGTTGCGCCGCGAAAAGCTGGATCGGCACGATCTCGCCCACGGGAACCGTCCACTCGTCGCCGGCAGGCGCACCGACGGTCAGCGCCCCCTTCACCGCGTGGCCGGCGTCTCCGATCACCGCGACGCGCGCGCCCTTTTCGGCCAGCTCCTCCGCCAGGCGCAGGCTCAGGTCGCGGGTGCGCCCAGGGCCGGCGAAGATGAACACGCCCAACTCCGACGAGGTGACCTCAATCGGGCCGTGACGGAATTGCCCGCCGCTCAGCCCCTCGGTGGGGAATTTGGCCGTCTCCTTGACGATCAGCGCGGCGGTCATTGCCGAGGCGTGCGACGGCCCGCGCCCCAAGAAGGTCAGAAAACGCGCCTTCTCTAGCCAGGCCACCATTTCATCCGCCTGCCGCTGCCATGTGGGAAGCATCTCGTTGATGGCGTCGGCCACGCACCGCAGCTCCGCAACCGCCGCTTCCAGATCGCCGCCGGCCAGGGCGCGCGCCATCAGGTGGAGCACCGCCAGGGTGCAGGTATAGGTCTTGCTCGAAACGGTGACCTCATGCCCGGCCCTAAGCTCAAGGACGGCGTCGCTCCGGCGCGCCAGGGGGCTGCTCAGGTCGTTGGTGACCCCGACCACCGGCGTCTGTCGGCTCAGCCCTTCGACCAGTTTGCACACCTCGACCGACGTGCCGGACTGCGAGATCGCCACGAGCAACGTGCGCGCGTCCAGCAACGGCGTGTAGTAGTGCAACAACTCTGAGGACTCAAAGGCAATGGCCGTGACGCCGTGCTCGATCAGGTAGCCGAGCGTGGGGTAAACGGCGTAAAAGGAACTGCCCATCCCGGTCAGCACGACGCGCTTAAGGTCCCCCTGCCGGAGCCTCGCCGCCAGGGGGGACAGCGCCTTCAGCGCAGGGCCGCTGGCGTCCACGGCGCGGTGCAGCGCTTCGGGTTGTTCCCATATCTCGTCTGCGAAGCTGCTCATCTTCTCTCCCCCGGTGATTGTGGCGGAATGCGTTGCCGACCTACGTAGAAAGTGAACCGATCCCCCCGGTAGACGGATTGCACGTACTCGATCAAGTCGAACGTTTCGGTATACGTCAGGCGGTAGGCGACCATGACCGGCTGCCCGACGTCGATGTCCCACAATTCCGCCTCGTGGGGCAACGCGCCTCGCGCCTCGATTTCGGCCTCGGCCCAGGCGGGGTAGACGCCGTATTTCTCACGGAGCACGGCATAGAGGGACTGCGAAGCCAGGTCTTCACCTTCCAGGCCGGGGCATAAGCAGTAATTGATGAACGCGCTCTCGAAAGCTACAGGGAGATGATCCGCCAGGCGCACGCGATCAAGTTGGAGCACCACGTCATCCGGCCCCAACTTGAGCTTGCGTCGAACCGTCTCATCGGGGTGGATAACCTCTTGCACCAGAACGTGCGAGCCTGGCTCAAGGCCCTGGCTGCGGATGTCGTCGGAGAAGCTGCCCAGGCCGGAGACCTCACGGATTTTGGGTTCGGCGACAAACGTGCCGCGCCCTTGCAGGCGATACGCCATCCCCTCGGCGACCAATTCATCGAGAGCCTGGCGCGCCGTCACCCGGCTGACCGCGTTGTGCTCCGCGATTTCGCGCTCGGAGGGCAGTTGCATCCCAGGCCGGAGTTCGCCCGCGCTGATGCGGCGGCTAATCGACTGGGCGATTTGCAGGTAAAGCGGGATATAGCTGCGCCGGTTTATCGACGCCATCAACGCCTCCCGGTTGCACTATAGAGCAAAGTGGATAGGTTGTCAAGTGGTATAGACCACCTGACCACCAGAGGGTTCAGGCAGAGCGCTAAAGAGCTATCCGAAAAGCTAGCTACCGGACATCGGACAGTTGTTCTATGGTTTTACCTCACCCCGGCTGCGCCGGACTATAGCCCCCGTCCCCCTCTCCGCACGCGGAGAGGGGGAGTGCCCGAAGGGCGAGAGGGTGAGGTAAGAGAATACAAGAGCCTTTTTCTCGAACATGCGTTCAGTGTCCGGTAGCTAGGATTGATGATGCATTCAACGCCCGTTCGATAATTGCCACTGCTTGCTCAACGCCGTCCTCTGCCCGGATTTTCGCACCCAATGCGGCGGCGTTTTTGCGCATTGCCTCGTTGCCTGTAGCCATGCGGATCGCAAGGGTCAGCCGCTCCGGCGTCAGCTTCTTGCATGGGATTGGCTCCGGTCCCACGCCCTGTTTTCTGATACACCGCCCCCAGAGGAACTGGTCTCCCCCAAAGGGCACGATGACCGCTGGAACGCCCGCCCGCAGCCCGGCTGCTGTCGTGCCCGACCCACCATGGTGCACAACTGCCGCCACGCGGGGGAATAACCAGTCGTGAGGCGCGGAATCGATCATGAAGACATCATCAGGCAGGTCGGAGGCGCTAATTCCGCCCCATCCCGTAAGCAACAGGCCGCGCTGCTCGGAGCGCCTCAGCGCCTCAAGCACAATCCCCGTCACACGCTCCGGGTCACGGCCCGTCATGCTGCCAAACCCGATACACACCGGTTGCGGGCCGGATTCGAGGAAGTCAACCAGATCGTCAGGTGGCTGCCAGTCAAGCTGGCGGTCAAGGAACCAGTAGCCCGTGACGTGATGCCATTCAGGCCAGTCCGGCGGCTTGGGGAGAACAAGGGAGCTGTATCCGTGAAGAGTGGGCTGGTGTTTCTCCTCGAACTCCCGGAATAGCCTGCGGAAAGACAGAGGAGGCAGACCCAATACGACCTGGCGTGCATGGTTCACAACGGGCTGGAGTAGCTGCCAGGCGATCTGAAGCAGCAGGGTGTGGCTGAGCCAGTTCGCCGCTCCCCCCAGGTGGAGGTCCGCACCCAGCAGGGGGCTTGGGAATGCACGAGTGGGCCTGCCGGGCAGCACATACCCCTCAAAGAAAGGGACGCCGAGCTTTTCAGCCACGTGATAGCCGCCGTAGAATCCAAGCAGCGAGAGGATCATCGCGTCCGTGTCCTGGCAGGCGGCCCAGATTTCGGCCACACCTTGCTCGAACTGCGGCTTGATGGTCTTGAGTATCCCGCGCACCAGAGCCACAGGATTCCGGTTCCCACCCATGGCGGCCAGCATCTCTGCGTTCTGCATCATCTGGCTGGGGCTTCCGCTTAACGCAAAGCAGTCCAGATCCTGTTCTCTCACCAACGCCTCAAACTCAAGAGTCGTAGCCACGCGGACCGTGCGCCCCGCACAGTGCAGACGCTTCGCCAATGCTACGAGGGGCTGCACGTCTCCGCGCGTGCCGACCGCAATGACTGTGATGTGCATGAAGGCCTCCCAACCTTTGCAATGCCAATCCCTGTCGCGCGGTGGTGCTAGAACGGGCACAAATCCGAATCGGCTTCGATCAGCCCGAAGTCGCGCGCGGTGCTGAGCGCGGAGGCATAAGCGCCCGACTGGTTGGCGGTGAGGCAGGCAGCGTGCAACCGCTCGCGGCGGCTGTCGGGGTAAGGCGGCATACTCTGGTAGCTCTCCCAGAACGCGGTTGCATACGCGGCGATGTCGCCGCCAGTGACCCCGGACGGGTAGAGGAAGGTCAACTCATAATAGGCCTGCTCGGCAGACTCGATCTGCCCCGCGAGCAGCAACGCCTGCGACAGCCGGAAGCGCGTGAAGGCGTTCACGGGGATGGAGCCGGGCGAGGGGTCGCCTTCGGGCCAATCCAGAAGCGTCGTACTGAAAAGCGCCTGCTGGTAGCCCTGAATGGCGAGGTTCACGTTCCCGCCGAGGAAGAGCGCCTCGTCGGCAGCGCGCACCTGTTGGTGTCGATATTTAGGCGCGCTGCGATCTACGCGGGTCTGGACATAAGCTAGCCCGTGCAGCGACCAGTAGCGAATGTAGTCGCGCTGCGGCGGCGCGCCCGCCGGGACGAGCGGTTGCTCGACGTAACGCAGTTCGAGCACGCGGTCGCCGTTGAAGTCGGTCAGGGTCGCGCCGGACACGTTATCACCCAGCGACGGTACGTCGCGCAGGAGGTCGGCAACGTCGCCGGCGTTGGGGCCGAGCCACTTGACCACGCGCCAGGTGGTCTGGCACCCCGCGACGCCGCAGCTGCGCAGCGTGTAGAGCAGCTCGCTGGGCGCGGCGCCGTCGATCTCGACAAAGCTGAGGCTGGTCGGGCGATGGTAGGGGTCCGGGCGTTCGGGGTACGCCTGGTAGAGCATCCGGCCCAGGCAGTTGAATACCCACACGTTGTACTGGCTTCCTCCGCTGCCTTGCAGCCCAACTGCCAGGGCGATGTCTGGCTGGTCGTTGTTGTCGAAGTAATCGCTGAGGATGGACAGCTCCTCGATCCAGACGCCCCAGTTGCGCAGCCCCTCTACCAGTTTGGCGGCGGTGCCGCCGCCGTGCAGGAAGAAGTCAATATGCTCGGGGATGCCGCGCAGGTCATTGGCGGGCCGGTTGGGCGGCAGGCTCACCGCGTCAACGGGCAGAGGGCATCCGTTCGGCTGACGGGGTGGCTCTCCGGCGAACGGTGTCAGCGTCGCGGTGGGGGTCAATGTGAAGATAATGGTGGGAGTGGAGGTATGCGTTGCGGTCAGCGCTTCGGGTTCGGCAGGGGTCGATGTATCGATAAGCGTTGATGTGGCGGTGAGGACAGTGGGCGTCAGGGTGGCGGTAAGTTCTGTAACGCCGACGGCCAACGCGGCTTGTGTCGCTTCTTCGGGCGGCAGCGTGGGGGTTACGGCGACAATCACCACGTCAGGAGAGGGCGAACGCAAGTCGTCTGACGAGAGCGGCGCGCCCTGGCTGGGCACGACGGTTGTCGGGGTTGGGGTCTCGGTCGCCGTCGGTGTTTGCGTTGCGTGCCCCTCAGTCTCGGTTGGGGTTTCGGCGACGACCGTCTCGGTTGGCGCGAGGGATTCTGCTTGGGTTGGGAGGGCTGCTTCGGTGGGCGTCTCGGTCCCGGTGAGTGGCGTCGGCGATGGCGTTTCCGTCGGGGCCTGACCTATCGGCGTGGTGAGCAAATCGCGGAAGCCGGTGGGCTGGTAGCAGCCGGCCAATAGCAAGATGGCGGTGAACAGGATGCTGGCGAGTCGGATTTTCTGCCGCATATCCGTCCTCCATCCAATAACCCCGACCGGGGAGCGCCGCAGCTTCGCCTGTCTTATTGTACACGAATATCGGCATTGGCCAGAAAGCAAAGTGCGCGGGGCGATTGCCTGGATGCAGATGGAACCGCGAATAACGCCAATAACGCGAATCATCAACCCGCATAAGCTGAGCTAGAGTCGTTATGGTCCGGCGCGAGCGCGGCATTGGCGAGCGGAGTACGGGCGAAACCGCTTATTACATTCGCCTGCCTTCCCAATAATGCCCGGCGATTGCTGGAGACCACCCGCACGCATTGGAGCATCGCAACCGAGATGCTCGCGGTGCTCTTGACGTTGGTGGGATTTGGGGTATCATTGTGCCATAACTTCAAGGGGGCGTGGTGTAGCGGTTAACATATCGGCCTGTCAAGCCGAAGATCGCGGGTTCGAATCCCGTCGCTCCCGCTCGTGTATAAAAATGGGTCAACTGGCACCTCGGTTGACCCATTCATGTTATGCCCCAAGACCACATGATAATTTGCCCGTAACGTCATCGCTACGATCGCCTCATCCCGCACATAGACCCGCTCCACGATCAGCTTCACCAGCCGCGCCTGCGCTTCCGTGTCGTCCCCGCACGCTTCCCAGTGCGCCTTGAAGTTCTCCAGCACGTCCGCTGCCCGCTCCAGATCGTCCTGCGGCACCGGCGTGAGCTTCTCCAGTTCCTGTTGCAGTTGGAGCCACTTGCTCATGTAGTCGTCCTGGTCGGTGATGAACCCGTGATCCCAGCGGAAGTCCATGCGCTCAATCGTGGTGCGGATCTCAGCCAAGCGCTCCTCCAGGCTCTGTTCGCCCAGTAACTCGCTCATCGCCTTGGTGACCCCACGCCGCCAGTCTTCTGGCGGCTTGAGTTGCATCAGGATGCTCACCACTTGGTCCTCGATGATGTCCACGCGGACCCCCTTCTGCTCGCAATCATAGCCTAGTTCGCGCGCCCGGCAGCGGTAGTAAGTGCTTTCCCCCTTGTGTTGGGTTTGCGGGCGCATCTTGCCGTATTGCTTGAAGGTGACTCCCTCCGGCGGGTGGCTGCAACAGCGGGAGCAGTAGATCAGGTCGCGCAAGAGATAGGGGTTATATTTGGGGGTGGGCTGGTGATGCCTGGCGCGCTTGGCGCGCACCTCCTGGCACTTCGCAAACAAGGCCGCGTCGATCACAGCCTCGTGTTGCCCATCGCGCCACTCCACCGGCGCGTCATACGACCGGCGCCCGGCGGCGTGGCGGCGGTACGCCTGGTACTTCACCTTGCCCAGGTAGGTCTGGTTCTGGAGCATGTCACGCACCGTTTCTTTCGAGAACGGACGCCCGGTCTTGCTCTTGTAGCCATGCTCGTTGAGCAGCCGCGCGATGTCGGTGTCGCTGTACGCCCCCGAAGCGTACGCTTCGAACGCCATGCGCAGCCC
>DAOTXU010000434.1:0-5889 GCA_034435135.1 Anaerolineae bacterium | reverse complement strand
AGATGGTGATGCCGGGCGACAACGTCAACCTCGAAGTGGAACTGATCACGCCGGTGGCGCTGGAGCGCGGCTCCAAGTTCGCCATCCGCGAGGGCGGCCTCACCGTCGGCGCCGGCGTCATCACCGATATCCTGGAAAATTAATCGCGCGTATGGCTGGGAGGGTCGAAGCGCCTTGAACTTGCTTCCACCCCCTTGATGAGGTAAATCATGGCTAAGAAAGATATTCGCCACGTTGTGTACCTGGAATGCACCGTGTGTCGGCGGCGAAATTACACCACGCAAAAGAACCGGCGCAACGATCCGAACCGGATTGAGTTGAAGAAGTACTGCCGATTTTGCCGCACCCATACCCTGCACCGGGAGACGAAATAGGGTATAATTCGGTGCGCTTCTACGGGGGCCTCGCGCCCCTTTCGCAGGCGCGTAGCTCAACTGGCAGAGCAGCGGTCTCCAAAACCGCAGGTTGAGGGTTCAAGTCCTTCCGCGCCTGCCTAAGCGGTTAAGCAAGACACCACCGTCCTGAGGCGGTGTCTTGAATGTAAGGACAATGGCAGGAGAGAGCCTGTGGCATTCCGAAGCGACAACGAGCAAGACCCGGTCGAAGAAACTGCCGAGGTTGATGCCCGGGTGCAGGAGCCGACCCACGCCAACGGTCAAGATGAAAAGCGTCGTGGGCGCGCCGCGCGCCGCCGCCGCCGCGAAGCGCTGGCCGAGGTCGCGTTGACCGAAACTGCTGAGCAGGATCGAGCACCAGAAGCGCTGGAAGCCGGCGCGCGCAAAAAAGATGCGCCCACGCCTGGCCGCCGCCAGAAGGAGCAAGCGGGTAACCGGATTACCCGCCTCTTCCGCCCGGTGACGAACTACTTTCAGGAGACGATGGTCGAGCTGCGCAAGGTCACCTGGCCGACCCGCGAGGAGTCGCTGCGCCTATCCGGGATTGTACTGGGGACGACGTTTATTTCGGCGATGGTGTTAGGACTATACAACTATGTGCTCGGCCTCGGCCTGGACTTGCTGCTCAGGCTGATTCCTTAAGGGTGGTCATGGGTGACGTGCCCACTACAAGGCGATGAACATGTACAGGCGAGTGTTTCCCGCCCTGGCGACCCTTGGGGTCGCCGCTTTTCAAGGGGAAACGTGTGGTAAGCGGCGATGAGGTTGAAAGGCCATGTTTGAGGATGAACTGCCCGACTCGTGGGATGAGGACGTGTCCCTCGACTTCGACCCCGAACCGGTGTATATGGAAATGGAAGAGGAAGAAGAGGTCGAAGAACCGGGGATCGTTGCGGAGTCCGAGGCGCCTGAAGAGTCCGAAATGGCCCAGCCGGAGGATGACCGTGCCTGGTACGTGGTCCATTGCTACTCCGGCTACGAGAACAAGGTGCGCCACGCCATCGAACAGCGCATCGAGACCATGGGGATGCAGGACAAGATTTTTGACGTGGTTGTACCTACCGAAGAAGAAATCGAGGTGCGCGAAGGCAAACGGCGCACGGTGGAACGGCGCGTCTTCCCGGGCTACATCCTGGTCCAGATGAAGATGGACGAGGACTCGTGGTACGTGGTGCGTAACACGCCCGGCGTGACCGGCTTTGTGGGCATGGGCAACCAGCCGACCCCCCTGCGCCCGGAAGAAGTCAACCAGATCATGCGGCGCATGGAAGCCGAAGCGCCTAAGGTCAAAGTGACCTTTAAGCCCGGCCAGAAGGTGCGCATCATCGACGGCCCGTTCAACGACTTCATGGGCACCGTCAGCGAGATCGACATGGAAAAGGCCAAAGTGCGCGTGATGGTCTCGTTCTTCGGGCGCGACACGCCGGTCGAACTGGATTTCCTGCAAGTCGAAAAAACCTGAGACCCTATTGCCATGTGGGAGGGTTGCAAGATCAACCCGGCCTCACGAGCGCCGCTCGTACCACATGGCTTGCTTTTGGAGGATCACAATGGCAAAGAAAGTCAAAGCAGTTGTCACGGTGCAGATTCAGGCCGGTAAGGCCACCCCGGCCCCGCCGGTCGGCCCGGCGCTGGCGCAGCATGGCATCAACCTGATGCAGTTCTGCAAAGAGTACAACGCCCGCACCAGCAATCGGATGGGCGACATTGTGCCCGCCGAGGTCACCGTCTACACCGACTCGTCGTTCAGGTTCCGCCTGAAGACCCCGCCCACCGCCAGCCTGATCCGCAAGGCCGCGGGTATCGAGAAAGGCTCCGCCGAGCCGAACCGCAACAAGGTGGGGAAGCTCACGCGCCAGCAGGTGCGCGAGATCGCCGAGATCAAGATGCCTGACCTGAACGCGAACGACATCGAGGCGGCGATGAAGCAGGTGGAAGGCGCGGCCCGCAGCATGGGCGTGACGATTGTGGAGTAAGGGTTCGCAAGCGTGGGAGGGCCGCCGGCCCGACATCACCACAAGGAGACAAAACCATGCCAAAGCACGGAAAACGATACAACCAGAGCGTCGAGAAGATTGAGCCGAAAGAGTACTCGCCGGAAGAGGCCATCAAGCTCGTCAAAGAGTGCGCCACCGCCAAGTTTGACGAGACGGTCGAGTTACACCTGCGGCTCGGCATCGACCCGCGCCACTCCGACCAGCAGGTGCGCACCTCGGTCGTGTTGCCGCACGGCCTGGGCAAGCAGGTGACCATCCTGGTGTTCGCCGAGGGTGACGCCGCGCGGATCGCGCGCGACGCCGGCGCGGACATCATCGCCGACGATGAGATGATCGCCAAGATCGCGGATCAGGGCTGGGCCGAGTTCGACGTGGGCCTGGCAACCCCCGACATGATGCGCAAGATCAGCCGGCTGGGCCGTGTGCTGGGGCGGCGCGGGCTGATGCCGAACCCCAAGGCCGGCACGCTCGTGCAGCCGGAGGACCTCCCGCGCGCCATTCACGAGGCGCGCGCCGGGCGCGTGGAGTTCCGCAACGACCGCACCGCCAACATCCATGTCCCCATCGGCAAGGCCAGCTTTGACGCGCAGAAGTTGCTCGAAAATATGGCCGCCGTGATGGAGGCCATCCGCCGCGCCAAGCCCGCCGGCGCGAAGGGCACGTATATCCGCCGCGCGGTGCTGACCTCCACCATGGGGCCAGGCGTCAAGGTAGACCCCTTTGCCGCGTTGGCGATGCAGACGGCGGCGTAAGCGCGAACGCCATTTGCATTTGCGCGCGAGGCGGACCTGGGGAAAGACCTGGGTCCGCTTTTGCGTCTTGGCGCCCCGTTATATACTCACGAGGTCGGCGGGGGAGATTTCGGGAGCTGAACTCACCGCCGGTCGGTCTCGCAGCCAGAAACAAGGAGCCGTTTCAATATGCGTCTACCCTACGAACGTTATCTGGACCAAATCTTAGGTGGGTGGATCGGCAAATCCATCGGCGGCGCGATCGGCGCGCGATTTGAGGGTCAGAAAGGTTGGATCGAGATTAGCCCCCAAGAGATGTTCCCGCCGCAGATTCCCCCGAACGACGACCTTGATTTGCAGGTCCTCTGGCTCAAGGTGCTGGAGGAGAAAGGCGCGGCGCTCACCTCGGACGACCTGGCGGAAGCCTGGCTCGAAGGATGCTGGTATCCCTTCAACGAGTACGGCATCTTCCGGCGCAACTGGCGGCTTGGCATCCATCCGCCAGCTTCCGGGCGGTTTGCCAACCAGTTTTGGGAAACCGGCATGGGATGCCCGATCCGCGCCGAAGTGTGGGGATACGTCTTCCCCGGCGCGCCCGACCTGGCCGCGCGCTATGCCCAGAAGGACGGGGCGCTCGACCACACCGAGCAGTCGGTAGGCGCGGAGAGGATGTTCGCGGCGATGGCTTCCATGGCATTCTTCATTCCCGATGTGCGTCGGCTGGCAAAGATGGCGATGCATCATCTGCCCGCAGGAACGCCCATCGCCATGCTCACCCGCGTTGCCTTCCAGGCGTATGACGAAGGGCTTAGCCTGCGCGAGGCGCGCGACCGGCTGATGCTCTTGGCGGGCGTCCCGGAAGCGTGCGACGCGCAGATCAACGTGCCGTTTACGTTTCTGGGATTGCTGTACGGCGGCAACGATCTGCAAGAGACGTTGCTGTCGGCGCTGCGGTGCGGCTACGACACCGACTGCACGCTGGCGACCGCCGGCGCGCTGATCGGGCAGATACTCGGCGCGAGCCGCATCCCGTCGGCGCTCAAGATGCCGGTTGGCGATCAACTGGTGATGGGCATCCAGTATCGCCGCAAAGACATGACGCTCTCCGCGCTCGCGCGGGATACGGCGCGCATGGGTGCGCTGCTCGCAAAAGAATGCGCGACCGGGGTTGAGATCGCCGACACGCCCGACATGGAACCGCTGCCTGAAACCGCGTGCCCGCCGGCCGTGCGCCTGAGCGTCGCCTATGCCGGTCTGCCGGCGGCAGCGCCAGGCGAGACGGTCAATATAACCGTGCATGTGGACGGGAAGGTACCTGAGGGCGCACGGCTGACCATCGAGGGGCCGCGCGGCTGGACGGTTACGCCCGGTTCGGTCCGCGTGGACGACACGACGCGCGCCATCCCTGTCGCCCTCCATGCGCCGGCCCAGGCGGACACCTGGCCGATGCGCAACCTGTTTACCGCGCGCCTTGACGTCGGCGGCAATGCGCTGGCGGAGCATGTGTTCGGCGTGGCCGGGACCGGCTTGTGGCAATTTCTGGGCGCATACTATGAAGCAACGCCTGACGAAAACGACCCTGTGCAAAAGCGGCGCGCGTTTAACCACCACTTCGTTTCGTTGCAGCGCGATTATCTGTCTGAGCCGGATGTGGATGTCGAGGGCCTGTGCCGGTCGTGGTCGCGCAAGCTGGGCAAGCCCGCACTCGCGCCTTCCTATGAGCACGAAATCGACCTCGCGCGGCGGGTGGGGTTGCGCGGCCCGTATTGCGCGTATCTCGCCCGCGCCGTGATCTCCCCGGCTGAGCGCAGGGTCTACATTGTTGTCGGCAATACTGACAGCTATCGGCTCTACCTCAACGGCAAGCTGGCGGCGGAGGTCGATGAGCACGTATGGTGGACGCCGTTCAACAACGTCCACCCGGCCACCCTGCGCCAGGGCGAGAACCTGCTGCTCGCCAAGCTTATCAAGCGCAGCGACACGTTTCGCTTTACCCTCGGCTTTCGTGAGGATAACGGCGCCGGTTTCAACAATGCCGACTGGCTGGTTGACCTGGCTGACGTCGTACCGAAGTGGGCATGACCTTCTACAAGAACTAGGGGCGGATCTTGAATCCGCCCCTGTGCACTTCGTCATACCAGTGGGCGGTTTGGAGCGTCACTACCCCTCGAACAACTCGACATCGCCGGGGTCCATCGGGACCAGGGCGCTCCCTGCCGGGTCGTATCCGTCGCCGCCGCTTGCCGCGAACGTCTGCGTGGGCAGCGCTTCCGTCGCCTCGCGGATCGCCATCTCGATCTCGTAAGCAATGGACGGGTTGGCGCGCAGGAATTCCTTCGCGTTCTCGCGCCCCTGCCCAATCATCTCGTTGTTGTAGCGGAAGAACGCGCCGCGCTTCTCAATCACGTCAATCGCCGTGCCGATGTCGAGCAGGTCCCCCTCTTTGCTGATGCCCGTGCCGAACATGATGTCGAACTCGGCCTCGCGGAAGGGCGGCGCGACCTTGTTCTTGGTCACGCGCACGCGCGTGCGGCTGCCGACCACCTGCCCGCCTTGCTTGATCTGCTGCACACGGCGGATGTCGAGCCGCACGCTGGCGTAGAACTTCAGCGCGCGCCCGCCGGGCGTGGTCTCCGGGTTGCCGAACATCACGCCGATCTTCTCGCGGAGCTGGTTGGTGAAGATCAGCACCGCGTTCGATTGCTTGATCGCGCCGGAGAGTTTGCGGAGCGCCTGGCTCATCAGGCGGGCTTGCAAGCCCACATG
>DAOTXU010000433.1:0-4492 GCA_034435135.1 Anaerolineae bacterium | reverse complement strand
GGCGCGCGCCGCCTCGTAGAGCTTGGGGATGATCCCGCCCAGCTTGAGCAGCAGCCCGCCGTGCACGCCAGTCCTGCGGACTATCTCGCGCGCCTCGAAGTCGCGCAGCCCCAGGCGAATGTCTACTGTGTGTTTCGCCACCTGGTCGGGATGCGCGCGCGCGATGTCCTCGATGCCGGTCCCGCCGGCGCTGCTGAAGATGACCACCGGCGCACGCTCGCGGTCATCGACGATGACGCCGGCGTAGAACTCGCGCTTGATGGCGAGTTTCTGCTCCACAAGCACGCGGTCCACCGAGAACTGATCAATCTGCATCCCCAGCAGGGCGCGCGCGGCTTCCTCGGCCTCGGCGGGCGTGTCGGCGAATCGGATCGCGCCGAGGTCCGCGCGCTTGGTCACCCACGCCTGGGCTTTGACCACGACGGGCGCGCCGATCTCAGCGGCGATACGGGCGGCCTCTTTGGGGGTTGATGCGACGCCTCCCGCCGGCACTGGAATCCCGAATTGCTTGAGCAGCGCTTTGCCCTGGTATTCGTGCAGACGCGCCATGATTGCTTCACCTTCCTGGGGAAAAATGTCAAGCGGGATGCCAAAATTGTAATCCGGTGCGCTGTTAAAATCAAAGCTCCTCGCGCGCCAAGCCTGAGGGGAGCTGCCCTGGCCGCTAGGCGGCTTCGACCTGCACCGCACCCGCGCCGAGCAGGGTTTGCAGCTCGCCCGCCAGGTCGGCGCAGTAGCCTGTAGTGTCTTCGGGGAAGTCCACGCACACACGCCGCGCATCGTCCTCGACGATGAGCGAGAAGCGGTCCGCGCCGGAATATCGCGTCAGCAGGCCGTGCACGCGCCGTAGCCGGCGTTCGTCACGTGCGGGGTCGCCGCTGCGCTGCAAGATAATCATTAAGCGGCACGGCCCTGCCGGGCGCTCGAACGACTCCGGCGAGGGAGGGGCCTCAGGCTGCGCAACGACGGGTTCGGGCGTTGCAGCGTATGCCGGCTCGGAAACCGGCGGCGGCTCAGGAGCTTCGTACAGCGGCGGCGCGCCGTCTCCATTGCCGTAATCCTCGCTGGCGGGTTCCGACTCGCTGAACCAGGGCGGCGGCGCAAGATTGGACAACGCATCCGCCGCAGCGCCATTCACCTTGATCTCTCTCGACGCGCTGTCGCACAAGAGCTTGGGTTCGCCGTCTTTCACGTCGAGCTTGCCGCGCACGAGCAGCAAGGCATCCACCTGCCAGAGGTCGCGCGTGGCCTCCCAGGTCTTGGGGAAGATGACGACTTCGATTGGCCCGGTCAGGTCCTCGATGCCGGCGAAGGCCATCGACTTGCCGCTCTTGCTGACGTGCGGGCGCACGTAGGTCACCACGCCGACCATCGTCGCGGTCCTGCCGTTGTCGCTGTCCTCGATCTCGGTCGCGTAGTGCGTCGCCACGTCGGGGATTTGCGCCATCACCGGTTCCAATGGGTGCGCGGTGACGTACACGCCGACCAATTCCTTTTCCCAATTAAGCACTTCGCTACGTCTGGGTGCGTCGCCTTCCGGCAGGTTGCTCAGCAGCGCGCCCTCAGCGGCGAGAGTCACGCCGGTCGCTTCACCGAAGAGGCTCATCTGACCCACTTCGCGCGCCCTGTGGATGCCGGCGCTCGCGCCGAGCATCCGCTCCACGACCGCGAGCAACTGCACCCGGGTGCCGAACTGCTCCAGCGCGCCAACTTTAACCAGGCATTCGAGCGCGCGGCGCTGCACCTGGCGCAGGTCCACGCGGCGGCAGAAGTCGTCCAGATCGCGGAACGGGCCGCCCTCCGCGCGCGCGCGCAGGATCGTCTCTACCGGCCCTTCGCCCACGTTCTTGATCGCTTCTAACCCGAAGCGGATACATCGCTCGCAGTCCGCCCCCACCTCGATGGTGAAATCGCGCGCGCTGCGGTTGATGTCGGGCGGCAGCACTTGAATGCCCATGCGCCGGCACTCGGCCACGAGCAGGCCGATTTTGTCGGTGTTGTGCCGCTCCACCGTGAGCAGAGCGGTCATGTACTCGGTGGGATAATGGCACTTGAGAAAGGCGGTCTGGCAGGTGATGGCGGCGTAGTCGGCGGCGTGCGCCTTATTGAAGCCGTAGCGCGCGAAGAACTCGATGTCGTCGAAGATTTTGGCCGCCACCTCCGCGCTCACGCCGTGCTCCGGCCCGCGCTCGATGAAGCGCTGCTTGTGCTCCATCAGCGCCTCTTTCTTCTTCTTGGAGACCGCGCGGCGCATCAGGTCGGCCTCGCCCAGCTCGTAGCCGAACAACTCGGAGGCGATCTGCATGATCTGCTCTTGATACACGATGATACCGTAGGTCTCGGCCAGGATCGGCTCCAGCGCAGGGTGGTGATAACGGATCGGCTCCCTGCCGTACATGCGCGCGATGTAGTGCGAGATTTGCTCCATCGGGCCGGGGCGGAACAGCGAGATCACTGCGATGATGTGCTCGAAGCGCTTGGGCTTTAGCTCCATCACGGTGCGGCGCATCCCGCTGCCTTCGAGTTGGAACACGCCCACGACCTCGCCGCGCCCCAGCATGGCGAACGCCTCGTCGAGCATCCGCCGGCATTCCTCATCCTGGTTGTCGTGCGAGTACGGGATGGTATCGAGCGTATACTGGACGCCGTGATGCTGCTCGATCAGTTCGCACGCCTTGCGCATGACGGTGAGCGTGCTCAGGCCGAGAAAGTCGATCTTGAGCAGGCCGATGGACTCGCACGTCTCCATGTCGAACTGCGTGGTGACGCCGATGGCGTCCTCCTCCTGGCCGTCGCCGCCCCCGCCGCCTTTGGTGGGCCGGTGGAGCGGCAGGTACTCGACCAGCGGCTTGTCGCCGATGATGACGCCGGCGGCGTGCGTGGAGGCGTGGCGCGTGACGCCTTCCAGATGCATGGCGGTGTCGATGAGCTTCTTGATGTGCTCCTCGCTCTGGTAGGCCGCCCTGATGTCGGGGATTTGCTCGACCGCCGCTTCCAGCGACACCGGCTTGCCGGGGATGTTCGGGATCAGGCGCGCGATCCGGTCCACCTCCGGCTGCGGGATGTCGAGCGCACGCCCCACATCGCGCACCGCCGCGCGCGCGCCGAGCGTCCCAAACGTGATGATCTGCGCCACCTGCTCACTGCCATACTTCTGCACCGCGTACTCGATCATCTCGTGGCGGCGGTCGTCGGGGTAGTCCAGGTCGATGTCGGGCATGGTGACGCGACCGGGGTTGAGGAAGCGCTCGAAGAGCAGCTTGTTGCGCAGCGGGTCCAGGTTGGTGATCCCCAGGCTGTACGCCACCAGCGACCCCGCGCCGCTGCCGCGCACGTTCCACCAGATGTCGCGCCGGCGCGCGAAATCGCACAGGTCCCACACGATGAGGAAGTACGTGTCAAACCCCATGTTGTGGATGAGCCTGAGTTCGTGGTTCAGCCGCGCCTGGATGTCCGGGTCGTCGGCGCGCGCGCCATAGCGCCAGCGCAGCCCCTCCTCGCACTTGAAGCGCAGGTAGCTCTCGGCGTCGTAGCCCGCCGGCACGGGGAAGTTCGGCAGGTGGTAGCCTTTGCTCTCCAGGTCCACCTCGCACATCTCGGCGATGCGCAGCGTGTTGGTCAGCGCCTCCGGCACGTCGCGGAACAGGTTCCACATCTCCCGCGGGCTGCGCAGGTGGTAGCTGGGGTCGCTCATGCGCATCCGGTTCGGCTCGTTGACCACGTTGCCCGTGCCGATGCAGAGCAGGATGTCTTGATAAGGCGCGTCGGCGGCGTCCACGTAGTGCACGTCGTTGGTCGCCACGAGCGGCGCCTGGGCGCGCTTGCTGTTCTGCACCAGCCAGCGGTTGATGGTCCCCAGTTCGGGGATGTCGTGCTGTTGCAGTTCCAGGTAGTAGTGCTCCGGGCCGAAAGTGTCCTGATACCAGCCCACCAGGTCGCGCGCCTCTTTGTCGCGCCCCTCGGCGATCAGGCGCGGGAGTTCGGCGGCCAGGCAGCCGCTTGTGCAGATCAGACCCTCGCTGTGCGCGGCGAGGAAGTCCCTGTCGATGCGGGGCCGGTAGTAGAAGCCCTCAAGCTGCGCCGCGCTGGCGAGCGTGAGCAGGTTTTGGTAGCCGGCCTGGTTCCTGGCGAGCAGAAGCAGGTGCGAGGTCTTCGCATCGAACTGCGGGTCGCGGTCCTGCATCCCGCGCGCGGCCAGGTACGCCTCTACGCCGATGATGGGCTTGATCCCGGCCTCCTGGCACGCGCGGTAGAATTCGATCACGCCGAACATCGTGCCGTGATCGGTGATGCCCAGCGCCGGCATCCCGTACCCGGCGGCGCGCGCCACCAGCGGCTTGATCTTGCTCAGGCCGTCGAGCAGCGAGTATTCCGTGTGGACGTGGAGGTGCACAAACGAGTCGGCCATCGGTTGCCATTCCCCTGAACGCGCTTGTGATGTTGGCGGGGGTCGGGTCGGTTCGCAGCTTCCCGCGCGCTTCAAGCTCGCGGG
>DAOTXU010000432.1:0-10885 GCA_034435135.1 Anaerolineae bacterium | reverse complement strand
TCGTAGATGCGCGTGTCCGGCAGCGCCAGGCCCGCCTCGATGTCCCCGATGTCCGGCAGGCCGGCGAACAGCCACGCATACACGCCGACGCCGCCGAGAAGGAGGGCGGCGGCGAGGAGGAGGGCGAGTTTGTAACGGCGTTTCAAGAGGAAAAACCCTGATTTATCCCGGACGAGTATTGAACCCATCATCTCCAATCTGAAGCACTGAATAAAAAAGCACTTTGCTGAGTGTAGATTGGGGGCATTTGTAATTCCGCCTGTATAGTTTTATTTCCCATTCTTCTAAGATAGCCCGCTCTAATGAGTTTTGGATGAACGTAATCATGGCATTTGCAGCACGTTGCTTTGGGATGTCGCCTCGTACATAATATGCCGCCGCATCTTTGGCCGCCCGCCATATGAAAGTATACGCTTGGGCCACTGAGAAATGCTCAATCAAGTTATTGAACACTTGGTATGTCTTCTCGCCAGGATTGAAGCTAAACCCATGCTCCTCCAGACAGACATGCAAATAGGCAATGGCCTCCTCAATGGCAACCTTCTTCCAGAGGGGTACGGCTTGTTCGTGCCATGCATCGGGCCAAGCCATCTCTCGGAGAATGCTTTCTAGCTCCTGGACCAAAACCTGAGGTGACTCGCCATTCAGTCCTGCAGGTAAAGCCCACTTTACGTAATCCAGGTAAAAAGCGCTGGGTTTGTCGTCTTCAAACTTGAATGCTTCCGGTGGAGATGAGGGGTGAACAAAAATCAGGTGACGTTGGTGAAGCAGTCTTAGAACGTCATAGTGCATTTTCTTTGTTGGCGCGAAAGGAGCTTCCAGCGGCTCAGCAAATGGATAAACTACGCTGTAGTCCTCAGTCGCTTGGTGTCGAACAAAGCTTAGCCAGAAAACGGCTTCCTCAAAGGACAGGGGGCTGATGTCCAGCGGTTCTCTCTTAGATAAGTCATACCATTCTGAGATTCTTTCGCGCTTCCACTCATCTTCTTTTCTGCGTTCTGCCGCCTCTTGCTCCCTTCGTTTTTTCGCGCAAGTCTCACATATCCAAGAGCCGTGACTTTTGCCAAAGCGCTGATGAAAATCGGTGCGATTCTTGTAGACATATGGAGCACCGCAAATATCGCACTTGTCCTCTGTTGACAATGCTTTGCAGTTCTCCTCGATTACTGTCGAAAGCTGATGGCGGGGAATGTTGAACTCGGCTGCCAAGGCGGATACACCATACCGGAACTTGCCTTCTGCTTCAAGCTCCCAATAGCGCTCACAAAGCTGCGCCATATTTTCCTGGTCAGCCAGGATTTCTAATTCGATAGGTGGGGGTTGCTTCATTACTTGTTCTCTCTGGCTATGTTTGTTCACTAACTTTACCACGCTACTAAAAAACTGACCTCAGCACTTCGCAAAACCTCCCGACCTCCGCCTCGCTGTTGCCTTAATGCACCGACGTGCGCACCATCCCTGCCCAGCCCGCGCGCCTGCATGTCCGGCAGCGCCACGCGCTGCCGCGCCGCTGTCACGTTCACCCCCAAGGCAAGGTCCCGGCTCCCGATACAGTTCACAGGCTGCCCGTTTCGTTTATCTAAAGTCGAAAATCGCGTATCGGTGTCATTCGGGGTTCTTTTACTTCTGAGCCGCGCGAAGCGCCAGCTCACCGATCCGCGCGACAAGGGCGAGATCAGTCGTATCCTCGATGACGACTGCGACCGCCAGCGGCGCCCCATCCTCGCTGCGCGCAAAACCGAGGAACCAGGCCAACGTGCCGCCCTCCGGCCCGCTGAGCGCCAGCCCGATATGGCCGGCCATGTCGGGGCTTTCGCCCATCGCGCGGCGCATCGCCGTTTGAAGCGTCAACGCAACTGAGACCGGGATCGCGCGCGTCGGCGTCGCGCCGGCGCGCTCCGGTTGCCACACGGCATCGCCGGGCGCGCGCGTGTCTGAGACCAGGCGCAGGGTTGGCAGCGCGCCGCCGCTGGCGACCGCCGCTGCCACGCGAACCATCTGCGCCGGACTGACGGTCAGCCCGCCCTGGCCCAGGCTCATCGCTACCGGGTCAGTCTGCGGCGGGGCCGGCGTGACTTCAAGCGACTGGTCGGCGTCGGGGAACAGTCGCGGCGGCGCCAACAGTCCGAACGCCTCAAACGCCCGGCCCAGCGCATCGACGCCGAGCCTGCGACCCCAATCGGCGAAAGGCGCGGGGCAGGCGTAGGCGAAGGCATCGAAGAGGTCGGCGGGCGGGGCCTGCGGCGCGCGCGCACACGTGAGGGTGAGGGTCTTTCCGTTCAGGTTGAGTGCAAACGGCTCGGCGGCGCGCGCGGGATCGATGTCCGGCAGGTCGTCCTCGCTCAACGCGGCGGCCAGGATCACGGTTTCGAGCGCCGCGCCCGGCTGATAGCGCCCCTGCGTGGCGCGGTTGAGCAGCGGCGCGCCGGTGTCTGCCATGAGCGCGTCCCAGTTGTCATCGAGGGTATTGGGATCAAACCCCGGCTGGCTGACCAGCGCCAGCATGTCGCCGGTATCCGCCTCGACCAGAATGGCCGCGCCGGTGTGCGCGCCTAACGCTTCAGCGACGGCGGCCTGCACGTCCAGATCGAGCGTGAGGCGCACGTCGCCGCCGACGTGCGGACGGTGCAGGAGCGCATCCCAGGCGCTATATTGCGCCGCGCCGCGCAGCGTCGCGTCATAGGCCGCCTCGACCCCGCCGACGCCGTAGCGCAGGCTGTAGTAGCCGACGGCGGCGGCAGCCTGGGAGTGGGGATAGGTCCGGGCGTACACGCCGTCCAGCCCTGCTACAGACTGCGCCAGGATTTCCCCATCTCGGTCATAGATCGCGCCGCGCGCCAGGCGGCGCTCACGGTCAACCAGGCGCGGGTTATCGTCGCGGCTCAGGATATCGGGGCCGCGCAGAAGATTCCAGTAGCCCAACGCCAGCGCGACCACCGCGAAAGCCAGCAGGGACACAACGGCGAGGCGGTCGAGGGCGCGGTTCATGCGCGCGCCTCGCCCTGATTCGAGAGCAGGAGC
This sequence comes from Anaerolineae bacterium, assembly GCA_034435135.1. Lineage (GTDB taxonomy): Bacteria > Chloroflexota > Anaerolineae > Aggregatilineales > JAFGMM01 > JAOSJO01. The sequence continues at coordinate 7,864 of DAOTXU010000432.1, read as the reverse complement.
AGCAGGCCGACCAGCACGAAGCTGCCTAACAGCGAACTGCCGCCATAGCTGACGAAGGGCAGCGTCACTCCCGTGAGCGGGATGATCTTCAGCACGCCGCCCATGATGAGCAGCGATTGCGCCGCGAGCGTGGCGCTCAGCCCGGCGGCGAGCAGCGCATGGAACGGCGAGTCGGCGGCGTGGCGCGCGGCGATCCGCAGCCCGCGCGTGACCAAGAGCGCAAAACACGCCACCGTCGCCAGCGCGCCCATCAGCCCCCACTCCTCGGCGATGGCGGCAAAGACGAAATCCGAATGCACGACCGGGATGTAGATTGGCGCGCCCTGGCCGACTCCCTGCCCGAACACGCCGCCGGCGGCGACCGCCAGCACCGACTGCACGATCTGGAAGGCGCGCCCCTGGCTCTCCGGCCAGGGGTTGAGCCAGATGTCTACGCGCAGACGGACGACATCGAACAGGAAGTACGCGGCAACCCCGGCCATGAGCAGCAATCCCAAACCGACAGCAACATAGCTGACTCGCTCTGTCGCCGCGTAGAGCATGGCGAGAAACACCAGGAAGAACAACGCCGCTGTGCCCAGGTCTTGCTGCCAGATGAGCACGACAATCGAGAAGCCCCACATCAGCAGCACCGGCCCCAAGACCTCCAAAGAGGGCGCGCGGAACGGGCGCAGCCGGATCGCTTCGGCGCGCAGGCGGTCGCGGTGGTCGGACAGGTAGCTCGCCAGGTACGTCACGAGCAGGATTTTCAGCGCCTCGGAGGGTTGAAAATAGGCGATGTCAAACGCGCGGAGCCACAGGCGCGGGCCGTAGCCGGCAGGGTTGGCCCCGAAGATGAGCGTGAACATGAGCAGCGCCAGCCCCAGGACGAGCCACGTGTACCGGTAGCGCCGGAGCCAGCGCAGGATTCGGGGCAGGCGCACGACCACGATCATCGCCGACACGCCCACGACCACCCACGCGACCTGCCGCGCCGCGAAGGCCGGCGCAAGCCGGTCCACCAGGTTCAGCCCCCACCCTGACAGCAACATCACCACCGGGAAGATCAACACGTCGCGGTTGGGAAGCCGCCGGTTGAGCGCAACATGGCCGGCTGCCGCGCACGCCGTCCAGACCACGACCGGCCACAGCGCGACGACGGCATCACCGCGCGCGCCGGCCAGCGTGAGCTGGTTGGCGACGACGAACAGCCCGGCGACCAGCAGCAACAGCCGCTCGCGCCGGGTGATCTGGCTATCGGGGCGCACAAGCGCCGGGGAGACTCGCTCCGTTGTCCGGGAGGCGACCCTGTGCACCTAGACGTTCTCAAAATAGCGACCGACGATGGGCCGTATCTTGGCGATGGTGGCCGGTGGGATGCGGTCGCGCGCGGTGATGATGGCGTTCGCCAGCGCGTTGTGGCAGTCACAGGGCAACTCCTGCTTCCCCAAGGCCTCAACGGCGTAGGCGATGCTCTGCTGCGCGAGCGTGACATTCGCATGGAGCGTCCTGATGACCCTTTCCACGGTGACCGGTTCCTCGCTCTCATGCCACACGTCGTAATCGGTCACATGGGCGATGATCCCGTAGCACATTTCGGCTTCGCGGGCCAGGAACGCCTCCGGCGAGGTGGTCATGCCGATGATGTCCAGCCCCCACTGGCGGTAGACGTTGCTCTCGCCTTTGGTACTGAAGCGCGGCCCCTCAATGGTGATGAACACGCCGCCCTTATGCACCGCGCCGCCGGCCTTCACCGAGGCGTCGTAGAGCACCTGCGAGAGATCAGGGCAGAAGGGGTTGGCGATGGAGATGTGCGCAGTCAGGCCGTCGCCAAAGAAGGTGCGGCCACGGTCCGCTTTGGTGAAGTCGAACAACTGGTCGGGAATGACGACGTGGCCGGGCGCGTACTTCTCGCGCAGCGAGCCGCACGCGCTGACGCCAATGACGTGCTTGACGCCGAGGGTCTTCAGCGCAAAGAGGTTCGCGCGGTAGGGGATGTTGCTGGGCGTATGGACGTGTCCGCGCCCGTGGCGGGGGATGAAAGCCACGCGCTGCCCGCGCAAGGTGCCGATAATGACCGCGTCAGAGGGCGGGCCGAAGGGTGTGTCGAGTTTGCGCTCTTCTATGTCGCTCAGTTCCGCCATCGCGTACAGGCCGGAGCCGCCGATCACGCCGATGCGAACGGGTTCATCTGCCATGATTCACGCTTACTCCTGTCCTTGCGTTCGGTGCGAAGTCCAGGCAGAAGTTTAGCGTGCCTGAAGAAACGTCGCTACTCGGCGCTCGCTATGCGGTGATCGCAGCCTCAAGCCCTCAACAACGTCAGAAAGCCATCAGAGTTTTCCAGGAAACGGGTGTAAGGCGCTTCCGGTTTGCCTGTGGCGATGTTACAATCCCCAATATGATGTTATTGCCGGATTACCGGGTCAGGCAGCGCGATTACCTGCTTGAGATCAGCCGCGCCATCACCGAGCAACTCGACCTCAACGAGGTGCTGCGGCGGATTTTGCGCGCGACGGTCGCAATGCTCGCCGGCCAAGTGGGGCTGATCGCGCTGCGCGACGCGGAGTCGATGCGTATCTGGGCCAGCTACGGCGTCGTCCCCGCGTCGCTTGAGCACTTCGAGCCGCTGCTCGCGGATGTCTCCATCGACGAGGACGGCAGCCTCATCATCGCAGGGCTTGAACAGAAGCTTGACGTGATCGCCCGCGAGGTAGACATCCGGCTGCGCCAGGTGGTAGCGTTGCCGATGTCGGTCGGCGCGGAGTTCGTGGGCGTGATCTACATCTTTCGCGCCTACGGCGGCGGGTTCTCGGTCAACGACCGGCGCGTGCTGGAGAGCTTCGCCGACCAGGCAGCCATCGCGGTGCACAATGCGCGCCTGTACCAGAGCGCGGAGCGCGAGCGCAAACGGCTGGAGGCCATTTTGGAACACAGCGCCGACGGCGTGATGATCCTTAGCCCAGGGCTAAAGATCGAGATGTTCAACCGCGCGCTGAGCCGCATCGCGGGCTGGCCGGCGGAGCAGGCGGTCGGGCAGCCGCACGACGCGGTGATTGTCTGGCGGCGGCGCGAGCCGGGCATCGACCTGGAAGAGGCGGTCGCCGGCGGGTGGCCGGTCCAGCGCAAGGACGGCAGGCCGGCGGGCACGCTCTACGTGGAGGGTGACTTGCTCCGTCCCGACGGCACCACGATCAGCGTGGGGATCACTTACGCGCCGCTGATCGACCAGGGCCGGTTGGTCAACGTGATCGCCAACGTGCACGACATCACGCACTTCCGCGAAGCGCAGGAGGCGAAGAGCACGTTCATCTCGGTGATCTCGCACGAACTGAAAACGCCAGTCTCGCTCATCAAGGGCTATGCGAGCACACTCCGCCGCGAGGACGCCGCCTGGGACCCGGCGACGATCCAGACGAGCCTCCAGGTAATCGAGGATGAAGCCGACCGGCTGGCGGAGTTGATCGAGAACCTGCTCGAAGCGTCGCGGCTTCAGACCGGCAGCTTCCGGCTGGAGATGGGCGATGTAAAGCTCGAACAACTGGCCGAGCGCGTCGCATCCGACTTCCGCACCCAGACTGATAAACACACGCTGATTGTGGACTTCCCGCCGAACTTCCCTGTCGTGCGCGGCGACGAGCGCCGGCTGCGCAACGTGCTCGACAATCTGGTGAACAACGCGATTAAGTACTCGCCGGCCGGCGGCGAGGTGCGCATCTGGGGGCAGGCGCGACCGGACGAGGTGCTCGTCGGCGTGAGCGACCAGGGCGTTGGCCTGCCGCAAGACGAGCTTGAGCGCGTCTTTGAGCGCTTCTACCGCGTCAACCACGACATCACGCGCAAGACGAAGGGCGCCGGCCTGGGGTTGTATTTGGCGCAGGCGATCCTCGAGGCGCACAACGGGCGCATCTGGGCGGAGAGCACGCCGGGCAGAGGCGCGACGTTCACCTTCGCGTTGCCGCGAGAATAAGCCCCGCTCAACCATAAAGTGTGTAGCAATCTCCGCCAGACAGCAGCTTAAACCTGCTGTCCGTACAGTTCTGTATTTTTTGCGACCAGCGGTTTCACGCTATACTCCCGCCTGATCCGGTATGTTCCCAGGGGGGGTCTCACGTTTTGTGAGGCCGGGACAGGTAAGATCGACCATGAAAAGCACCTATGAGCCGATGTTCGGCCCGCTGAAGTGGCTCCTGCATCTGGAGCGCCTACCGGACTGGGCGGCGTTAGGGTTTCTGCTGGGGCTGGCGCTGACGGTCTATGTCGCGTGGCCGGTGAGCCTTGCACCAGCGGCGGCCCTCTTCCAGTTGATCGTCACCCTGGCCGACTGGGTGAGCCTCCTTCTCCTCCCTCGGATGCGACGCAGTTTCGGCCCGCCCAAGCCGCCATTGATCTCGCTGGCAGTGGTGCGCGCTGCGCCGATGGTGGTCTTTGGCCTGCTGTGGCCTCAACTTGCCATTCCGGTCATCCTCAACTTGCTGATTACCGCGGTGAGCCTCTACGCGCTGTGGGTCGAACCGTTCCAGCTCGGCGTGACCTATCAGACGCTCGAAACCTCCAAGCTCGACCCCGACGCGCCGCCCGTGCGGCTGTTGCACCTGGGCGACCTGCACATGGAACAAATCAGCCCGCGCGAGCAGGAGCTTAACCGGCTGGTGCAGGCCCTCGCCCCGGATGTGATCGTGTTTTCGGGCGATTACATCAGCCTGCTGCACCCAAACTTCGCGCTGGCGCGCGAACACATCCGGCGCGTGATCAGCGAGTGGAAAGCGCCGCTGGGGGTGTACGCGGTGTCGGGCAGCCCGCTGGTCGAGAGTGAGGAGATGATCGCCGAATTCCTGAAGGACATGGACAACATCCGCTGGCTGCGCGACGAGGCGGTCCTGCTGGAAACGGACGCCGGGCCGCTCACGGTGCTGGGCATGTCCACCACGCACGAGCGCGAAGCGGACATCCCCCGGCTGCGCCAGTTGACCGCCGCCCTGCCCAACGGGACATTCCGGTTGCTGTTGTACCACTCGCCTGACCTCGCGCCGGAGGCGGGTGAACTCGGCTACGACCTGTACCTGGCCGGCCACACGCACGGCGGGCAAATCCGCCTGCCGTTGATCGGCCCGGTGGTGACCAGCAGCGAGTTCTGGCGCACCTACGCGATGGGCCGCTACAACCTGGGACCAACCACGCTCTACGTGACGCGCGGCATCGGCATGGAGGGCGCCTCCGCGCCGCGCGTGCGGATGCTCTGTCCGCCGGAGATTATTTTGTGGGAGATACGCGGGAAGAAAGCTTAGCCCAGCGTGCGCGTCGCTCTCCTCAGACCGATTAGGAGAAAGATATGTCCAATCATCCCGTGCAAAGCCCGATTCGGGTCAGCGCGAACGGGCGCTATTTCGTTGACGCGACTGGAAACCCGTTCTTCTGGCTGGGCGACACCGCCTGGCCCTTGTTCACGAGCTACCCTAAAGAGGCCGCCGAGAAGTATTTGACGAACCGGGCGCAGAAGGGCTTCACGGTTATCCAGGGTGTGCTGGCGTGGGGCGATCCGAACCCGGCCATAAGCCTTGAGGGCACGCCGCCAGGAGCGAACTATGCCGGCCACTTGCCCTGGAAGGACAGCCCTGCCGAGCCAAATGCGGCTTTTTTCGAGCACGTCGATTACCTGCTCCGGTATGCGCAGGAGCAGGGGCTGATCGTCGGCGTGCTGCCGACCTGGGGATATAACATCAACGAAGCCCGGATATTCAACGCGGAAAACGCCTACGCCTACGGCAAGTGGGTGGGTTCCAGGTACAAGAATCAGCCTAACATCGTTTGGGTCAACGGCGGCGACCGCGAACCGGTCGGCTTTGAGGGGGTGTACCGCGCGCTGGCGCGCGGCTTGCGCGACGGCGACGGCGGCGCGCACCTGATTACCTTCCACCCCTGCGGCTGGCACTCGTCCTCCTATTACTTCCACGAGGAGGACTGGCTCGACTTTAACATGATCCAGACCTGGACCGAGTGGACGAAAATCCATCCTGCCGTCGTCGCCGACCGGATGTTGCTCCCCGTCAAACCGGTCGTGCTCGGCGAGCCGGCTTACGAGAACGGGCCGGAGTACCCCATGGGGCCGATCACGCCGCTGATCGTGCGCCGGCAGGCGTGGTGGGCGTTTATGGCGGGCGGGTTCTTCACCTACGGGCAAAACCAGATGTGGCGCATGGAGCCGGGTTGGACCAACACCTTCGACACGCCCGGCGCAGGCCACATGACGCACTTCAAGGCGATAGCCAACTCGCGCCCCTGGCAGCAGGCGATCCCGGACCAGGGTCTCTTCGCCAGCGGCGTCAGCGCGGAACGCACCCTCAACGCGGCAATCCGCGCCATCGACCGAAGTTGGGCGATGCTCTATCTCAGCAGCCAGTGCCACGCGCTGATCGCCATCGACCGGATCGCCACGCGCCGCGTGAAAGCGACGTGGGTCAACCCGCAAAACGGCCAAATGCGGGAAGTGGGGGTGTATGAAACCGGCAACCGCGTTCCGGGGAACACCTTCCCGACGTGGACCACGCAGTGGTTCTCGACGCCGCCGTATTGGGAAGACGCGGTGCTGATTCTGGATGGTGTGGACTAATCCGGCGGGCTAACGGGTTCCGGGTTCTTCATCCAGGAGCCGAAACGCTTCGTTCTTCAGCCGAGCGTATCCAGCCACCCCTCATCGCAGACCTGCCGCGCGAAGTCATCGAGCGTGCCCGCGCCGGCGATGGGGACGGTGGGCGGCTCCTGGCTGCCGTTGCCGGGCGTGCGTATCCAGTAGAAGTGCAACCCTGCGTCTACGGCGGGCAGGTCGTGCTCCAGGCTGTCGCCGACCATGATCGCCTCGCCCGGCGCGTGGCCGGTGCGGGCCAGGACTTCCTCAAAGTAGGCGCGGTGCGGCTTGACATCATGCATGTTCTCCAGCGTCGTCACGAGCGCGTAGTCGAACTCGTCCGCCGGGATGCCCGCCCACGCTAACCGTTGCTCGATGGCGGCGCGCGGGAAAAGCGGGTTGGTGGCGATGACGACGCAGTGGCCGTGCGCGAGCAGCCACGCGACCAGCGGGCGCGCCGCCGGCAGGCGCGTGACGGTGCTCTCCAGGTGCGGGTACTGCGTGGCGTAGAATTCGTCAAACGCGGCCATCACGGTGGCCTCGTCCAGACCAAGACCATCGAGGAACGCCTGCAGAAACCGTTCTTGATTGGTGAGAAGCGGATCGGTTGTCTTCAGCATGTAGTCGGTGGCAATGAGCAGGCGCGGCAGGAAGTTCGGCAGGCCCAGCCGCTCAGACATCCACTGGTCTATCAGGGGGAAGTAATCCGACCAGAGCGCAGCCATGCTGCCGCCCAGCAGGGTGTCGTCCAGGTCGAGCAGGACCAGCTTAATCGGCATCCTCGTCCAGCGCGTTCAGGATTTCGGCGAGGCCAGGGATTTCGGCGTTGCACTCCCGGCAACCGACATAGGGGTCCTGGATGCGGATGTTGTGCTTGCGGCAGAACGCCTCGACCTCCACCCGGACGCCGATGATGCCGAGAATGCCGGTATTGACCCGCGCCCTCAGTTCCATATCCTCGCTGGCGTTGGCGCGCAGGATGTCGGGCACCGGGCAGCGTGAGCAGTCCTTAGGCCGCCAGGGTTTGGAGTCGGGGTTGGCGGCGATCAGCCGGCACTCCTGTCGGCTGCGGCCACGGTGGAAGTCTTCGAAGTAATGCGGACACTCCTTGCCGTCGGGGGTAATCATCATCTAAGGCCCAGTAACTCACTTACCTGTATCAATTATAGCGTGGTTTGCACGTAGCAGGCTAGCTACCGGACATCGGACAGTTGTTCGATGGTTTTACCTCACCCCGGCTGCGCCGGACTATAGCCCCCG
>DAOTXU010000431.1:0-4583 GCA_034435135.1 Anaerolineae bacterium | reverse complement strand
GCTTCCCCCCTCTCCATTAATGGAGAGGGGGTCAGGGGGGTGAGGTAAGACAAGCGCCAACATTTTCAGGTCTCGCACAGCCTGACCGATCCGTATCAACGCCCAAGCGGGAGACAGCCTGAGCGGCGTTGTCGTGAGGAAAAGCTTAACCTGAGCCTTCGGAGTCATCGGGTTCGGATGAACTGGGAGGCGGCTGAGCCGGCGCACTCGGCGTCTGGCCCCAGGCCGGCAGCGACCCGTTCCGGGCAGGCGGCGCGCTTGGAGCGGCGAGACGCGCCGTCAGCGCGGCTGCGCCGGTCGTCAGCGCCACGCCCATCACACCGAGGCACAGGCCGAACATCACCGATACGGTCGTCACCAGCCCCATCACCGAGTCGAAGGAGGTCCCGCTCATCCAGGCTTCGTATCCTTCCATGTCCTGGAGCATACGACGCCATGTCTGCTCGAACTCGGGGCCGAAGAATTCCGTGCTCATCGCCAACAGCGCGCCCAGCAGCAACGCCCCGATGATGACCCCCGCCGCCGCGCCCAGGCCCATAATCAAACCGGCGACTGCGCCGGCGTTGGTGGCCGTGGCGGGGTTGGCTTTGACCTCCTCGTCCACTCGCGTCACCGCGTAGCCCACGAGCGCCCCGCCGATGACCGTCACCAACAGCGCGAGCAGCCCGCCGATAATCGGCAGAAACAAGTTCGCGCACGCGCTGATCATTAGCACCACCAGCGCGCCCAGTAAGCCTGTCCAGTAGCGCCCTTTCATGGCCTCGTCTCCTCAACCTACTCATACCGCAACACGGTGAGCGGCTTCTGCCGCGCCGCGCCCAGCGCCGTGACCAGCGTCGCCGCCGCCACGACCAGCAGCGCCAGCACGATCAGGCCGATGATCGACGGGATGGGCAGCGTGAGCGTGAGCAGCCCTTCGGTCAGGCTGGCGCTCAACCCGATGGCCGGGACCACGCCCACCGCCACGCCGATCAGCCCGCTCACCAGGCCGATAATCAGGTTTTCCAGGAGCAGCAGCCCCAGCACCCGCCGCCCCTTCAGCCCCAGCGCCTTCATGATGCCGATCTCGCGGCGGCGTTCCAGCGTCGCCAGCGCCACCGTGTTGGCGATAATCACCGCGCCCGCGAACAGCGACAGGATCGACGCCAGCAGCGGAAGCGCGACCATCTGGTCGAGGATGCGGCTGATGAGCGAGTCGATCAGGCGCAGGTCGAACGGCAGTGTGCCGAGGATGCTCCCCAGGTCGGCGAGCACGTCGTTGACGTGCTCGTCCTGCACATCGGCGAAGGTCATCATAAGGAAAGAGGAGGCGTCCTGGCGCGAGGGTACGAATTCAGCCGGCGCGTAGGGCGCGCTGCCCAACAAGCTGAAGTCCAACTCGTCGTCCCCGGAGGCCTTCATGATGCCGGCGATGGTCAGCGTGAACTCGCTTCCGTCCCCGGAGCGATAGGTCAACTCGTCGCCGGGGTGCAAGCCCACCGCAAGCACGGCCTCGGTTCCGGGGATGACGATCAGCGGCTGGTCCTGGTTCGCAGCGGTCAGCGGCTCGCCTTCGATCAACTCCGGCAGCGGCGGGTTGCCTCCAAACGTCACCCGGTGGATGCGTTCCAGGTCATACCGCGCCCGCCACGCCATGCCCTGTCGATCGACCACGCGATCCAGGGCCGAAAGGTCAGTCTGGCCGTTGATCGCTGCCACCTCAAACCGTTTGAAAGGATCAAGCCGCACATAGCCGTTTACACCTTCGGCTGCATCCAGCCGGCTGAAGATTCCCTGTTGCGCGAACGGATTGAACGATACGACCGCCACGTTGCCGCCCACGGCGTCGGAGAGCTGCTTTTGCAGGATGTTCGACACCGTGCCGGTGATGAGCACGATCACGCTCAGCGAGGCCATGCCGATGATGAGCGCCAGCATCGTGCTCGCGTTGCGGGTGCGGTGGCCGCGCAGCGCGCGGATCGACAGCTTCAGGTCCACATTGCCGAAGCTGGGCAGCCGCCCCAACAGCCACACCAGAATCCACAGCAGGCCGACAAGGATGCCCAGGAAGAGCAGCGTCCCCAATACCAGCGCGCTCCCTACCAGAAAATTGGTCAAGAGAGGCGCCGGATCCCCGCCGGTGGCGAGGGCGTTCATCGAGTTAAAGACCGCCCTGCGGCCCCCCCCGGCAAACCAGTCGTCGCTCAAAGCCGCGCCGAGGTTCAAAATCTGCCCCACGATCGCCCCCAGCGCCACGACCAGCACCAGCAGCGCGAACAACGAGCGCAGCTTACCCGCGCGCGGAATGGGTAGGTCGGTGGGGCGCAGCACCGTCGCCGGGCGCACCTGGCCTGCTGCCAGCGTGGGCAGGAAGCCGAACACGGTGGTGATAATCACGCCCAGAGCCGCGCCGATCACGATTGGGTCAAGGTGAGGCCGCCAGACGATGGCCCGCGCGGCGATCATCTCGCCTAACCCGCGCAGGTAGAGGCTCAGCCCCATGCCCACGAACACGCCCAACACGCTGCCCAGGATGCCCAGCATCAACGCCTCGACCAGGAACAGCGTCGTGATTTGCCGCCCCTTGAGGCCGACCGTCTTGAGCACGGCCACCTCCAGCGTGCGCCGGCTCACCAGCACCAGCATCGTGTTGATGATGCCGATCCCGCCGATCAGCAGCGACCCCAGGCTCAGCACCAGCACCATCCGGGTGAGAACTTCGGAGCCGATCTCGCTGGCTTGCAGCCATTCCGTCGTCGTCAGGCTTGACGAGTTGTTGACGCCAATCAGCGTGCGTACCTCGTGGTCGATGTCGTCCACCCGCGAGGGATCGGGCAGTTTCAGGTAAAGCTCGCTGGGGTTCGATTCGGTGCCAAATTGCGGGATGGCGTCGTAATCGAAGAAGGCAAACCCCAGCAGGATGGCAAAGAAGTTGCGGAAGCCGCCCTGGCTCGTCGTGGGCGCGATTCCGCGCACGATGAACAGTTCGCGCGCAGACCCGGCGCGAATCTGGTCGCCCACCTTTGCGCCGAGCACGTCGGCCAGGTTGCGCCCAATCACGATGTCGTTGGGGCTTTGCAGCAGCTCGGCGAGGGGGACTCCTGCCGGCTCCTCCGCCAGGATGACATCGTAGAAGGGGAAAAGCTCCGGCTCGACGAAGAACGACTGGATGATGCGCGGCGCGCCGGGCCGCCCGTCGCGCACCATCGACGCCAACATCAGGTTGTTGCCGAGCGCCTTCGTCACCTGCACGCCGCGCGCTTCGGCCCAGGTGTAAACTTGCTGGACCGTCTCGTCGCTGAACGACCGACCGGCGGTGTTATCCGCCCCGACCAGCACGCCGATGTCGAAGTTGAAGAAGGCGTTACGCGGCGTGAGCAGGATGTCGCCCCGGTTGACCGCCTGCGCGTTGCTGGTGAGCGTGTCGATGACCATCAGGCTGAGCATCCGCAAGCCCACCACCGTCGCCACGCCCACCGCCACCGAAAACAGCGCGAAGAGCGTCAGGCGGCGGTTGCGCCCCATGTCACGCCGCGCGTGCCCGAAGTAGAAACGAAGCCGTTTCATCAGTAGGCGCTCCCCGCTGGCCGGTAGCCGTCCACGAGCCTGCCATCCACCAGGGTGAGCACGCGCTCCATCTGCCGCGCGACGTCCATGTCGTGCGTCACCACCACAATCGTCGTGCCGATCTGGTCGCGGATGGTTCTGAACGCCTGCATCACCACCGCGCCGGAGGCGGTGTCCAGGTTGCCAGTTGGCTCGTCGGCGAGCAGGATAGGCGGGTCGTTGGCAAGCGCGCGCGCGATGGCGACGCGCTGCTGCTCGCCGCCGGAAAGCTCGGTCGGGCGGTGGTTGAGCCGGTCGCCCAGGCCGAGCATCTTCAGCAGTTCGCGCGCGCGCTTCGTCGGGTTAAACTTCGACTTACGCGCGAACTGGATGGGCAGCGCCACGTTCTCGATGGCCGTGAGCGAGGGGATGAGGTTAAAAAACTGGAAGACGAAGCCAATCTTCTCGTTGCGAATCTCGGCCAGTTGCCCCTCACTCATCCGGGTGATGTCCACGCCGGCGATCTCGATGCGCCCGCTGGTGGGGCTGTCGAGGCCGCCGATCAGGCCGAGCAGGGTCGATTTGCCGCTGCCCGACGGCCCGACAATGGCGACCATCTCGCCGGCGTAAATCTGCAAATCCACGCCGCACACGGCGTGGATGGTTACTTTGCCCAGGGGGAGGTCTTTGCTCAACCCGGTCGCCTGGATGACGACCCGGCGCTGGATATTGCGGGAATACGGGGGATATGCCATCCACATTACCTTAACATTAAAGCATATCTGTCTAGAACAGCCGGCGCAGGCACACCATGTCCTCTTTCTCGCCCATCGGGGAGTATAACCTGTCCCTCACCTGAAGCAAGCGCTTCTCGTTTTTTGACTGCAACAATCCGCATGATTGGTACAATCCTGTTGATAAGGTAGCTCCACAAAATGGCGTGGTCCAGCGCAACCGTCCCATTTGGAAACAGGACAAGGGGCTTAAGCCCCTTGTCCCACCCACAGAGGGGTTGAACAGGCTAAAAGACGCGCGTGGTGTTCCATGAATGGACGCTC
>DAOTXU010000430.1:0-3734 GCA_034435135.1 Anaerolineae bacterium | reverse complement strand
GCTTCCCCCTCTCCATTAATGGAGAGGGGGGTCAGGGGGGTGAGGTAAGACAAGCGCAAACATTTTCAGGCCTCGCAAAGCCTGACTGGATCCGTATCAACACCCAAGCGGGAGGCCACCCAAAAAAGAAGCTACCCAAAAAGCCCGGAGCTTTTGGGTAGCTTCTTTCTCAAGCCGGCTGCTTTTAAGGCTGCTCGGTGTGGCGAATCTCGACCACGACGGCAGTGATATTGTCCTTGCCGCCGGCGCGGTTGGCGGCATCGATCAACTCTTGTGCGGCGGTCTGGGAGTCTGGCGCGTTGCGGACAATGCGCCAGATTTCCTCTTCGGACACCATATTGGTCAACCCGTCGGTGCACAGAAGTACCCGGTCGCCGGAATGCACCTGCTCGGTGAACAGGTCCGGCTCCACATCCTCTTCTGGCCCAATCGCCCGCGTGAGCACATGCCCAAACGGGTGATCCTTCACCTGGTCGGTCGTAATCAGCCCGGCGCTGAGCAACTCCTGCGCCGCCGAATGATCGCGCGTGATCTGCCGCAGCCCGTATTCGTCCACCAGATAGGCGCGGCTGTCCCCGACGCTGGCAATGTGAACCTGGTCGCCCTCGATCAGGGCCATCACCAGCGTGGAGGCCATGCGCTGCCGGTCTTTATCGGCCTGGAGATGCACCAGGAAATTCGCCGCGCGCACCGCCGCCGCCAACCACTCGGCGTAAGGGTCATCGGATGCGCCCGGCACTGCGTCAGCGACCGAGCCGGCCAGCGAATGCTTGACGGCGCGCACCGTCAGCCGGCTCGCCAGTTCACCGGCGGCCATACCGCCCGCGCCGTCCGCGACAGCGTAGAGTTGCAGACCTTCCGGCTTGCCCGGCGCGCCCAGGTCGAGCGCGATCACACTGTCTTCGTTGCTTCGGCGTTGCTGGCCCTCGTGCGAAACAACGCCGGCCGAGACCTCGACTTTTAGCGCGCGGTCGGCGGCCTCAGGTTGATTTTCACTCTCTGCGCCTTTGAGATGCGTGTTCTCGTCAGCCATAACGCTCTCTCGGCCACGCCCACAGCGACATTTTTGTATAATATATCACCAAATCGCCGGCTTTGTCGATTGCAACCCGTCGCAGACGAAACACCACCTTCGGGATGCGCTACCTCGCTTCGTTTTCACCGGAAACCTCAGCACCCGGCGGCGCGTGGAGCGGCAGCATCAACGAAAACCGCGTCCCCCGGCCAATCTGGCTTTCCACCGCGAGTGAACCGCCCTGTAGCTCGGCGAGCCGACACGCAATCGCCAGACTCAGGCCGGTCCCTCCGATGTGATGCACCTCCGCCGGCGGTCGATAAGGCTTGAGCAAAGCCGCCGTCTCCTCCGGCGACCAGCCGTTGCCGGTGTCTTCGACCGTGATCAGCATGGCATCGTCCAGGGTGGCGGCGCGCAAGGAGATCACCCCGGCGGGGGTGTTGCGCGCGCAGAAGCTCACCAGGTTATGAATAATCTGCCGGATGCGGGTGTCGTCGGCCCAGAGCGAGGGCAGGTCGGCGGGCAGGTCAGTCTGAAACGTCACCGGCTTGCCCTCGATCAACGGTTCCACTTTGCTGACCGTGTCCTCAAAGATTTCGGTCAGGTTGTCCAGGCGCCTGGGCGTCAGCTCAAGGCGGCCCCTTTCGAGCTTCGCCATGTCGATCACTTCGTTCAACATGGCAAGCAAGCTCAGCCCGCCATCGTGGATCGACTTCAGGTCTTCGGCCTGAATGTCGTTGATCGGGCCATCGATCCCTTTGAGGATGACGCGCGAAAAGCCGATCACTGAGTTCAGCGGGGTGCGCAGGTCGTGGTTGTACGCGACCAGGAAATCAAGAAAACGGGTCCCAATGTGTGAGTCGCTCATGCCGCCTACCCAACACTCCCTAGCCGGTCGGTCTTGATCTGAGACGCTTCTATTTTACTCTATTTTAACGTTACCTCAAAGGAATCAACAACACAGGAGCCGAAGGGGGAAGGCGATGGACGCAGAAACGCGGCGTGGGGCACGATGGGCGCCAGGCTGGCCGAGAGCTTCGGCGCTGGGCTGAGTTTTGGAGCGAACCCCGGACCCGGTCATATCAAAAAAGAGGAATCGTCTGGCGCGCGACCCCACAGCCGCCCCGCGATCTGACCGGGCAGCGCGTCACGGCTAGCCTCGGTTACGGCCATTTCTTCTACCGACGGTCCTAAAATGCGTGCGCGCAACGCCGCCAACAGCCCTGGGCGGATTGCTGCCAGCGCCCAGCGATAAGCGCCGTCACGGAGCACATCGAACGCAACCGTCCAGCCCTGGCCGCGCTCCAGTTCTAGCGACCCCAGTTCGTCGAGCAGCAGCAGGTCGCACGGCGTCGCCCGCGCGATGACCTCTGCGCCCCACTGCAATACGTCCTCGTTGAAAGACCAGTGCGTGGTCTCGACCGCCGCGCCCCGGCGCAGGTGCGTCGCCACTGCCAGCCGCCGCCGCTCGCCGGTGACGACATCCGCGACCCAAATGCCGACCTTATCGCCGTCAGGCGTAATCTCCGGCGGCGAGATCACGCCCGCCGCGCGCACCCCCGCCGCGCGCGCCAGCGCCACCACGCTCCCGCACACAGTGCTCTTCCCGACGCCTTTTGGCCCGGTGAGCAGGATCACCTGTTTCACATCGAACTCCTTACCTGGCGCAATCGCTGTTCGTGCATTCATGGAGCATACAGCGAGCGCCGGCAAACACAAAAAGAACCTCGCCGCGCGTTGGCGGCGAGGCCTTCTCGTTCACAGGTTGGAGACCTGTAGACGGCTAACCGCCGTGCTCGGCGAGGTAGGAGTCAAACGCGGCTTTGAAATCCGCCTCCGTCGGGGTGCCGAACCAATTCTGAATCTCTGTGCCGTCGGGTTCGATGAACACGAAGTAGGGTTGGTATCTGAACTCGTAGCGGCTCATCAGGTCGCGGTTGGCGGGGTCGTCGCGGTCCAGATAGACAAAATCGATCTTGCCCCAGTACTCAGCTTCGAGCCTGTGCACGACAGGCTTCATCGCGCGGCAGGTCGGTCACCAGAACGCGAAGAACTCGATCAACTGCGGGCGACCGGTCGCCGCCGCCACGCTGGCGGGGTCGGCGCGGAAGTCGCCGTCAACCGGCGCGGGCGCGCCGGGGCGGCCCGGAATCTGCGCGACCGTCGGCTCGGCAGTCGGCTCCGGCTGGGCTACCCGTTGCATCCCCCCTAGCAGGCTGCATCCTGAGGCGAGGATCAACAGCGCCAGCAGAACCGCCGCCAGGACATACCTGTCGGATCGTGGCACGTATCTCCCTCCAGTCTGGTAATGTCAGGCGAGAACCATCGCCGTATAGATACTTTTTCCGCTATGCCTCTTACCCGGCAAAGCTTAAAGGGAAATGAAAGTTCTCCGGCCACCGTCACTCTGGACGGCGGCGCGGAGAACACCACCCGGTAACCGGAAAGAGCCTAGTTGGTCCGGGTCGCCGTGCCGGTCAGCACCCACTGGACGTAGGTGTTCGTCCCGGCGACGGCGGTAATGGTGACCTGACCGGTGCGCGAGTCGTAGGTCACTTCTCCATCGACGATGGTCTGCCCGCAGGAATATGTCTGACCGCCAGTGAAGAACTGGATGTTTTGTGTCCCGGTGCCGAAACACGACACCGCGAGGATGAGCCGCGCGCGCCCGCCGGAGAGCGAAGCGTTCGGGTTCATGCCGATGATGTCCCACCGCACA
>DAOTXU010000429.1:0-2900 GCA_034435135.1 Anaerolineae bacterium | reverse complement strand
CCGCTGGGGAGACGGGGGTGAGGTAGAGAAAGGCCTTAGCACGGCTAGCTGTTGGCGTAAGTTTGAATCAGTTCATTAATAAGGGGGGTGTTTTGCGGGTCTGCAAGACACCCTTTGCTTTAGACGCCCTAAGGTTAAACCATGTCTCGTGGCAATCGCTGGCAACTGGCCGTGTTGCTGGCAAGCATCGCCCTGTTGATCGTCACCATCGTGACGCGCAAACCGATCGTGGTTGAAGAGGTCGCCGCACCCACGCCAACAGCGACCGCTGCGGTTGCCGCGCCCCAGCGCGGCGGGCCGCGCTTCTTCACCGAGGCGCTGGTCGGGGAGGTGCGCAGGCTCAACCCTCTGTTGGTCGGCTACAACCAGGTTGACCGCGACATCACCGCGCTGATCTTCGAGGGGCTGACGGCGAGCGACGAGTACGGTCAGATCGTGCCCGCGCTCGCCGAGGCATGGACTGCCTCGCGCGACGCGACGGTGTTCACCTTCACCCTGCGCGACGACGCGCGCTGGCAGGATGGGACGCCCTTCACCAGCGCCGACGTGGACTTCACGCTCGGCGTGTTGCGCGCGCCCGGCTTCGGGGAGGGGGTGCCGGGCCTGGACCAACTTGCCGCGTTCTGGCGCACGGTCGAAGTCGAAGTTCTCGACGCGCGTGTCATTCGCTTCCGGCTCACGCAGCCGCTTGCCTCCTTCCCGGACTTCCTGCGGTTGGGGATGCTGCCGGCGCACATCCTCGCCAACGCCCCGCCCGACGCGCTGCTCACGCACCCGTTCAACCTCTCGCCGGTGGGGACCGGCCCCTACCAGCTTGAGCGCCTCGGCGTGGAGGGGGAGCGCATCGCCGCGGTGCAGTTGCGCCGTGCGCCCACCTACGCGCAGCGCGAAGGCGCGCACAGCTACACATTGGAGCGAGTCGTCTTCAACCTGTACGGCAGCTTCGATGAAGCGCTGGCAGCCTTCCAGCGCGGCGAAGTGATCGCCATCGACGCGATCCCGGCGGCGCGCATTGAGGAGGTCAGCGGGACGCCGGGATTGGCTATCTACACGTCGCTGGCGCCGGCGGTCGGTTTTGTGTTGTTCAATTACCAGCACCGCGAGCAAGACCCGCTCTTCCGTGACCAGCGCCTGCGCGCTGCGCTCGCTGCTGCGCTGGACCGCGAGGCGATTGTGCGCGCCCACCTGGACGGCCAGGCGATGCTCGCCAACAGCCCGTTGATCCCCGGCAGTTGGGCGTGGGCGTCCGACGTGCGCTGGCCGGAGCAAAACCTGGAAGAAGCGCGCACGTTGCTTGAGAAGTCGCGCGTTCCCAAGCCGGTCAGCTTCACGCTCCTGTGCACCGACACGCCCGCAATGACGGCGATGGCGCAGGAGATCGCAGCGCAGTGGGGGGCCATCGGCGTGCAGGCGACGGTGGAGGCGGTCAGCGCCGAGGCGCTGGCGGCGCGCGTGACCGCGCGCCAGTTCGACGCGGCGATAGTCGAACTGAGTCTGACAGGCATGGCCGACCCTGACCCTTACGTGTTCTGGCACCAGGGCGAGATCGAGCGCGGCCAGAACTACGGCGCGGTGAACGACAGCCTGATCAGCGAAGCGTTGGAGCAGGCGCGCCGCGACCCCAGCGGAGTCAACCGCGTCACGTGGTATCATCGCTTCCAGGAGGCCTTCGCTGAACGCGCGCCCGCGATCCCGCTGTACTATCCGGTGTATGCTTACGGCGTCGATGAGCGCGTGGAAGGCGTGCAGGTGGGCTTGTTGAGCGATCCCAGCGACCGCTTCCGGTCGCTTTGGGCGTGGACCTATCAAGCACCCTGAGGGGGACGAAACAACGATGAGCAAGAGCAGAAAGCAGCGAGCTATGAAGCGCAGCGAGCGCCAGGAGCGTCAGCGGCGGATGTTGTTGATCGGGGGCGCGGTGGTCGGGGTAGCGGCGATTATCGTAGTCGCGCTGATCCTGATCGCCAACGACCGGGACACACGAAACGCCAACGCCACTGCAACCGCCGTAGCGGCGGTCACGCAAACCGTCGCCGTGCGCCAGACCGAGGCCGCCGGCGGCGAGACGACCTCCGGTCGCCCACAACCGACCATCATTCCCGCCGAACAATTGACGCAATGGAATGTGCCGCCTGAGATGGCGCTCGATCCAGGGAAGGACTACCGGGCCACTTTTGTCACCGGACAGGGCGACATCGTGGTCGATTTGCTCGAGGACGAATCGCCGATTACAGTAAACAACTTCGTCTTCCTGGCGCGGCAGGGATTTTACGACAACACCTCGTTTCATCGTGTTATCAGCGGATTCATGGCCCAGGGCGGCGATCCCACGGGGACTGGAACAGGGGGGCCAGGGTACACCATCCCAGACGAGACGGATAATGGCTTGGTGTTCGACCAACCGGGCTTGTTGGCGATGGCGAATACGGGCGCTCCTGACTCCGGGGGGAGTCAGTTCTTCATCACCTATGAAGCGAGACCCCAACTGAACGGCGATTACACGATCTTCGGGCGCGTGCTTGAGGGGATGGACGTGGCGCTCAGCCTGACGCCGCGCGACCCGCAGCAGAACCCCACCTACCTGGGCGACGCGCTGGTGACGGTCGAGATCACCGAGAGCGAAGGCGAGTGATTCCTGACAGGAGGCTAAGTCTACAGCCGCAGTGAAGGCGGCAAGCGAGCCACAGTCGTACACGCTCAGCCCCTTTGCGCCTCGCCCCGAATCTCAGCGTGCGGCGCGACATCTCCCTCGCTATGCTGATTCGAGGCTATTTCCTTTTCGGCTGTCTCCCGCTTGGGCGTTGATACGGATCGGTCAGGCTGTGCGAGACCTGAAAATGTTGGCGCTTGTCTTACCTCACCCCCCTGACCCCCCTCTCCATTAATGGAGAGGGGGAAGC
>DAOTXU010000428.1:0-2256 GCA_034435135.1 Anaerolineae bacterium | reverse complement strand
CGCTCCGGCGCAAACATCTTCTGCGACATCCGCAGCTACATCTCGACGGTTCGCAAACAGGGTGTCAATGTCCTCCAGGCCCTGCATGATGCCCTACTCATGCGGCCCTTCGTCCCTGCCTGAGTAGTTACTTGCAGGAGGGGAAACGATGGCAGAGGAAAACGTCCAATCTAGTGAAGAGCAACACGCCTTCCAAGCGGAAATCAGGCAACTGCTCCACATCCTGGCGCGCTCGCTTTACACCGGGCGCGAGATTTTCCTGCGCGAGCTGATCTCCAACGCTTCCGACGCGCTTAACCGGATTCAGTTCGAGATGCTCACCAACCGCGAGGTGCTCGACTCCGACGCCGAACTCGCCATCCGCCTCAACGTCGATAAGGACGCCGGCGCGCTTACCGTGTCGGACACGGGCGTGGGCATGACGCGCGAGGAGCTGATCGAGAACCTGGGCGTGATCGCGCACAGCGGTGTGCAGGCCTTTATGGAACAGCTCAAAAAGACGCGCGAAGGCGAGGGCGGGCCGTCTGCGGGTGACATCATCGGGCAGTTCGGCGTGGGTTTCTACTCGGTGTTCATGGTCGCCGACGAGGTGACGGTCGTCTCGCGCTCGCACCGCAAGGACGCGCCTGCATGGGCGTGGGTCTCGCGCGGCAGCGATACGTATACACTTCGCCCCGCCGAGAAGGCCACGCGCGGCACGGACATCACCCTCAAGCTCAAGGACGACGCGAAAGAGTTCCTGGAACCGTGGAAGCTGCGCGAGGTTGTGCGCACGCACTCCGATTATGTGGCGTTCCCCATCTATCTGGACGGCGACGCCATCAACCAGCGCACCGCGCTCTGGCGGCGGCCCGCGCGCGACCTGGCCGACGAGGACTACACCGCCTTCTACCGGCAATTCACGCTCGAAGCCGAGCCGCCGTTGCTGCGGGTTCACATGAGCGCCGACGCGCCGCTCCAGTTCTACGCGCTGCTGTTCATCCCCGCCTCACCGGAGCGGGGCTTTCTCAGCCCACGCCGCGAGCGGGGCCTCAAACTCTACGCGCGCAAGGTGTTGATCCAGGACTATTGCACCGACCTGCTGCCCGAATATCTGAACTTCGTGCACGGCGTTGTCGATAGCGAGGACCTGCCGCTTAACGTGAGCCGCGAGAGCTTCCAGGCCAACCGGGAGATGGCCCGCCTCAAGCATACCCTCACCCACAAGGTGCTGAGCGAGCTGGCCGAGATCGCGGACAAGGACCCGGAGCGCTACGCGACGATCTGGCGCAAGTTCGGGCCGTTCCTCAAGCAGGGTGTCGCTATCGCGCCGGGCGACCGCGCCGCGCTGCTCCCGCTGCTGCGCTTCTATTCGAGCCGCGCGGTGGGAGCCGAAAGGGAGGCGGATAAACTGACCTCGCTGGCGGGGTACGTGGCCCGCTTTGCGAAGAAGCAGCGCGAAATCTACTATGTGCTCGGCGATGACCTGGCCTCGGTCGCGCGCAGCCCCCACCTCGACCCCTTCCGCCAGCGCGGGATCGAGGTGCTGTACCTGGTCGATCCCATCGACAGCTTCATGGTGATGGGCGTGCCGGAGTACGAGGGCTTTCGATTGCGCAACATCGACGACGCCGGGCTGGACTTGAGCGACGTGGGCGAGCCGGTCCCCGCCGCGACGGAGGCCGAACCCCTGCCGGAGGGCGACTTTGAGGCGGTGCGCGCGCGGTTCGCTAAAACGCTCGGCGAGCGCGTGCTGGAGGTGCGCGCGAGCAGGGTGCTCACTGACAGCCCGGGGCGGCTGGTTTCCCCGGAGGACGCGCCCGGTCGGGACGTGCACCGCGTCTATCGGCTGCTGGAGCACGATTACGAGGCGCCCAAGAAGATCATGGAACTCAACCCGCGCCATGCGATCATCCGCAACCTGGCGGCGATGCTGAACGCCACGCCTGACGCGCCGCTCATCGACACGGTGGTCGAGCAGCTTTACGAGAGCGCGCTGCTCATCGATGGGCTGCACCCCGACCCGGCGCGCATGGTTCCGCGCCTCCAGGCGCTCATGGAGGCGGCCACGGCCCGCGTCGCGCCGCCGGCTGAGGGGTGAGCGCTTCTTCGCGCCAAAAAAACCTGCCGAAGTGTAGCAACGTCGGGGGCAACTTCTTGTGCGACCACTTGACCTCACCCCTCGCGCTTCCCGGCTTGCGCCGGGCAGGCAGCGCAGTCCCCTCTCCACACGTGGAGAGGAGACTTAAAGACATTCTGACTCCCCCTCTCCACGAG
>DAOTXU010000427.1:0-6889 GCA_034435135.1 Anaerolineae bacterium | reverse complement strand
CCTGGGGCTCGCCACCCCCCCCCCGCAAGCGGAGTGGGGGACGGGGGGTGAGGTGCCCGCCAACACGACCAGCGCCACACGCACCGCGGTCGTTGGCTCAAA
This sequence comes from Anaerolineae bacterium, assembly GCA_034435135.1. Lineage (GTDB taxonomy): Bacteria > Chloroflexota > Anaerolineae > Aggregatilineales > JAFGMM01 > JAOSJO01. The sequence continues at coordinate 6,787 of DAOTXU010000427.1, read as the reverse complement.
AGCTTGAATCACTTCCTTGTTATACGTTTGTTATGCACTCTATGATAAACTCAGGGTGATGGGTTCAACAATGGAGGTGCTCTATGCTTAGCGGCCATTGCACGGTCTGTGGTGCGCCTATCTCACTTCAGAAAGGGCAGACAACTGTGGTCTGTACACAGTGTGGGACTGGCTTCAAGGTCCAATACAGCCCTGAAAGTTGGAGCCTAGAACCACTCGCGCTGCCCCAGCGACAGGCCCCGGCACAACAAACAGTACAACAATGGTCGGGCGGTCGGGTCGCTCTCCTGCTTGGAGCCGCCGCGCTTGTTGTCGGCTCGTTACTGCCGTGGGTCACGGCGTCCGCGGCCTTCGTTTCAGTAAGCAAAAGTGGTGTGGAAGGCGATGGGGTCTTCACTCTGATTATCGGTCTCTTAGTTGGCTTGGGTGCATTATTCACTAAGGCCAAACCAGGTAAACGCCTAAGCTGGGCCTCGTCATTGCTTGGTTTAATCGCAGGTGCCATTGTCATCTTCGATATAGCCGACGTCAGCGGAGCTGTCGCCAATATGAGCGAAGACTCGCTCGTATATGCCAGCGTAGGCATCGGCCTATATACCACCGCTATTGGCGCTGTGCTCGTCTTTGTGGGTGGTTTGACACGATGGCCGAAAACCCAGCAGTAGGGTGGCTATCTCGACCGTGAAACGGTCTCTAGCCCTCCGCCGCTGGCTCGCTTTCGGCCTCTGTCTCCCGCACCGAACGCGGCCCCATCCACACCGCCGGGACCAGCGCCAGCAGGCATACCACCGCGCCGATCAGCATCACCTCCTGCACCACCCGCACGGTGGACGCAAACACGGCTTCCGTGGCGGCGTTGAAGTCCAGGGTTGGGTTGCCGGTGGCGGCGGCGATCAACACGGTGAGCCGCCGCAACGAGTACGTGGTCAACGCCGAAAGACTCGCGGTCATGCCCACCAGCCGGATGATGATAACCAGCGCCGATACTGAACCGCGCTCGTCCGGCGGCGCGGTGTTCACCGCTGCCGCGCTGATCGGCGAGAAGGTCAACCCCACGCCGATTCCGCTCATCGCCAGGTGGAAAGCCATCTCCAGATAGGGCGTGTTCCCGGTCCATGTGAAACCCATCAGCGCGAAGCCGACCACCGCCAGCGCCAGCCCGCCGGCCACCGGCGCGCGGTAGCCGAAGCGCGCCGCCAGCCAGCCGCCAGGGATCGCCGCAAGCGCCATCGGCACGGTGAGCGCGGAGAGCAACACGCCTGCCTCAAACGCCGCCTGGTCGATGAACGCGAAGCTCTCCTGGCGCACGTTGATGAGGATCGGCACCGACACCAGGCCGATCATCAGCGCGAAGCCGACGAACAGGTTCGTCCCCGCCGCCGCCGCATACAGCCGTTGCCGGAACAGCCGCAGGTTGTGGAGCGGGTCGCGGACGCGCAGCTCCCACCCGATAAACAGCAACAGGAAGACCGCGCTCGCCGCTAATATCGGCCCGGCGTAGGGCGGCGGTTGACTCATTTCCTCTAGGGTGAGCGCTAAGCTTGTCGTGTCCACGTTCGCGCCCAGGCCGAGGATCAGACACAGGTGTGCTGTTGTCAGCAGCGCCGCGCCGATCACATCAAAGCGGCCCGTGTCGAGGGGTTGCGGCACGTCGCGCAAGGCCCGCCGCGTCGCCGCGAACGCGATCAACCCGATCGGGATATTCAGCAGGAACAAGATCTGCCAGTCGAAGAACGGCGACTGCATCTGCCCTGCTGCGCGCAGATCGCTGAACCACTTAATCATCACGCCGCCGTAGAGGTGCCCCAACACCCAGCCGGCGGTGTCCACCGCCGCCACCACGCCAAGCGGCTGCGCGCGCTGCCCCGGCGGGAAGAGGTCGCCCACCAACGCCATCGTGATCGGCACCATCGCGCCCGCGCCGACGGCCTGGATCACCCGCCCGATCACCAGCGCCGCCAGCGCCACGCCGGAGCGGTCCGGGCGCGCGCCCATCGCGCGCGCAAGTTGTGTGAGCAGGTCGGTCGGACCCTGGCTGGACACCGCCACCAGCCACGAGCCGGCGATAAAAATTGCCAGGCACAGCAGGTAAACCTTGCGCCGACCGATCAGGTCGGAGACGCGCCCCATGAAGCTCATGGTGATCGCGTAGGCCATCAGGTACCCGCTGACGGCCCAGGCCGCGTCGTCCAGGCTGGTTTCGAGCGGGATTTCCAGGTCGAGCACAATCGACGGCAGCACCGCCGAGATGATGGTCAGGTCCAGCGCGCCAATGAACACGGGCAGGCTGACGAGCGCCAGGATGGACCAGCGACGGCGATTGGACACCATGCTTATGCTCTGCGGGTTAGCTCGATGACCCGCCGGGCGCGGGTTGCGGCGGCGCGACCGGCGGCGTCGGGGTCGCGGTTGGCTCCGGGATGGCGAAATCGGTCGGGGTTTCAACCTCAACCGGCGCGTTGTAGTCGTAAAGCTCAATGACCCACGACGGCGGCTCGGTCCGGCCTTCAGGGAGCGGGCGGTTTGGCTCCTCCACCTCGACGCGGATCACGCGCAGGCCATCGACGCTGATCCAGGCGTCCACGTTCACGTTGTACCCGCCGATCAGCCCCAGCGTGAGCGCGCTCACGTCGCGCCCGTCGCCGACGCCGCGTATGTGATACGCGCGCACCCGGTCCACATCCTCCACGCCGACGAGTTGCAGTTCTCGCACCGAGCGCAGCGCGGTTTGCAGGCCGCCGTTCTCGGCGAGGATGGCGGCGGGGTCCAGCCCCGGTATGAATGTATACAGCAGCCAGCGCCCGCCGGTGAGGGTCGGGTTGGAAAGGTACTGGTCGGCCCCGATGGCGATGAAATTGCCCTGCGCCACCAGCCCACCGATTTTGATCTTCACGTCCGCGTGAATGCGGTCAGGCGAGGCGTACTCCGCCTCCGCGCGCATGAATTCGATGATCCCGGTGGTGTCGGCAGTGTCGATGTAAACCGGCGCGCCCGCCCGCTCGATGATGACACGGAAACTCTTCGCTTGGCTCAGGACCTGGCTGGCCTCTTCGACGAGGGCGTTCACGCTAACCGGGGTTGGCGTAGGCGCTGAGCCGGTGTTGCAGGCGGCGAGGAGCAGAACAGCCAGCGTGAGGAGCACGATCCGTTTTGCAGCGACATGGCACTGCCATGTCCCTACCCCTTCTCCATGCAACGTTGACATAAAGCGGTTTTCCTCCGGGTTGCCGGGGGAATTGTGACGCAGCCTGCAGGGAAAGGCAAATCCTGGGCTTTTAGTTGACGATACCCTAATTGTCGTTGTATAATTCGTGCGCCTCAAGAATGGCGATGGAGTTCGCCATAACTGCCTCTCCGCAGGCTGATAACTCCTAGATGTCACAGAATCGAATACTTTCAGCAGGCGATGGAGTTCGCCATAACTGCCTCACCGGGCTGATGACTCCTACCTGGCTTTGGGTTAAGGCTCTTTGCTGCGCGTGGTCGGCAAGGCGTAATACAGGTCTGTGTTCGGACAACATCGGAGACAACACGAATGCCTGAAGTCATTCTGCTCGCTATCGCTGGCGCACTGGGAACGGTCTCTCGCTATGTCCTGGGTAACCTGGTATATCAAATCAGTGGAGACGCGGCCTGGGGAACCTGGGTGGTCAATATCATCGGCTGCTTTCTGTTTGGGCTGGTCGCAGGCCTGGCAGAAAAGTATGTGACGATAAGCGATGCCATGCGCCTGGTGGTGCTGACCGGTTTTATGGGCGCATTTACCACGTTTTCCACTTTCATTTTTGACACGGGCAGCATGGTCCGAAACGCGCAATGGTTGCCTGCGTTGGTCAATGTGGTGGGGCAGGTTATCACCGGGGGTATATTTCTGTTTTTCGGCGCAAGGGTCGCGCAGTATACGGTCAGATAGACACAGGCGTATCTGCGCGCCGTGACTATAGCGCGAACGATTGGTGCAATTCCGGCACCACCACATTCTGGAAGCCGAGTTTACTCTCCAGCGCGCCCTTAAACGCCAACGAGGCTTCCGTCTCCCCATGCACGATGAACGTGCGCGCGGGCTTGCGCGTGATATGCGCCGCCCATGCGAGCAACTCGTCCCGGTCGGCGTGCGCGCTGAACCCGTTGATGACCTCCACCTGCGCGCGCAGGTGGTATTCTTCGCCGAAGATTTTCACCACTGGCTGCTTCTCCACCAGGCGGCGGCCCAGCGTGTCGGGCGCCTGCCAGCCCACGATCAGGACCGTGTTGCGCTGGTCCTCGATCCGGTTCTTGAGGTGGTGCTGGATGCGCCCGGCCTCGGCCATGCCGCTGGCGCTGATGATGACCGCCGGGCCGTCGATCTCGTTCAGTTCCTTCGATTGCTCCACCGTGCGCGTGTAGCGCAGCGAGTCGAAGCCGAACGGGTCGGGGCGCGAGTCCTCACGCATGAAGTCGCGCGTCTCCTTGTCGAACGCCTCCGGGTGCAGTTGAAAGACGCTGGTCGTGTTGATCGCCAGCGGGCTATCGACGTAGACCGGCAGCGGCGGCAGTTCTCCTTCGGCGATGAGCTGGTTGAGCAGGTAGACGAGCGTCTGCGTCCGGCCCACCGCAAACGCGGGGATGAGCACCATGCCGCGCCGGTCGCTGGTGGCCTTGACCACGCGGCAGAGCCGGTCCTTTGCGTCCGGGAGTGGATCGTGCGCCCGGTCGCCGTAGGTGCTTTCGATCAGGAGCACGTCGGCGGCGTCGATGAAGGTCGGGTCGCGCAGAATGGGCGTGTCGGGGCGGCCCAGGTCGCCGCTGAAGACCAGCCGCCGGCGCGCGCCGCCCTCGTCGATGTCGAGCGCGACGATGGCCGAGCCGAGCATGTGCCCCGCGTCGTAGAACCTGACCGTGACGCCGGGCAGGACTTCGTAAGGCCGCTCGTAGCCGACCGCCGTGAAGTATCGCAGGCTCTCCACGGCGTCATCTTGCGTGTAGATCGGCTCGACGGGCGGCTCGCCCTTGCGCGCGCGCTTTTTGTTGACGTACTCCACGTCTTTTTCTTGAATATAGCCGCTGTCGCGGAGCATCGCCGAGCACAGGTCGCGCGTGGCGAAGGTGCACACGATCTCGCCCCGGAAACCGCTCCTGACCAGGTTGGGGATGTTGCCGGAGTGGTCGATGTGCGCGTGGCTGAGCACGAGCGCGTCCACCGCGTCGGCAGGGAAGGGCAGCGTGCGGTTGCGCGCGAACGTCTCCTGCCGCTTGCCCTGGTACAGGCCGCACTCCAGCAGGAGCTTACGCCCGTCCACGCTCAGCAGGTGTTGCGAGCCGGTGACCGTGCGCACTGCGCCGTGAAAAGTGATCTCCATGGTCTGCTTCCTCGCTGTTCGATCCGGTTCACTCTGTTTCATAAGGCAGCGTCATTCACAGCCGCTTGCGATAGACCCGGTGACGCTTATAGACCCGCACGCCGAGCGTCTCCAGATCGCTAATCATGCGCGCGTTTTTCTCGTCGATTTGGACCGCCTCGGCGTGCTTAAACTGCGGCTTGGCCGTGACGACCTTGAACAACTCGCTGTAGAGCAGCGCGTTCGCGCCCGCGCCCTGGTGCTTTTCGATGATCCCCGCTCCGTTGACGTCGATCCGGTCAGTGCGGGCGCGCGCCCACAGCAGCCGGATGAAGCCGAACGGGAACAGCCGCCCGCGTGTGGCGCGCAGGGCCTCGGCCACGTTGGGGAACACGAAGATGAAGCCGGCCATCTCGCCGTCGCGGTAGAGCACGCGCGAGAGCGCCTTATCGCCGATGGTGAGCAGCCGCCGGCCCAGCGCGTCGGCCTCGCGGTCGGTGACCGGCACGTACTCCCAGTTCGCGGCGAACGCGCTCTGATACATGCTGAGCAATTCGTCCTTGTGCGCCCAGGGGTCTTTCCACGCCGACGGGGCGATGACCTCGAAGTTGCGGCGCTCGCGCACGCGGTCGGCGATGGCGTGGACGCGCTCCGGTAGTTGGATGCTGGCCGGGATGGTGCATGACACATAGTCGGTGATCTTCTCGAAGCCGAGCCGCTCCAAGAACGCGGCGTAGTACGGGTAGTTGTAAAGCTGGCCCAGCGCCGCCGTGTGCTCGAAGCCCTCGACCAGCACGCCCAGGCCGTCCCCTTGCAGGAAACCCTTCGGGCCGATGATCTCCTCCAGGCCGCGCGCCCGCGCCCACGCCGCCGCCGCGTCGAACAAGGCTCCGGCGACGGCGAAGTCCTCCACCACATCGAAGAGGTAGAACTGCGCCGCCTTCCAGCCCTTGTGCGCGTTGAGGCGGCGGTGCTCCATGATGCACACGCGCCCCAGCGTCCGCCCATCGTCGTCGATTGCCATGAAGAACTCGGCGTCGGAGTGCTCGAAGAACGGGTTTTTGCGCCGGTTGATCTGCTCGGCGGCGTCGATGTGCAGTTGTGGAACCCACTGCGGGCAATCCTCGTATAGTTCAAAAGGGAAGTTGATCCAGCGGCGGCGGTCGCGCCGGGAGGAGGGGTCTAGCGAGCGAACGTGCATCGTCGGGCCATCTCGTTCACAGAAAGTTTTCCAGTATGGAATGGCTGGTTGAGTCGCCGCCGCGCCGGTTTTGTGCCCCATGACACAAGTTGTATATAATCCGCCCTGTTGTCTCGAAACCGGCAGCGACAGATTATAAACTACTCTCAAGAGGAAGCGAGTCTCTCATGCTTAGGAACCTGTTCACGGCGATCACGCGCTTATCTCTGCGGTTCCGCTACGTCACCAGCGTGGTGGCGATCATCGCCCTGGTGCTGGGCGCGGTCGC
>DAOTXU010000426.1:0-6919 GCA_034435135.1 Anaerolineae bacterium | reverse complement strand
GGGGGGGACGGGGGTGAGGTCGCCCGCAAACGCGACAAGCACCACACGCACCGCGGTCGTTGGCTCAAAAGCTTGAATCACTTCAATACCAGAAAGGGGTAGGTGATGAACCGGGACTCAAGGCAGGTTATGGCCCTCGCAGGCGGGGCGGTGATTATCATCCTGGTGCTGGCGGTGCTGTGGATCAACGCCAACACCCGCGCCGACGCGAACGCTGCGGATAAACAGACGGTTGCAGCGCTGGCGACCGACGCTCAGGCCGAAAGCGCTGACGAGATTGCCGCGTTAGAGGCGGAGTCCACCGCGGCGATAGAGGCCGCCGCCACTCAACAGGCGCAAATGCTCGAAGCGGCGGCGCTGCGCCGCCAGGAGGCTGCCGAAGCCGCGCAGGGCACGCAAGAAGCGTTGCAGGCCGAAGTGGACGACGCCTGGTCGGGAGCAACCGCCGCCGCTGCAACGGCCACGGAAGCTGTCGAGCGGATCGCTACCCATATGGCTGAACAGGTAGCCGCCCTGGAAACCGAGCGCGCGGCGGCCATCGCCAGCGAGGCCTTCCTGGCGATGCAGAACGCCCAGGCCACCGCCACCGCCGCGTTTGTCCAGGGCATGGCCGTGGCAAATGGCACCGATTTCCCCATCATGACGCAGAGCGCAGCCGAACTGGCGACAGCTCAGGCGCAGGCGACCACTCAATGGGAGTGGGTGACCACGCTGCTTGGGCCGAGCGCGACCGCCGTCCGCTTTGAGTTGATGACGCAAGAGGCGAAAGTTTCGGCGCTGCAAACCGAGGTCGTCTCGCAGTTCATCCCGATCTACCCGACGGTCGTCCTCATCTATGAGACGCCGACACCGCTCGGCTACCAGGCCGGCGCGCTGGTCCCCTCGCCGACGCTCGTGCCCAGCCCGACTCCGCTCCCCACCCTGCCGCCGCCGACGTTGACACCCAGCCCAACCGCCACCCTGCCGCCGGGCACGCCGACCGCCACGCCAGCGCCGATGCTCTCGACGACGCCGACGGCCCCGCCGCCCACTGCAAACGTCTTCGGCGCGGTGACTCTGGGCAGCACCTATATCCACCCCAGCGGCGCGTTCCAGATCGACCCGCCCGCCGGCTGGACGCTGAGCCACTCCACCAGCACCGACTGGAGCGGCAGAGACGTGTACAGCGCGGTCTGGATCAATGAAGCCGAGCGGATAGTGGTGCACGCCTTCGTCGTGCGCTTTGAGGAGATGGTTACACTAGAGGCGGCGCTCGCGTATGTCGAAGGCGAGTTTGCCAGCGGCCTCGCCAACTACGATGCCTACGAGGTCACCCAGATGCTCACCGGCGACCCGATCATTGTGGAGTTTGCGCTCTCGTACCAGGGCTTGAACTCCCGCGCCAGACAGTGGGTTACCATCGCCGAGGATGTGCTGCAATACCTGCGTATCGTCGTGCCGGAGGAGCGGGCGCCCATGCTCGACCAACTGGCGAGCGCAATCCTGCCCACGTACAGGGCTTATCCTGCCTACGTCGGCGCGCGTGCGACGGCAACGCCGTCAACGTCTGTCACTGGCGCGGCGGGGATTACCATCTCGAATATCGGCGGCGTCGGCAATCTGGAAGAGGAATTCGTCGAGCTGAACAACACCGACGGCACGGTCAACCTGGAGGGGTGGACGCTGTGCGGCGAGGGCGACGACAATTGCTATACTTTCCCGCGCTTTGTGCTGTTCCCGCGCGGGACGGTCGCCATCTACACGCGCGCCGGCGACGACACGCCGGTGGCGCTGTTCTGGGACCGCGACGCGCCCGTCTGGCAGGCCGGCGAGACCATCACGCTGCGCGATGCTGAGGGCAACGTCCAGGCGGAGCGGGTGGTGGAGTGAGCATGTGATGGACACACCGCGCTACGGTGCCGATAGGCCCGATTGGCGTTAATTGCCTTCCGGCGTTTCGACGTACAGCGCCACCACCTCGCACGTCTCCAGTTCGGGGATGCCGCAGCGCTTCCAGCCCGCCACGCGCACCGGCGACCCGCGCTCGCGCGCCACCGCGATTGCCGCCTCTGCGTCGGCGGTCTCGGCGATCAGGGCAAACGTCCGCTCGGCAAAGCCATCACTGATGACCAACTCAGCCTGTGCGCTCTCAGCGGCGGCGCGGACGGTGCCCTCAAACCACTCGAATTGGGGGACGGGCGTGCCCGCCTCGAAGGGTTGGACGTGGACGGCCATGATGCGACAATTGCCAGCGTCCGCCACGCCGCAGGTCAGCGAGCCGATGATCTGCACCATTGCTCCGGAGTCCCGATACGCCGCCAGTTGCGCCTGTACGTCGGGGGCTTCGGCGTCGATGCCGTACTGGTACGGCAGATCGGCGATCACGTACATGTAGTCGTCGGCGGGCATCCCGGCTTCGGCAGTGTGCAGCGTGCCCACGAACGCTTGTAGCGCGGGCGCGGGCGTGGGGAAGCGCTCCACTTCGAGCGCGATCACGTCGATCTGGCAGTCGCCGTAGTCGGCGGCGGGGCACAGCAGCCCGCCGACCAGTTTGAGCACCGTCCCGGTGTCCCGGTAGCTTTCGATTTGCGCGGCCACATCCGGGTCCGCTGAGGCGATGCCATACGCAGCGTCAGGATCGGTCGCCAGACGGAAGTAGTCGTCAAAGCCGGAGCCGACCTCGGCGCTGTGAATTGTGCCGCGCCACTCCTGGAGTGGCGGGGGAAGCGCGCCCGCGTCGATGTCGTAAAGTCGGGTCACGTCTATCCGGCAGCCGCCGTAGTCGGGCACGCCGCAGACCAGGACGCCGGTCACCTGGACGATCTTCTCGGTGTCGCGCAGCGCGGCGATTTCTGCTCCTGTCTCCGGCATCCGGGAAGCGAGGCCATACTCCACGCGCGTCGGTTGGTTTATCAAGCGGATGAAGTCGTCGTACAGACCGCCGCCGGCGCTGTAAATCTGGCCGGCCCACGCGCCTACCGCCGGGCGCGGCGTGAGCGTGGGCCAGGGCGTGGCTTCGCGTGTAGGCGTGATGGACGGAGTCAGGGTGAGCACCGGCGAGGGGGTGATTGTGGCCGTAGGCGTTGGCGTCGGTTGGGTCGCGCAGGCCGTGAGCAGCAACGCGAGCGCGAGATAGAGAATCCTGCCCAGCTTCATGGCATCCTCTTCGCTTCCTGACAAGACCTGAGGCCAAGTATGCCCTAAACCCGCGCGCTTGGCGAGACGCGCGCCTCATTGTACAGGGCTTTTGCAAAGTCGCTCGCTGCTTGTTCCCCTCACCCCCTGGCCTCCTCTCCCACAGCGGGGCGAGGGGGAAAGCCCGCCGCATTGGTCTGCAAAGTCTCCCCTCCCCTTGTGGGCTACTAGCTACCGACACTGAACGCATGTTCGAGAAAAAGGCTCTGGTATTCTCTTACCTCACCCCCTCGCCCTTCGGGCAGTCTCCCTCTCCAACAATGGAGAGGGGGACTTCAGAAGCTGAACCGGACCGACTCCCCCACACCCCGTGCGGAGAGGGGGGCGGGGGCTATAGTCCGGCGAAGCCAGGGTGAGGTAAAACCATCGAACAACTGTCCGATGTCCGGTAGCTAGTGTTTGTAGAACTTCCGCCAGTCATCGGGGCTGATGGGCAGCCCACGCTGGCTGCCCTGGTCGTCGGAGAAGAAGACCGCGTCCACGCTCCGCGCCGTCCACTCACTGATCGATCATGGTCAGGCCGGGTATGCGAGTGCCCTGCGGAAGATTAGAAACCGCTGAGAGAGACCGGAGTACCCTTGCCGCGCGCGCCGCGCGGGATTATCATACGTAAGCCTACCAAAAAGATATGTATCATCCTGCACGGCTGCTGGCTCTTTTCTGGCACTTTGATGTTCGGCGTCTTGAAGGGATAGTTATGGCCCATCACCCCATACTGCGCACGACCTCAGCGCTTTGCCTTGCACTCCTGGTCATCACGCTCGCGCCGCCGCTCGCTCCCAGCCGCGCCCAGTCGCCCGCCGAGGGCTGGCCCACGCGCGCCGGGAGCATGAGCCGGACGGCTTTCGTCCCAAACGACCTGCCTCTGGACAACGGCCGGCTGAATCTGCGCTGGAAACGGTTTTTAGGCGAACGGATCGAGGTGGAGATGGAACCGGTCGTCGTCGGCGACCTGCTGTACATCGGCCTGATGAACGGCAAAATGTACGCCCTCGACAAACGCACCGGCGCGACGGTCTGGGTTTACGCGACCGGCATGGGCATCACCGACACACCCTCAGTCGCCGAGGTGCACGGGCGGCGCATGATTTTCTTCGGCTCGACCAACGGCAACATCTACGGGCTGGACGCGCTGACCGGCGCGGAAGTATGGGTCTTTTCCACCAGCGGGCCGATCATGTCCACGCCCGGCGTGCATAACGGCGCGGTCTACATCGGCAGCCTGGACGGGACCTTCTACGCGCTCGATGCCGCCAGCGGCGCGGTCCGGTGGACCTACGCGACCGGCGCGCCCATCGCCAACACGTCGGCCATCGGCGGCGAGGTCAAGCGGGGCCAAGCGGGGATTTTCGTCGCCAATGGCGGCAACGTCGCTCACGCCTTCAGCGAGGACGGGGCGCTGGTCTGGCAACAGCAGATGCACGGTCTGTTCACCAAGCGGACGTATGCGGTCTACGCCAGCGGCGTGGTCATGTTCGTGACCCGCAAGCCAGGTGCGGAGTACTCAGAGCCAAAGGAGAACATGCCCGATGTGTTGCAGCGCATCACCTGCCTGGCGTTTGAATATCAGGGTCGGGAGCAGCGTTGCATCCAGGAGGTGGAGGGGGGCGCCTATTGCGATGCGTGGGCCTACGTTACGGGAGGCGAAAACGCGGGCAGGCCGCTTCGCTGCCTGAGCCACCAGACGACGCCCCGGACAGGCGAAGAAGTTCTCAACGCCTGGGCGGACTACTACATCCAGTACCCGCGACGGCGCACGCTTTATTTCTTCGATGCAGCAAGCGGCGCGGATTTGTGGCAGCCGGCGGCGGACAAGATTCGGTTCATGCCGTTGTATATCCCATACTGGGGGGAGTATATGCCGGTCGTTGACGATCAGGGCTACGCCTGGTTGCCCTCAAGCGGGAGCGGCGGCGATCACGCGCTCGACCACGACATCCGGCTCTTCCGGCTTGACCTCCACACCGGCGCGTACACGCAGGTTGCCACGCAGGAAGAGTTTATGCTCCGCACGGACGAGGTGGGCCGGCCTACACTGGTCGGGAGCCGCTATTATCAGACCATCAGCGAGGACATCGGCTATTACGACCTCGCCGCCGGCGTGCAGAACCGTGACGTGTTCGGCAACGGCATGGGCAGCCACCGGATGGCGATAGAACTGGAAGAGATGAAGAGCAGTGGCCGCGTCGTCTTCGGAGGGATGCACAAATTCTTCACGCGGTTCTCGTGCTCAAGCCCTGGCTGCTTCGGCGGCGGCAACGACGCGCCCAGCCCACTGGTGGTCGTCGGGGACGAGGCGTATTTTACGACCTGGGGCCACATCTACGCGCTCACCGATGAGCGCCTTGACCCTATCGTTGATTACGGCGCGCTTGACCTGACCGGCCCGCCCACGACGACGCTCACGCGCGAGGAGGCCAGGGCTATGCTCAACGCGCAGGTGGAGGCCATCGTCGCCGAGGGCGGGCGCATCGACCCGGCCTCGCGAATGTGGGCTTGGGGCAGCATGAGGCGATATAGCATCTTCTGGCATCACGGCGAAGTGGTCCGATCGCTCGCCGAGGCGATCCCCTACCTGGACGACCCGGTCAGGCAGGCGCTTGTGGCGTACCTCAAACGGGTGGCAGAGGGCTATCTCCTCAACCCGGGTTACTACGATTACCGCTTTGCCTGCCTCAACTACGACTCGGCGACCATCGAGGACCCGTGTGATGACTCTCCCGGCGTCGAAACCGGCTGGTCTTGGAACAACCCGAACCTGGTCGGCGAGAGGCTCTACGCGCTTTACAGGTACGCGGCGCTGACCGACGACTGGGAGACCATCGGCGCCAACTGGGACTTCATCCGGTCCCTCTACGCCGAGTTGTTGCAGTATTGGGACGAAGAAGCCGGGTTTTTCCTCTTCCCGGAGTGGCTGGCGGGTGAGTTTAACCCCAACCTGCAAATGGGCGCGATGCTCGCCGTGCGCGAGATGGCGGGCCACATAGCCGATGCGGAGACGCAAGACGCCGCGCGCGCCTGTCTGGACCGGATGTATGCGGCGCGAGTCTACTGGGGGAAGTATGTGCGAAGTCTTTATGACACGGGCCAGCTCCAGCCCCAGCCGTTCGAGACTCCCGACACGTGGGGCTACCAGCCGAGCATCAGCCCGCTGCCGGTCGAGGGCTATCTGGACGAAAGCAACGACTACCGGCAGGTTTTTTCCTTGCAACGCGACGATTCGGGCGACCTCCGCGCCAAGTTTGCCAACCTCCGGGAGGAGATCATCCCCCTCTACTCCCTGATCGGCTATCACCCGGTCTACCCGGAGTTCAGCGAGCTGGTCCGGGGCAACCTCGCTGACGAGTTGGCCGACTACCTGGCCGCGATTGAGCTGATCTGGCCCTGGTGGTACATGGGCGACTACGGTCACGGCACCATCACGCTGGCCTACGAAGAGGAGAGTCTGTCGCCAGTGGTTGCCGCCGACATCTTTCAGGTGCGGGCCTATATCTTCCGCGAGCCGTTCGAGACGCTTGCTCCCTACCTGCCCTGGCCGTTCGAGAACTACGGCTACCGGGACATCTTCCGCGTTCAAAATCTTGTGGCGCTCCTGCACGCGCCTTAGCGCCGGGCCGGTCGGGCAGAGCGCGCCAGCTACCGGATACTGAACGCATGTTCGAGAAAAAGGCTCTGGTATTCTCTTACCTCACCCCCTCGCCCTTCGGGCAGTCCCCCACTCCCCGGGGGGGGCGGGGGGCGGGGG
>DAOTXU010000425.1:0-5481 GCA_034435135.1 Anaerolineae bacterium | reverse complement strand
ACGGGGGTGAGATAGAGAAAGGCCTTAGCACGGCCAGCTGTTGACGTAAGTTTGAATCAGTTCATAGAGACGCTGAATCTCAATGACCCCCGGAGATAAGCGCGTGCCCAGATTAACCCCCTACCGGCGACGTGTTCTGGCAGCCGTCATCAGCCTGGTTTCCTTAATCATTTCCATCCCTTTGCTCGCCTCCGTCGGGCACAGCCCGGTGATGAGCGCCGTGCTTGTGCTGGTCGGCGCGGGCCTGGCTACGGTTTACGCCGCTCTGGGGCGGCGCATCATGAAGGTCCCCTCTGACCGGCGGCGCGGGTGGCTGCGGTTGCGCGCGCCCCGGAGCGAATCGCCGCGCCCCGACAACCCCGCGACCTGATCCTTACCCACAAGCAAGCGTCCTGCCATGACCACCGACCTTTACCTGACCCTGGTCCGGCGCGAAGACGCGCCCGCTGTGGCTGCCGGGCTGGCAGACGCCTTGAACGCGCTGGGCTTCCAGCCCTACGACCCCTTCCCCGGCGGCACCGCGCCGTCTGTCTTGTGGAAAGAGACGGTGCGCGCGTTCGTCGAGCCGGCGCGCGGCGGATGGACGCGCGTGCTGGGCCAGGTGCGCCCCGAGGCGCTGGAACGCGCCAGCGCGGCGCTCGGCGCGCCGGCGCTACACCTGTGGCTGGCGCGCGGGTTTTGGGGCTACCTGTTCTTCGTCGAGGGCGAGGACGCGGTTGATGTCGAGGCGCTGGCAGGGCTGTTGCGGCCCGGCAGGTCGCTCGACGACGTGCGCCAGGCGCTCGGCGGCGAGATTGACCCCGCGCAGCTTGCGCCGATGAGCGGCGCGGGCGATCCCGCTGTCCTGCCTGAAGACGTGCAACATCTGGCCGAGGCGCGCGGCGTGAACATGGACAAAGCGCAACGCATGATCGAGCAGTGGACCAACAAGCTCTTCTCGAAGCTGGATAAGCAGAGCGGCGGCGCGGCATCCGCCATGCGCGCGCAGGCCGGCGACGCGCTCGCGGCGACGCCCTCATTGTGGGACACATCCTCCGGCCAGCGGTTGCGCGCCTTCGCTGCGTGCCTGGCGCTCCCTGCCGGCTGGCATCACCCCGCGCTGGACGATGTGCGCCAGGCGTACATCGTGGCCCGGCGCAAAGCGCAGCGCCCCGGCGCGAGTCTGCTCCCCGGCGATGAGGCCGCCCTCGCGCGCGTGCCGGACGCCGCCGGCTATATTCCCCTGTACTTCGGGATGACCGACAGGTGAGCGCCGTTAATACTCTGACTGCCCGCCTGCCGGCCTGGATCGTGCGCGTCACGTTCGGGGCGGCGTTTTTCACCCTGGGCGAGGTGATGCTGTGGGACGCCCCCAACCCGCTGCGCTGGCCGGTCCGGGCGCTGGGGTGCTTGTTGCTCGCGGCGCTGGTTGTGGACCTGATCGTGCGCTTCAACGCGCGCGATGCGCCCGGCCTGATCGTCGCCGGGGGCATGTTCGGCGCGCCGTATGGCGTGCTCGTGGCGCAGGTGGTCGGCGACGATTTGATACGCGGCATGGTGCTCAGGCCGCTGGCGTGGTACGCGCTGGTGGGGGGCGCGCTGGGAGCCGCCGTGGTGCTGGTTGCGCTGCGCGGCGCGCAGTTTACCCTCTTCCGGGTGGGCGCGGCGGTCGTGCTGGGCCTGTTGTGGGGGATGTGGATTCACTGGTTTCCGGCCCAGGTCGAGGGCGGCGCGCCGGCCCCGCTGGACGCGGCGACCGTCGCCGCCGGGTTGGGGCTGGCGGCGGTGGGAGCGCTGGCGCACCTGTGCCGGAGATACCCCGCCCGCCTGGAGATCGACCTGATGCTGGCCCGTTGGGAGTGGGTAGTGATCGTGGGAGGGCTGGCGGCGTTCCTGCTTGCGGGACTGGCAGGTGACAGCATCCCGCCGCTGGCGCTGGCGGCGCTGGCGGTGGTGAGCGCCTTTCTGGTCGGCGTGCTCCTGTTCAGCCGCGAGCGCTACCGCCGCTCCGCGCTGCGCGACCTCACGCCCCCGGCGCGGCTGAACGCCCCGCACTACGCAGCGCTGGCGCTGAGCTTCCTGATGGCAGGAGGGATCGGCTACGTCCTCCCGCCCATCGGCCAGGCAGAGGAGCCGCTTCAGATCACCGCGATGATTGGGCTACTCTATGTGCTGGGCTTCGCGTGGATCCCGGTAGTGTCGATCTACATGGCGGTGCGTGCGTTTATGGACATCTCGCGTCAGGAGGGATAAGCTCAAGCATACAGGCGTGCTGCTATCCCGGACAAGGCTTAAGCCCCTTGTCCGGCCAGTTCTAACCCTGAGAGGGAGGGAGAAAGGATGTTGCAACAACGGCTTGAGCGATTCCAGGCCGCGCTGAAGGACGCCGGCCTCGGAGCGGCGGCGGCGCTGCCGGGCGCAAACCTGTACTATCTGACCGGCGTGAGCTTCCACCTACTGGAGCGCTCGAACGTGACGTTCTTCCCGGTCGAGGGCGCGCCCGTGATGGTGATCCCTGCAATGGAGTACCCCAAAATCCGCGACGCCATGCCCTACCCCATCGAGTTTTACCGCTGGGCCGACGAGGATGGGCCGGAGGCCGCCTTCGCCGGGGCGCTGCGCGCGCTCGATCTGGCCGGCAGGACGCTCGGCGTGGAATCGACGCTGATGCGCTTTCAGGAGATGCGCTTGATTGAGAAGCACGCGCCGGGCGTCCAGCTTGTGTCGGGGGACGCGGCGTTCACCGCGCTGCGGCGCAGGAAAGACGCGGCGGAAATCGCGCGGATTCGGGAAGCGATCCAGGGCAGCCAGGCGGCGCTCGACCGGACGCTGCCGAAGGTGCGCCCCGGCATGACCGAGCGCGAGATCGGCAACCTGTTGCAGGCCGAGCTACTGGCCGGCGGCATGGGGGTCGGCTTCATCATCGTGCAGGGCGGGCCGACCTCGGCGCAGCCGCACGGGGACATGTCCGACCGCCCCATCAACCCCGGCGAGCCGCTGCTCATCGACTTCGGCGGGACCGTCGGCGGTTACTCGGCGGACATCACGCGCACATTTTTCATGGGCCGCGAGCCTGACCCGCGCATGGCTGAAGTGTTCGCCCTGGTCAAGGCCGCCAACGAGGCGGGCCGCGCGGCGTGTGGGCCGGGGGTCCCCGCGCAGGAGGTGGACCGCGCCGCGCGCAAGGTTATCGTTGACGGCGGGTACGGGGAGTACTTCATCCACCGGACCGGGCACGGCCTGGGCCTGGACGGGCACGAGGAGCCGTACATTATCGAGGGCAACGCCGAGCCACTGGAAGTCGGCAACGTGTTCACTGTCGAGCCGGGGATTTACCTGCCGGGCGTGGGCGGTGCGCGGATTGAAGATAACCTGCTCGTCACGCCCGACGGCGCGGAGAGCCTGACGACGTATCCGCGTGAGTCGCGCGTGGTGGGGGTATGATTGCCCTGCGGAGGCAGTGTGGCGGAACCAATCAAGCTCACCGTTGAGCAGGTGCGCAACCGGGCTGCTGAACAGAGCTACGCACGCGGCGAGAGCTATTACCGCAGCGGCGCAATCTTCGACACCGTGCGGCGCGGGAACACGCTTGAGGGCTACTGCGAAGGCTCCCAGCCGACACCTTACCGCGTCCAGGTGACATTAGGTGAAGAGGGCGTGGTCGGTGCGTGGTGCACCTGCCCTTACGACTGGGGCGGCGATTGCAAACACATCGTTGCACTCCTGTTGACCTACGTCCACAAGCCGGAGGTTTTCGAGGAGCGCCCACCGCTGGACGAAGCGCTGGCGCAACGCAGCCGGGAGGAGCTTGTCGAACTGATCCGCCTGATGGTGGCGCGCTATCCAGACCTGGAGACGCTGATCGACCGCCCTGCGCCTACGGGCCACCCGCGTAGCACCCCGGTGAACACTGAGTCGTTCCGGCGTGAGTTGCGCTATGCGATGCGCGGTTATGACGGCTGGGGCGATTACGACGCCCTTGCTACAGTGCGCTCCGTCGCCGACACCGCAGCGCGGTTTGCCGCCCAGGGCGACTGGCGAAGCGCAAGCGCCATCTACAGCGCGATCCTGGACGAGTGCCTGGAAGACGCCGACATGTTCGACGACGAGGGCGATTTCATCGGCGCGCTGAGCGAGGTGGTGGAGGCGCTGATCGGCGTTCTGGAAGCAGCCAGCACTGCTGGCGACGACGCCGAGCGCGAGGCCCTTCTCGATACGCTGATGGGCGCCTATATCTGGGACGTCGACTTCGGCGGCGTCGGTTTGAGCGACGGCGTGCCGGAGGCTATCCTGGCGCACGCCACGCGCGCGGACTTGCCCCGCATCCGCGCGCAGGTTCAGGCGGCCTTGAAGCAGAAACAGGCGTCTGAATATGGTCACTGGGGCGCGGAGGCTTACACGCGATTCCTGATCGAGCTTGACGCGCTCGATAACGTTGACCCGGAGGTGACCCTGCGACGCCTGCGCGAAGAGGGTTTTTACGACCTGCTGTTTGAGAAGCTGTTGCAGATGGGGCGCACCGAAGAAGCAATCAAAGTTGCTGCTGAGCACCTGACGCATCCTCACGCGCGCCTGCAAGCGGCGATGCTGCTGAGCGACGCAGGTTATACCGATGTCGCTATCCGGCTGGCGGAGGATCAACTGCGCGCCGGTTACGATCAGTATCTGGCCGAGTGGCTGATCGAACAGCATGAGGCGCGCAGCGACTGGGAAGCCTGCCTGCGGTTGCAACGCCAGCGGGTCGGCGCTGCCCCCTATTTCGCCGTCGAGTATTATGCTGCGCTTAAAGAGGTCGCCGAAGCGCTGGGCCGCTGGGGGGACGTGCGCGCGGAGGTCATCGGCTGGATGGAAGGCCAGCGGCGCTACGAGCCGCTGACACGCATCTACCTGTACGAGCGGAACTGGGACGCCGCTTGGGACGCCCTGGAGAAAGTGCCCCGACCCGCGCGATTGGGGTGGGCTGATTGGGAGGTGCAGCATTTGGAGATGGATGTTGCCAGAGAGACGCGGTTCGAGCGCCCGCATAAAGCCATCCCCGTTTACGTGAAGTATGCTCGCGCGCAAATCGGCCGGCGCAGCCGCAAGAATTATGCGGCAGCGGCGAACGCGCTGGCGACCGTCTGCGAGGTGTACCGACACCTCAACGATGAGGCATCCTGGAAAGACCTTATCTCAAGCATCCGCATCGAGTTTAAGAGCCTGCCCGCGCTTCAAGACGAACTTAACAAAGCGGGGTTGTAACTTCCAGGCTTACTATGCCCCTGAACGCCGACACCCCCTCTCAACCCTGACTACCCACCTCGAACACCGCATCCCCGAACTGATGCCAACAGGCCTGCCAGGAGAAGAAGCGTCTCGGCTTGGCTTGTGACTTTAGACCCCGAACTGATTCAAACTTACGCCAACCGGTGGCCGTGCTAAGGCCTTTCTCCACCTCACCCCCGTCTCGCCTGCGGCTCGACACCCCCTCTCCGCAAGCGGAGATGGGGACGGGGGGTGAGG
>DAOTXU010000424.1:0-1721 GCA_034435135.1 Anaerolineae bacterium | reverse complement strand
GACTATAGCCGCAAGCGGAGAGGGGGTGTCGAGCCGCAGGCGAGACGGGGGTGAGGTAGAGAAAGGCCTTAGCACGGCTAGCTGTTGGCGTAAGTTTGAATCAGTTCGATGTGTGCGTCCGTGTCTATAGTATAGATGCATTTTCCTCGCACAGGTTGCACTCATCGGGGCGTGCCCTGCCGATTCGCCGCGCGACGCCAGCAATCGCCCAGAAACGCGGTATAATGCGCGTCGTTTGTCAACCAATCGGCGCTACTTTATCCGAATGATGCTCGCATAAGGAGACTTATACACCTATGGGTTACCAGGTTGCCCAGGTCCCCCAGGACGGGGAAAAGATCACAGTCACAGACGGCCGGCTGCACGTGCCCGACCGCCCAATCGTCTGCTTCATTGAGGGCGACGGCATCGGGCGCGACATCATGACCGCCTCCAAACGCATCTGGGACGCCGCCGTCGAGAAGGCTTACGGCGGCGTGAAGCGCATCGCCTGGATGGAAATCTACGCCGGCGAGAAGGCCGCCCGCCTCTACAACGGCGACTACATGCCTGAAGAGACGTTCGACGCCCTGCGCGAATTCAAGGTCGGCATCAAGGGGCCGCTGACCACGCCGGTCGGCGGGGGCTTCCGCAGCCTGAACGTGACGTTGCGCCAGGTGCTCGACCTGTACGCCGTCGTGCGCCCGGTCAAGTGGTACCGGGGCGTGCCCAGCCCGCTGAAGCAGCCGGAGTTGGTGGACGTGGTGATCTTCCGCGAGGCGGTGGAGGACGTATACGCGGGCATCGAGTACGAAGCCGGCGCGCCCGATAACGCGAAGCTGGCCCGCTTCCTGCGCGAGGAACTTGGCGCGCAGTTCTTCGAGGGGGCGGGGTTGGGCATCAAGCCGATCAGCGCGTTCGCCACCAAGCGCCTGGTGCGCAAGGCGATCCAGTTCGCCATCGACCGGGGGCGTAAGAGCGTCGCGCTGGTGCACAAAGGCAACATCCAGAAGTTCACCGAGGGCGCGTTCCGCAAGTGGGGCTACGAGGTGGCCGCCGAGGAGTTCGGCGCGCACACCATCACCGAGGACCAGCTTTGGAGCGAGTACAACGGCAGGCAACCTGAAGGCAAAGTGGTCATCAAGGACCGCATCGCCGACATCATGTTTCAGCACATGCTGCTGCGCCCGGCGGAGTTCGACGTGATTGCAACGCCCAACCTCAACGGCGACTACCTCTCCGACGCCATCGCTGCGGAGGTGGGCGGCGTGGGCATCGCGCCCGGCGCGAACATCGGCGACGAGGTGGCGCTCTTCGAGGCCACGCACGGCACCGCGCCCAAGTACACCGACCAGGACGTGGTCAACCCCGGCTCGTTGATGTTCAGCGGCGTGATGATGCTGGAGTACATGGGTTGGTGGGACGCGGTGAAGCGGATCGAAGCGGCTTTCGAGAAGACGCTGGCGCAAAAGATCGTGACGTATGACTTCGCGCGCCAGATGGAAGGCGCAACCCAGGTCAAGACCAGCGAGTTCGCCACCGCGCTGATTAACAACATGTAGGCTCACATCCACAACTACGGGCGCACCCGGAATGCTGGATTAACACCGAACTGATTCAAACTTTTGCCAACAGCTGGCCGTGCTAAGCGTTTCTCTACCTCACCCCCGTCTCGCCTGCGGCTCGACACCCCCTCTCCGCTTGCGGCTATAGTCCGGCGTAGCCGGGAGAGGGGGACGGGG
>DAOTXU010000423.1:0-51347 GCA_034435135.1 Anaerolineae bacterium | reverse complement strand
TATGCCTCCCTTTCAACTCGTCAGCGACTTTCAGCCCACCGGCGACCAACCCCAGGCCATCGCGGACCTGGTGCGCGGCGTCAACGAGGGCATGAAGCACCAGGTCTTGCTCGGCGCGACCGGCACGGGCAAGACCTTCACCATCGCTAACGTGATCGCGCAGACGCAGCGCCCGACGCTGGTCATGGCGCACAACAAGACGCTCGCGGCGCAACTCTACTCCGAGTTCCGCGAGTTCTTCCCCCACAACGCGGTCGAGTACTTCGTCAGCTACTACGACTACTACCAGCCCGAAGCGTACCTCCCGCGCAAGGACCTGTACATCGAGAAAGAGACCGACATCAACGAGGAGATCGAGCGCCTGCGCCTGGCCGCGACTGCCGCGCTCATGAGCCGGCGCGATGTGGTGATCGTCGCGTCGGTGTCGTGCATCTACGGCATCGGCAGCCCGGAGGCTTATGGCAAGGTCATCATGGAATTGCAGCGCGGCCAGGCCATCCGCCGCGACGTGATCCTGCGGCACCTCATCAGCATCCACTACGACCGCAACGACATGGACCTCAAGCGCGGCTCGTTCCGGGTGCGCGGCGACACGCTCGAAATCGCACCCGCCTACGGCGAGACCGCGATCCGGGTTGCCATGTTTGGCGATGAGGTGGAGCGCATCGCCGAGTTCGACCCGCTCACCGGCGAGGTGATCGTCGATCTGGAGAGCGTGCACATCTTCCCGGCGCGGCACTACATCACCGAGGAAGAGAAACTGCACAAGGCGGTCAACGACATCGAAGAAGAGCTATCCGAGCGCTTGCAGGCACTCAAGGCGCAGGGGAAGCTGCTGGAGGCCCAGCGCCTTGAGCAGCGCGTCCGCTACGACATCGAGATGCTGCGCGAGGTCGGCTTCACCAGCGGCATCGAAAACTACAGCCGCCACCTCGACCAGCGCCCGCCCGGCAGCCCGCCCTGGACCCTGGTGGACTACTTCCCCGCCGATTACCTGCTTGTCATCGACGAAGGACACATGACCGTGCCGCAAATCCGGGGCATGTACGGCGGCGACCGCAGCCGCAAGGAGGTCCTCGTCGAGTACGGCTTCCGCCTGCCCAGCGCGATGGACAACCGCCCGCTCAACTTTGAGGAGTTTGAGGCGCGCACGAACCAGATTATCTACACGTCCGCCACGCCCGGCCCTTATGAGATGGAACGCGCCGGCCAGGTCGTGCAGCAGATCATCCGGCCCACCGGCGTGGTGGACCCGGCGATCAGCGTGCGCCCGGTCGCGGGGCAGATCGAGGACCTCGTGGGCGAGATCAAGCGGCGCGTCGGTAAGAAGCAGCGCGCGCTCGTCACCACGCTCACGCAGCGCATGGCCGAAGACTTGGCCGATTACCTGTTGGAGTTAGGCATCCATGCGCATTACCTCCACGCGGAGGTCGCCACGCTGGAGCGGGTGGATATCCTGCGCGACCTGCGGTTGGGCGTCTACGACGTGGTGGTCGGGGTCAACCTGCTGCGCGAGGGTCTCGACCTGCCGGAGGTGTCGCTCGTGGCAGTCCTTGACGCCGACAAAGAGGGGTTCCTGCGCTCCGAGCAGGCGCTTATCCAGACCATCGGGCGCGCGGCGCGGCACGTCGAGGGGCAGGTCATCATGTACGCCGACAACATGACCGACTCGATGCGCCGCGCCATTGACGAGACCGAGCGCCGCCGCGCGATCCAGATCGCCTACAACCAGGAGCACGGCATCGAGCCGGCGACGGTGGTCAAGCAGGTGCGCGACCTCACCGACCGGCTCGGCCAGATCGCGCGCGAGAAGGTCCCGGCGGAAGCGGCCCCGCTCAGGCCGGAGCAGTTGCCTAAGGATGAGCTGCATCATCTCATCACCGAACTTGAGAAGCAGATGAAGGAAGCTGCCAGGGCGCTGGAGTTCGAGAAGGCCGCCGTGCTGCGCGACCAAATCATCGAACTGCGGCAGGCGCTCGCGCTCAAGGATGTGCAGGCGGAGGAAGCGCTGTCGCCATTCGAGCGCCTGAGTCTGTTGAAACGCGGGTAGCGTTCTTGACTTTTGTAACTGAAATATTATACTCGTTCTAAGGGTTTACAGCAGCCCTTGTGAAGTCCAAGTATTGGCGTTACGGTAATCGCAAGCCATACCGATGCCCCTCCTGGAAACGAGTTGTGCCAGCAATGGCTGACATGAGCGAGCTATCGTTAATCGCGCAACGCATCCTGGAACATCTCTACGATGAGAAGAATCCCCAGAATCGCACCGCAGATGTCATCGGTGAGGCGCTTGGCTTAAGCGAAACAGAGTGGGAAACAGCTCTGAGCGAGCTGTTTCGGAACGACCTGGTGAGTACCCAGGGCAAGCGCGCGTTCAAGTTGACCACAAACGGCGTCGAGTTCGTCGTGAACACGCGAAAGCCGCTCAGGGCCGACATCATCGTTGAGGGGGATGTCGGCCCTGGCGCTGTTGTCGGTTCCGGGCAGGTGCAGGCGGTCGGTATTGCAGGAGGCGACATGGTCACCGAGGGTAGTCCCTCTGGAGGGAGGCACACGAGCGAGGAAGGGCCGCAGACAGCCTATCCCGACACCCGACCGATGAGAGGCGCGCCGACTGTGGATGCGGACTTCATGACACGAGCGGTTCTCACGTTGGACATCGTTGATTTCTCACTGATGGAGTCGCAGGAGCAGATCAAAGCAATCCGCGCGCTTATTAAAATGCTTCACCAAGCGATTCCGGAGAACCAGGATCAACCCTCAGCCCGCATTTGGAGTCCAAGCGGAGACGGCGGTTCCCTCACCTTTTGGAATAACATCTACGCAGCCCTCGACACGGCGGTTGCGCTCAGCAAAATCTTGAACGCATACAACAAGACACCGGATGTCAGGCCTTTCCTGTTACGTGTGGGACTGCATAGCGGCCCGGTGACGAAAGAAAGAGACTTCGACGACCGCGAGAACATCTGGGGAGAGGGGATCAACATCTCAGCGCGCATCGTCGGTTTGGCGAAACCGGGTCAAATCCTTGTCTCCGAGGAATTCTACAAGCACGCCCAACTGTACGTGCCCAGGCCTGGTTGGGAAGTAACCAGTATCGGCAAATGGTGGGTGAAACACGACAAGTCGCTGGTCGTCTACAACATCTATACCGCCGACGGTGCAGGGCTTCCGTCCTCCGAAGTGGAAGAATGGTACGGGCCTTTTCACTACCCTCTTGCCCAGGCCATCAGAACCTATGAAGCGATGATGCAGGAACAGACGCAGACTGGGCCAGCCTTTCGGGCGGCGGTGCTCGCTAAGAGGCTCCTGGACTTGGCGCCAGGCCATGAACACGCGCGCACCGTGCTTGAGTCCATCTCGCGCCTGCGCTTCCCAAAATCGCTCAGCACTTCACCTCCTCTATATGACATCTTCTTTTCGGAGCTTTCGCCGAGTGCGTTACTGCATTTTTTCCAGAACGCGGAGTTTAAAGCCTTCCAAAAGGGAGACATCATCGCTAAGGAAGGGGACCTTGCCGACTCGTTGATGATGGTCGTTTCAGGGGAGATTATTCCATTTATCGGCGGTAAACGGCTCAAGGAGCGTGACCCTGAGCATCTGGAGCGGGAGCGAGAAATTGTCTTCCACGAAGGCCACATTACAGGTGAGATGGGCCTGTTCAACCCCGGAGGAACCCGAACGGCCACCCTGCAAGCTTCCAGGAATACGATCACCCTGACCTTGAACTACCGTTTTGTGCAGGTTCCGGAGAATGTTAACCCCGCCGACAGCATTGCATCGGCGGATTTTGCGAACCGGGTGCAGATTCAGAGGCGAATCTGGCAGTATTATTGCGAGCGGACAGTTGAGAACAAGATATACGCGCACCCACTATTCCAGGAATTATCGAGCGCCGAACGGAACCGCCTCAATGACAGCGCCAAGTTTCTGCCTGCGCAGTTCGGGCAGGCAATAAGCCTGAGCGTCGAGGATATATGGAATTCTTGGGTGATTGTGGTCGCCGGCGCGATCACTCTTTACACCAAAGACGGCAACTCGCTTAGCTACGGTCCCGGTGACTGTGTGGGACCGATACGCCTGGTCGTGACCGGCGAGATGCTCTTCTCGAAAGTTGAGGTCGCACCGAACACCCATCTGGTCAGCTTTCCCTGGAAGAGCGGGATTCAGAAGCTGATCCTCACATCTGAGGGTTTCCGCAATGCCTGCCTCATCGCTGGTGGGAAGGACAAGGCGCGTTTGGGGTTGATCTGAACGCCTTTGGCTTCGCATTTCCCCTGCCAGGGTATCGCTCATGACCCTTGTCTACATCGCGCTGGCGTGGTGCGCAGGTCTCGCGCTCGCGGCTTCAACGGCGCAACCGACTCCGGCATGGTGGGCGCTGGCAGGGCTGGCGGCGTTCGGCGCATGGTTCGCGCGGCGCGAGCCGGCGCGGCGGCTGCTGTTTATCTGCCTGCTCGCCGGGGCATCGGGCGCGCTGCGCTACGACGCGACTCGGCCAGACATTGGCCCCCATCACCTCGCCTCCCGCAACGACTCCGGCTGGGCCACCTTCGGCGGCGTGGTGATCGACGCGCCCGATGTGCGCGACCGGCACGTCAACCTGCGCGTCGCCGCCGCGTGGGTGGACGACCCGCGCCATGAAGTCGAGGGCGTGGCGCTGGTGCAGGCTCCGCGTTACGGACGCTACGCCTATGGCGACCGCGTGACCGTCTCCGGGCAGGTGCTCACCCCGCCGGAGTTCGACACGTTCTCCTACCGCGACTATCTCGCCCGCCAGGGTGTGCACAGTTACATCCCTGACGCCCGCGTGCAGGTGACCGGCAGCGCCGGGCGAAGCGCGCTGTTCGATCTGCGAGAACGCGCGCAGGCTGAGATCGCCGTCGCGCTGCCGGAGCCGTCGGCCTCGCTGCTGACCGGCATCCTGCTCGGCGTGGAGAGCGGCATCGCACCCGAGGTGCGCGACGCCTTCAACGCGGTCGGCGCGACGCACATCATCGCCATCTCCGGCTTCAACATGACCGTGCTGGCGCTGGTCATGGCGCGCGTCACACGGAGCCTGATCCCCTCGCGGCGGGCGGCGGCGGTTGCGGGAATCGTTGGCATCGCGCTGTACACCGCCTTCGTCGGCGCGGCCCCCGGCGTGGTGCGCGCCGCGATCATGAGCAGCCTGCTGGTCGTCGCGCCGCTGCTGGGGCGGCGGACCTATACGCCGGCCTCGCTCGCGTTCGCCGCGCTGCTGATGACGCTCGCCGACCCGTTTGTGCTCTGGGACGTGGGGTTTCAGCTCAGCTTCGCGGCGGTGATGGGCATGGCGCTGTTCGCCGCGCCGCTGGAACGCGCGTTCCGCTGGGCGCTCTCACCCTTGTTTGCGTCCACGACCGTCGAGCGCCTGCTCAGCGCCCTCGCCGAGCCGCTGATCGTCACCCTCGCCGCGCAGATCACCACCATCCCGCTGATCGCGCTCTATTTCGGGCGGCTATCGCTGGCGTCGTTCGCGGTCAACTTCCTGATTATTCCCGTGCAGGCTCCGTTGATGCTGCTCGGCGCGGCGGCGACGCTGCTGGGGCTGCTGGTCCCTGCGGTCGCGGTGCCGCTCTTCTGGGTGGACTGGCTCCTCCTCACCTGGAGTATTGAGGTCGTGCGGCTGTTCACGCGCCTGCCCTGGGCCAGCGTGCAGGTCAGTGTGGATAGCCGCGTCGTGGCGGTCTATTACGCCGCGCTGGTGACGTGGGCGGTTATCTCCGCCGCGCGCCCGGAGTGGGCGCAGACGTGGCCGGCCCTGCTCCGGCGGCGGGCGGCCAGACTGGGCGCGATGGGAGCAGGGCTTGCGCTCGCCGGGTTGATCTGGGCGGGCGCCGCCAGCCTGCCGGATGGGCGGCTGCACGTGACGTTTCTTGACGTTGGCGGCGGCCATGCCGTGCTGATCCGCACGCCGCGCGGCGCGCAAATCCTCGTCGATGGCGGGGCGTACCCCTCGCGGCTGCTCGCAGCCCTGGGCGACCGGATGCCCTTCTGGGACCGCGAGTTAGAGTTGCTGGTCGTCACCCAACCCAAAGACGCAGGGATGGCCGCGCTCCCGGCGGCGTTGGAGCGATACGCCGTGCGCGCGGCGCTCACCACCGGGCAGCCCGGCTCCGGCGACGCCTGGCGCGCGCTGGCGGCGGCGTTAGACTCGTCAGGCGTTGCGGTTGTGGAAGCGACGGCGGGCTACGCGGTCGAGATCGACGACGGTGTGCGCTTGGAAGTGCTGCACCCGCAGGCGCGCCCTGCAACGGACGACGACCCAAACACGCAGGGGATGGTCCTGCGCCTCGCGTATGGCGAGGCGTCGTTCCTGTTGATGCCGGACCTGATCGCCGAGGCTGAGGACGCGATGCTGGCTTCAGGGCGCGGGCTGGGCGCGACGGCGCTGCAACTGCCTTTTCACGGCTCGCCGCGCGCTTCCAGCCAGGCGTTTATCACAGCGGTCGCGCCGCAGGTCGCGGTCGTGCAGGTAGCGGCGGGCAACCGTGAAGGCCATCCCGCAGCGGAGGTGCTTGCGCGCCTGGGCGAGGGGGTGTCAGTCTACCGCACCGACCGGCACGGCGCGGTGGAGTTCACGACGGACGGGCGCGCGCTATGGATTAGCACCGCGCGGTGATTGTGGTTTACAATCCGCGCTGTGCGCCGACTCTCCCAACCTGGAGGCTGTGACGTGAAATACACCAACCCGGTCATTCCCGGCTTCTATCCCGACCCCAGCATATGCCGCGTCGGGGAAGACTATTATCTGGTCAACAGCACGTTTGAATACTTCCCCGGCGTCCCGGTCTTTCACAGCCGCGACCTGGTGAACTGGCGACAGATCGGCCACTGCCTGACGCGCGCGAGCCAGTTGCCGCTGGAGAAGGTATGGAGTTCCGGCGGCATCTTCGCGCCCACGATCCGCTACCACGACGGGACGTTCTACATGGTCACGACGAACGTCAGTCGCGGCGGGCATTTCTACGTCCACACCCAAGACCCGGCACGCGCGTGGTCGGAGCCGGTCTGGGTGGACACGGGCGAGCTTGCCGCGAACAACCCCGCTTCGTTTGACCCCTCCCTGTTCTTCGACGACGACAGCAGGGTGTACTTCACGTTCTGCACCCACCCACACGGCATCTTCCAGTTTGAGATCGACATCGCCACCGGCGCGCGCCGGACCGATGTCCGCCACATCTGGAACGGGGCCGGCTGGAAGTCCCCCGAAGGGCCGCATCTGTACAAGATCAGCGGGCAGTATTACCTGATGGTCGCCGAGGGCGGCACGGAGTACGGCCATTGCGAGACGATTGGCCGGGGGGACAACCCCTGGGGGCCGTTCGAGCCGTGCCCGCGCAACCCGATCCTGACGCACCGCAGCATGGGCAGCCCGATCCAGGCCACCGGGCACGCCGACCTGATCCAGGCGCACGATGGCTCGTGGTGGATGGTGTTCCTCGGTGTGCGCCCAAACGGCTACCCGCCGTGCTACCATCTGGGGCGCGAGACGTTCCTCGCGCCGGTGCGGTGGACGCCGGACGGCTGGCCGGCCGTGGGGCGTAACGGCATGGTTGACCTGGAGATGGAGGCGGAATGTCTGCCGCCGCACCCCTGGGACGCCGAGGACAGCCGGGACGACTTCGACGGCGCGTCGCTGCGCCTGCCCTGGAACTTCCTGCGCAACCCGCGCCGCGCGGATTGGTCGCTGACCGACCGGCCCGGCTGGCTGCGCCTGGCCGGCTCGGCGGTGACGCTGGACGACGCCGATTCGCCGGCGTTCGTCGGGCGGCGGCAGCGGCACTTCAACTGCCGCGCGGCTGCTTTGTTGGACTTCAACCCGCAGCGCGACGGGGAAGAAGCCGGGCTGACCGCCCTGATGAACGAGCGGCACCACTACGAGATCGCCGTCGCGCGCAAGGAAGGCGAGCGCCGGGTGATCGTGCGCCGCCGTATTGGGAGCCTGGCGGCTGTGGTGGCGCAGGAGCGCGTCGGCGATGGGCCGATCATCTTGAGCGTCGAAGCCGACCGCGACTGGTACCGGTTCGCCTACGCGCTGCCGGGGCGCGCGCTCAAGGCGCTGGCGTCCGGCGAGACTCGCTACCTCTCCACCGAGGTGGCCGGCGGGTTCACAGGGGTGTACTTGGGCATGTACGCGACCGGGAACGGCGCGCCGAGCCGGACGCCAGCGTTCTTCGACTGGTTCGATTACATCCCGACCGAGTGAACGCTAAAAAGCGCTATTGCAGGGTGTCTTCCTTAAGGTATAATCGCCCCACTTGTCTTGCCCTATCGGTCCTTGTTTGTGAAAGAATAGAACACGCCGATACGGAATTATGGAAATTACCTGGCATGGACTGAGCTGCTTCCGCGTCACCGAGCGCGGGCACGCCAGCGTCGTCACCGACCCTTACGATGACAGTGTGGGCTATCCACCGCTCAAGCTGCGCGCCGACATCGTGACGGTGAGCCACAACGCGCCGGGCCACGCCAACGTGAAGGCCGTGCGCGGGGCGCAGCGGATCATCACCGGGCCGGGCGAGTACGAGATCGGCGGGGTGTTCGTGATCGGCGCGGCGATGGTGAACCCGCGCCGGAAGAAGAACGAGAACCCGACGCCCAACGTTGTCTATCTCTTCGACTTTGGCGGGCTGACCGTGCTGCACCTGGGCGACCTGAACTACGTACCCAGCCAGTCAGAGGTCGATCAACTCGGCGCAGTGGATGTGGCGTTGGTGCCGGTGGGCGGCGGGAGTAGTCTGGACTCGGCCAAAGCGGCAGAGGTGATTAGCTTGCTGGAGCCGAGCATTGTGGTCCCCATGCACTTTAAGACAGCCGAGGTCAACCTCAAGCTCGCGCCGGTGAGCAAGTTCCTCAAAGAGATGGGGGTGACCAACCCGCAGGAGGCGGAGTCGCTGAAAGTCAGCCGCGCCGACCTGCCCGAACAGACTCAGGTGGTCGTGCTGGCGCTCAGGAAACAGGCAGATACGTAAGGCCCGGTGCGGATGGTGGGCGTAAGTCTGCTGTCTTGTGATTTAAGGAAAGGGGTATGCAGGTTAAGCTGCTGATGACGTGGGATATTCAGCCGGGGCGCGACCAGGAATACTTTGAATTCCTGGTGCGCGAGTGGGTGCCGGGCATCACCCGGCTGGGGATGCAACCCACCGAGTCGTGGTTCACCCAGTACGGCGACTGCCCGCAGATCATGACTGCCGGCATTACCAAAGACCTGGAGACGATGAGAGGAATCCTCGGCAGCGAAGAGTGGGGCAAACTGCATGATCGTTTGCTTGAATACGTAAGTAACTACAAGCAGAAAATTGTGCGCGCGACGGGGACCTTCCAGCTTTAGCCTCCGGCGTTTTCGCGCAGGAACGCACTTCGCCCCCTCCGCCTTCAAGGCTTCCACCTGCCTTCCCGTTTGAGGACGGCTTCTCACAACCAGACGCAATGTGATACACTCGCCTGTCAGTAAGAACTTCCCTGCTTTGAGATAGGATCATACATGACAAAGCGAATCGCTCTCCTTGTTTTCCTGCTCCTGGCGCTGCTGGCGGCCAGTTGCGGACCTGTCCCGCCTACCCCACCGCCGGAGGTTGCTACTGAACTGGCGGAGATGGACCGGCGCGGCGAACGCATGGCCGGCGCCTATGGCGTATTCCTTTCGCCGCTGGATGGCTCTGAGATCAAGCAGATTTACGGCGGCAACCGTCTCCGCAACTACTTGCGCGTTTCGCCTGACGGGGAATGGGTGCTCTTCGTCGAATTCACCGCCGACGAGAACGGCGACGGCGTGGCGAACGAAGCCGATGGCAAAAGCGCTGAAATTGGCGTGATGCACGTTGATGGCAGCGGCGAGCGCCTCCTCACCGATTACGAGGGCGTCGATATTACCCCGGCCTGGTCGCCCGACGGCCAGCATGTGGTTTTCGCCTCCGACCGCGACAATGAGGAGTACAAGTACGACCTGTTCGTCATGGACCGCGATGGCGGCAACGTGGTGAACATCACCAACACGCCCAACGTAATCGAGGCCGAGCCGGGTTGGGGCGACGCGACGATTGCTTTCGTCCGCGTGGCGTTGGAGGAGGGAGAGGATAGGCCGCCTCAGACGCAGGCGATCTGGGCAATAGACTGCGACGTAGAAGACCTGGACCACTGCGGCGACAACGTTCGCCAGCTCACCTTCCCCAAGGTCGTGAGCGAGAGCGAGGATTATGTCTTTGGCGACTCCAGCCCTCGATTCTCGCCCGACGGCGCGGGCGTCGCTTTTCACCGCCGCCAGGACGCGGCCTGGTCCATTGGCGATGTCCCCGTCGGCGACTGGGACATTATCATCATCGCGCTGGAGGACGGCGAGGAGACCCTGGTCAGCCAGGGCACAGAAGCCGACTTCATGCCGGCATGGTCGCCGGATGGGGAGCGCCTCGCCTTCTGGGTGATTGCGCCCGGCGCGGACCAGAACGACTTGAGCAACGTGAACGATCTTTACGTCATGGACATCGACGGCGGCAACCGCCGCAAGGTCGAGGGGCGGCTGGACCTGCTCTATGAGCAGATGCCCGACTGGGTGCCGGCGAGCGCGCTCGGCGACAACGAGGAGCCGTGGCTGATCTACTCGGCGCAGTGGGTGGACGGCAACCCAGAGGGAGATTGAGTAGCGCAACGTGGACAGCGCGTTTCGCTCCATGCTTCGCCAGGGTTTGTCTGGCGACGTTGTTCCACTCGCCTGCGCCATCGCCATGCTGAGTATGGAGACGTTATGACAAGAAAGAGCGCTTATATCATCTTGTTGGCGGCGCTGGCTGTGTTGATTCCCGCCTGTGCGCCGGCTGAGCCAACCCCGACACCAACCGCAGCCGTCCCTCCAGCGCCGGTGGCGCTGCGGCCCACGCAAGTGCAGGAGCGATTTCAGGCAGGGGACGCGATTGTGCTCGACGTGCGCGAGCCGGAGGAGTGGATCAATGACGGCCATATCGACGGGGCGATACTCATCCCCCTGAGTCAGCTCCCCGACCGGGTGGGCGAGTTGAACGCCGATGCAGACATCATCGTGTTGTGCCGCAACGGCAACCGAAGTAAAGCCGCTTTGCAGGTGCTCGGCGAGAAGGGCTTCACGCACCTGTACGAACTGTACGGCGGGATGCGCGCGTGGATAGCTGAGGGTTTGCCGGTGGTCTATGGCGAATAGTTAGCCAGGGGTTTCAGGGTGTTGTGACATGAGCGAAGCATCCGGGGATACGATGCGCTTTCTGACCTCTGAGAACGCGCGCCTGCGGGTGGAGAACCGCGAACTGCACGAGTTGCTCTCGGACCTGCGCGAGTTCATTATGACCTTGCTCGATCTGGCAGCGCTCACCGATCGATTTGGCCCCAAAGACAACCTGTTGAGGTTGCTCGATAGCATCCTGTACAACACGCTTGCGGCGCTGCGCGCCACCGATGGCTCTATTGCATTGCTGGACGCGGAAAAAAACGAACTCGTGTTCACGGTCGTGCACGGCGACATGCGCGGCGCGTTGACCGGCTATCGCATCCCTGCCGACACCGGCGTCGCCGGCTGGTGCATCAAACACCGCGAGGCGTGCATCGTCAACGACGTGCACGTGGACTCGCGCTTCTCGCCCCTGGTGGACCAGATTTTCACCTTCCGCACCGAGTCGATTGTCGCTGCGCCGCTGATCGGGGGCGGGCGCGTGCTTGGCGTGATCGAGGCGCTCAACAAACAGACCGCCGAACGCTTTGACGATCTGGATCAGGCGCTTCTCGAACTGCTGAGCCGCTTCGCCGGCGAGGCGCTGGCCCGGATTGAGGAGACGCCCTTCCCAGGCGCGGACGAGGCAGACGCCGCCGCTTAAGCCCGGCGTCGCCAGCGCGTCAGCACACAGAAACCACAGATAACGCGGAACACGCAGAAATTCACACCGGAATCTCAATCTGCCGCTCGGCGGCTTCGGCGTGCGCACGGATGCCTTTCAACTGCTTCCTGATCTCCAGCGCGTCTACGCACTCAAAGAGTAAGGCCTTCAGCAACCTGCCGGTGAACCCATAGGCGTAGAGGCGCATCCGCGCAAGCAGGCGCGTGCACGCGCCGCGCGGCTCCAGCAGATACGCGAAGCTCATATCGCCGTTCACGCCCGCCACGATGGGCAGGTCAAAACCGCCGAACACGATCACCCTTCCCGGTTCGAGCTTCAGAATCTCGTAGCCCCAGTCAGCCATCATGCCGACTTGCGGCGGGGGCAGGTCGCGCCGCAGATACGTGGCGCTGGGTATACCCCTGTTGCTCAGCAGGTCGATGCCGTACCAGCCGGTGTGGTCGCGGCCCATCTGCGCCAACCAGGGCCACACGGCCTGCGCCGGCGCATCGATGTCGATGGCCTGCGTGATCTGCTGGTTCGGGGCGGGCACCACGTCATCGCCGGGCAGGCGGCGCTGGCTCTCGCCCAGGCGCGTGCCCCACTTGATCATCTGCGGGCGCAGGAAGAACCAGTACCCCGCGCCCGACAATAGCGCCAGATTGACCATTCTCCTCATAATCATCCCTCCCTCGATGCAGATCAGGTCGGGCCGCCATCGCGTCGGTCAGCCGTGCCCGCCCAGCCAAAACCAGACGTATTTCGCGTACTCGTTGAACACCACCAGCGCGCCGCGCTCGCTCTTCCACCAGGCGTCGGGATCAAACCACTCCGGCTCGGAGGGCACCGTCACCACCTCGATCCCTGCCGTATCAAACAGGCTTAGAAAAATGTCGCGCGCGCGACGCGAATGGTAAGTATCGGTCACCAGCAAGACCCGGCTCGCGCCCATCGCGCGCAGCAGCGACAGCGACATCTGCGCCTCTTCGTAGGTAGTGAGCGGCGCCTTGAGCACGTGGATCGCTTCCACCGGCACGCCGGCGCGCCGCAATTGGTCGGCGGGCGTGTCTTTCTGGTACAGGAGGTATGACTCTTTCCCGCCGGCGGGGGTAATCACCACCGGCGCGAAGCCGGTGTGATACAGCGCCGCGCCGAGCGCGCTCCGCGTTTCGTCCCCGCCGCCAAGCACAATGATGGCGTCGGCCTGGCGGGGGCTTTCCCGGTAGACGAGGAAGCGCCCCAGCGCCGCCAGCCATGCCTCCCGCGCCAGGAACAGGATTACCGCCGCCGCGACCGTCACCACCAACAGCGCCAACACCGCATAAGCGCAGCCGCGCGGCGCGATGAGATAGCGCCGACGATCTACCAGCGTCAGGTCGCCTTCGGGATGACTGCGTTTCCAGAGGGGGTACAGGTCAGATACAGATACGAGAGAAGCGCCGCAGCTTCCGGGAGGGTTTTCCCCGGTTTCGGGTATGCTCTGCGTGAGCGGCGTAGACTCCTGATTGGGCATGGGATGTGCTATTATCTGTTAGTGCTATGATTCCCGATGAGGGAGCGCACTTCTGCGTGGGATTGTATCGCGTTACCAAGAACAAGACAGCTTATGACCGAAGTATATCTCATCCGGCACGCCGAGAACGACTGGGTAGAGAGCGGCAAGCTGGCCGGGCGGTTGCCCGGTGTGCACCTGAACGTCTACGGTCAAGCGCAGGCCCAAGCCCTGGGTGAACGCCTTGCCTCGGCACCGTTAAAGGCTGTATACTCAAGCCCACTGGAGCGGGCGCTCGAAACGGCACAGGCGGTGGTGGCGCATCACCCCGGCTTGGCCGTTCAGACGCTTGAGGGTGTGAATGAGCTACAGTACGGCGTGTGGGAAGGGGCAACGCTCAAGTCGCTGGCTGGACGCAAGCTGTGGTGGGTGGTCCAGGCCTTCCCCAGCCGCGCCGAATTTCCGGGCGGCGAGACCCTCCGCGCGGCGCAGATGCGCGCTGTGGACGCGATTGAGACGGTCATGCAGCGACACCCGCGCGAAACCATCGCAGTGATCTCGCACAGTGACATCATCCGGCTGATTATGGCCCATTATCTCGGTGTGCATCTCGATGTTTTCCAACGCCTAGTGATCTCGACTGCCTCGATCTCCGTGCTGAGCCTGGGCCGCGCGCGCCCGATGATCGTGCGTGTGAACGACACCAGCCATTGCCCGCCGCCGAAGAAAGACGAAACGCCCCCGCCGCCCAAAGGCACGTCAGGCGAGGCCGCCGGGTAAGCGCCTTGGGGCTAATACCATAACAGAACGAGGAAACTATGCCGAAGGAAGTTGACCTGAACCCTGTCGATTTCCTCACGATTGGGACCATCGGGCCAAAGGGGAAGCGCATCTTTTACCTTCAGGCCGGCCAACAGGACAAGATCGTCTCGCTCACCATGGAAAAGGAACAGGCGCGGGCGCTCTCCTACGCTGTTGAGGAGATGCTCGATGAACTCACCGAGCGTATCGGCCCGACCGAGCGCGTGGACCTTTCCAAGTTTGACATGGAGCTGCGCGAGCCAATCGTGCCGGAGTTCCGCGTGGCGCAGATGGGCCTGGGGTACGACGACGAACGCGATGTGATTGTGCTGGTGGCTCAAGAGCTGATTGCGGATGAAGACGAGGCGGCGAGCAGGGAACCACAAGTGATGCGCTTTTGGGGGTCGCGCCAGCAGATGCGTGCGCTCAGCCAGCACGCGATGGATGTTGTCCGGCAGGGGCGGCCAGACCCCCGGCAAAACGGAAATATAGTCTATTACTGGATGTGATGACAACGCCAAACGACGCAGCGTCAGCGCAAGAGGCAGGCGATCATGACAAACCGGTAGCCGTTTCTCAGGGGCGCGTGCTCGAACTGTTGCAGCACGGGGCCATTGAACGGCAACACGGCCTCTTGGGGTGGGGTTCCAATCACGCCTTTCTGGTCACGGTGTCGGACGGATCACTGGAGGTGTTGGCCGTCTACAAGCCGCAACCCGGCGAACGTCCGCTCTGGGACTTTCCCGACGGCACGCTGTGTCGCCGCGAGGTCGCGGCTTACCTGTTGTCGGAAGCGCTGGGGTGGCAATTGGTCCCACCCACCGTGCTGCGCGAGGGTCCAATCGGCCTGGGATCGCTTCAGTTCTTCGTGCATCACGACCCTGCCGTGAACTACTTCTCGCTGAGCAAAGCTATGAGCGAGAGCGTCGCCTATCGCCTTATGCAGTTCGCCGCGTTTGACGTGGTGGTCAACAACGCCGACCGCAAAGGCGGGCACTTTTTGCTGGGAGAGGACGGCCACTTGTGGGGCATCGATCACGGCCTGACCTTCAACGTCACATCGAAGCTGCGCACGGTGGTGTGGGACTTCGCCGGCAAGGCTATCCCCGCCCCCATCCTGGCCGACCTCGAAAACCTGTGCGCGCAACTCGAAGCCGGCGCCGGGCTGCGGTGCGCGCTGGAGACGCTACTCTCCCGCCAAGAGGTGGATATGACGCAAGTTCGAGTGCGGCGGTTGCTCTCGCATAAACGCTATCCGCAACCTGGACCGGGTCCCAACTACCCCTGGCCGCCCGTCTGACAAGCGCTCTTGGACGCACCGCTTCCGCCCGTCAGGAGGCAATCTATGGCGACTCGCAGGCGTTTGGGTCTCGTGCTCACCGTGGGCATCGTCGTGAGCGTGATCGCGGCTTGCGGCGCGCCCATTGCTACCCCAACCCCAACGCAATCATCGTTGTCTGAGTCCACCGCGACGCCGACTACATCGCTGACTGTCGCCGCTACAGACACCGCCTCCCCGCCAACCGCTGCCTCCCCCACTTCAGTCCAGGGGTTGACGCCTGCCGCTACGCCAACAACGACCTCGACGGGTACGCCAACACGGACGCCGACCGTTCCTCCAACGGAGACGCCGACCGCCACCCCGACCCCGGCCATGTCAGACACCCCGGCCCCTTCGCCGACCGGCACCCGCGCGTCGTCGCCTACGGAGGATGAATCGACCCCTGCCTTCAGGGGCGAAGTATTGCTCGAAGAGAACTTCGATGACGAAATCGCCGACGGCTGGCAGGTTCAGGGCGGGGCGTGGGGCATACGCGCGCGCGAATACGATCAGAGCAACAGCGAGGACCCCGCTTGGAGCTACGGCCCTGCTGTGGTCGTGGCGGATTACAGCGCCGAGGCTGGCCTCAAGCTCATGCCCGAAGAGTACGCCGGCGACGCCATGCGGCAGGTCGGTCTGGCGGTGCGCATGGCGGATACGAACAACTTCTGCATGGCCGCTCTGGAATGGCAGAAGAACCGGCTGGCGCTTTACCAGGTTATTAATGGCAACTGGCAACAAGCCCTCCTGGCGAGCCGGCCGTTTACACTCTGGCCGGATACCTGGTACCACCTGCGCGTGACCCTGAGCGGCCCCGCGATGCGCACTTATGTTGACGGCGTGCTCCAGCTTGAGGCCACCTGCGACCTGCGCACCGAGGGGTCCATCGGGCTATACACCGACGAAGGCCACTTCCGAGTCGATAATATCCGCGTCGAAACCGCGCCGACCTTCACGCCCATAACCGTTTTCCCCCTCGCCGATAACTTTGGCGACGGCGACTCCGACGGCTGGCAGAAACTGAACGGGGCGTGGCGGGTGGCCGATGGAGCGCTGGAGCAATCGTTTGCCGGCGCGGGCGATGTATGGGCTTACCTGCCCAACCTCTCGGCTGCCGATGGCCGCATCGAGGCGCGCGTTCGGGCGCTGCCGATTGAATCGGGGGACGCGCTCGGCCCGCCGGACGGCGCGGTTGGCGTGGCGCTGCGCATGACGGGCATATCCTTCGGGTACTGGGGCGCTATCGACGTGGCCGCGCGGCAGGTGCGGCTCTGGGAGCGCGTCAACGGCGCGTGGTCCATCATCGCCAGCCAACCCCTGACAGACAACGTGGACCTGAGCGCCTGGCACACCCTGACCTTTGAAGCGATCGGAACGACCCTGCGCCTCTACCTGGACGGGTTACTCGTCATCGAGACCACCGACACGACGCACACAGAAGGGTATTTCGGTGTACGCACCAACCGGGGGCACTTCGCTATAGATGATGTGCATATCGAGGAGATTGCACCCCCAAGCCCGACGCCTGCGGTCTTTGTGCCGCCGCAACTGCCCTTCGCGGACGACTTCGACGACGGATCCGCGGATGGCTGGCAGCTCTATGGCCTGGGTTGGAGTGTGATCGACGGCGCGCTGGATCAGGCCTTATACGCTGACGGCAGCGAGGCGGCCTCCGCCTGGGTGGAGCTGCCGGCCAGGAATTACGCGGTCACCGCCGACGTGCGCCTGATGCCTGAAGACTATGGTGACGAACATGGCCGCTGGATCGGCCTGCTCATCCGGCGGCAGGGTTCTGACAGCGGCTACTGGGCCGTGATCAAAGTGCGCGACGGCGCGGCGCAAATCCATTTTGGAAACGGCCAGTCTTGGGACAACACCATCAGCGCGGCGGCCCCGGTCCAGATGGACTTAAGCGGCTGGAATATGCTGCGTTTCGAAGCGTATGAGGATCAGTTGCGCTTCCGCGTCAACGGCGACCTTATCGTCTCTGCCAACGACTCCACACGGGGCGCGGGCGCGTTTGGCATCCGTATTTTGGAAGGTCACTTCCAGATCGACAACGTGTACGTCGAAGAGATCGACCGCTAGCGAATGACCAAGCGCGCGCACGTCTCCGCCGAGGCGTCGAGCATCGGGTCGCTGACGTAAACACAGAACGAGTACTCGCCTGGCGTCACATCGCTGAACGTCACGCGCGTGCGGTGCGCAGCCATACTCTCGGCGCGACTCACGTCGCGTACCAGCACGCCAGGGCCTTCCAGCCGGGTGTGATAAGCGAGCGCGTCGGTCGGCCACCACGCCGCCGTGTTGATCTCAAACGCCAGTTGTCCTGTCCCCGCCGGCAGCACGATGGGTTTGTCGCCCATGACCGGCATCGGCGGCCTGCCGTCAACCGCGAGCGTGAGCCTGGGTCGGGCGGGCGGTTCCGGGCGGTACGTGCTCACGTACACGCGGTCGGTGGCGAAGACGAGCAACCCGTCACGGTCGATATGCGCTAAGTGCGCCCCGTCCTCGGCCATGCCGCTGTTCTCCGTGGTGAAGATCGCCCATGACTCGGCGTCCGGGTCGAAACGCAACAAACCCTCTCCCGCGCCGATCCACAACATTCCGCTGTCGTCGGCCTCGATGTGGCTCGCCCCTGGCAGCGGCAACGCGGCCTCGGACCAGCCGCTCCAGCCGTCGCCCAACGGCATGTTGCGCAAGAGCGCATTGCCCGTCACCGCCCAGAGACTCCCGTCGCGCGCGCGTTGCGTGAGGTCCTGTACGGGCGCGTCGATGTCAATCAGCGAGCCATCGCCGTTGGTTAACCAGTAGCTTCCACCGCTGAGGCCGTACCAGAGCGACCCGTCCATCGCAGCGAGCGCCGCGTCAAGTTCGACGGCGGCGCCGTCCAGAGTCGGCCTCCACACCTCCCAGGCGTCGGCGTCAATAGCGTACTGCGCCACGCCGCCGCGCGTGACCACGAGCATCACCCGCCCGGCGTCAACCGGTTGCAGATCAAGAGTCCGGTCGTCAGGGAGGGGGCTGTCGGCGGCGGTCCAGCTTCGCCAGGCATTGCCCAGGTAGCGGCTCACGCCGCTGCGCACGCTGCCGGCCCACAGCCCGCCCTCGGCGTCCTCCGCCAGCGCGGTAATCTGGTTGCTCACCAGCGGCTCGACCTCGGCGTTGAAGAACAGCCACCGCCCCGATGGGTCCAGCCCGCTCAGGCTGCCCTCGCCGGAGATCGGGTCGTAGCCGGCGAACCAGAGCACGCCGTAGCTGTCGCGGAGCACGTCGCGCACCTGGTAAAGCGCCATGCCCCGGAACGCGGGGATGCCGTTCTCCCACCGGTCCGGGTCAAGGCGGAATGCGCCCACGTCGGCAGCGAGCCAGGTCGCGCTGTGCGAGTCCGCGATGGCGCGATGGATAGGAACGGAGTCCAGGCCAAAAATCTCCCAGGGAAGAGCGGGAGGTTCGTTCAACGCCGTACTGATGTCTTCAGGCAGAGCAACGTCGGCGGGGAAGGTTCGCCACGCGCGCGCGTCGAAGCGGCTGACGGCGCTTGGATGGACGAACCACAGGCTGCCGTCAGCCGCCTCGATTACGGCGAGCACGCGGAGGTCGGCAAGGCCGCTGTTGTCGGGCGTGAAGCGCGCCCAGCGGGGATACAACTCGGTGGACAGGGGGCTTAGGCCCCCTGTCCCCAAACTGGGGCGCGCCGGAACGCTCGCCAGCGCGACCACAATCAGAAAGCAGGCCAGGCGACCCCGCATCACACGCCTAACACTGTCCGCAGCCGGCGCTCGAACTCGCTGAGCATCATCGCGGTCGCGCCCCATACCGTCTCGCCATCAACGCGGTAAAACGGCACCCACAGCTTATAGCCGCCCAGGTCCCACTCTTCCGCCGCCTTGGTCCTGTCGTCGATCAACGCCGGCAGCGGCAACTCGATCACGCGCGCCACCTCCGCCGGGTCTGGCCGCCAGACGGGGCGGGCGGGCGTGTAGCCGACGGTCGGGTGAATCTCAAAAGCGCTGGGCGTATACAGGTTCGCCAGCGCGCCGAGCACCTGCACTGCCGCCGGCTCGACGCCGAGTTCTTCCGCCGCCTCGCGGAGCGCCGTCTCTACCAGCGATTCGCATCCCTCATGTTGCCCGCCGGGGAAGCTCACCTGACCGCTGTGCGCGTCGTTGGGGTGGTCGGTGCGGCGCATGAGCGCCACGTTCAGCGCGCCGCCAGAGGGATATAGCAGCGCCAGCACGCCGGCCAGGCGCGACTTGCCGGTCATCGACGCGGGACGGCGGCTCGCACGGGGGACCGGCGTCATCGGCAGGCGCGCCGCCTCCACATCGAAGTCAGCCAGCGCGAGCGCCGCCCGCACGTGGTCAAGAGCGATCTCAATCATATCGGCTTATTGTACCGCGCGTTGGTTGACAGCGGGGGCTGCCAGTGTTAGAAAGAGCGATGAGCATTTAGCGATAAGCGTTTAGCGCATTTCCCTTCCCAAGCTGAACCTCACCCCAACAACTTCATGAGTGCATAGCTAAATGCTGATCGCTTTATCCAGAACTTACTCACAAAAGCGAGATTACCGCTAATGGTCACACGCCTTTATCGTGAAGACGACGCCGATCTGGGGTTGCTGGCGCACAAACGCATCGCGCTGATCGGCTACGGCAACCTGGGCCGGCCGATTGCGCTCAACCTGCGCGATAGCGGGCTGCGCCCCATCATCGGCAACCTGGAGGACATCTACGCCGAACACGCGCGCGCCGACGGCTTCGAGGTGCTGCCCATCGACCAGGCCGCGCAGCGCGCCGACGTGCTGTGGCTGCTGGTCCCCGACGAGGTCATGCCCAGAGTCTACCTGGAGATGATCGCGCCGAGCCTCAAGCGCGACGACGCGCTGGTCTTCGCCTCCGGCTATAACGTGGCCTTTGGTTTCATCGAGCCGCCCTTGTTCGCGGACGTGGTGATGGTCGCGCCGCGCATGGTGGGCGCGGGCGTGCGCGAGGGGTACCTGCGCGGCGGGGGGTTCCTGAGCTTCGTGGGCGTGGACCGGGACGCGAGCGGCCATGCGCTGGAGCTGACGCTCGCACTGGCGAAGGGGATCGGTTCGCTGCGCATGGGCGCGATTCCGCTGACATTCGAGCAAGAAGCCGAGTTGGACCTCTTTGTGCAGCAGGGGTTTATGGCCGCGCTGTATCAGTTGCTCAACACGACCACCTCGCTGCTGCTCGACCAGGGCTACCCGCCAGAGGCCGTCTGCACCGAGCTATACCTGTCGGGCGAACTGGCGTTCATTTTCGAGAAGATGTCCCAGGTCGGGCTGATCGAGCAGGCGCAGGCGCACTCGCTCACCAACCGGTACGGGATGCTCTCGCGCTATGAGCGCTTCGCCGAGCCGAAGCTGCGCCGCCAGATGGAAGCGATTCTGGATGAAATCCGGAGCGGCAAGTTCGCGCAGGATTGGACCAGCGAATACAGCAATGGCTACCCCAACCTGCGCGAATACATGGACCGTTTCTTGCGCTGGCCGGCGTGGCGCGCCGAGGAGCGAACCATCAAACTGATCGCGGGGCAAAGCGCGGAAGAGAGCGAAGAGGATACCCGCCCCGCGCGCGGATAACCCATAATCTGAAGAAAGCCGCCCTGTGGCGGCTCGCAGACCCTCTCACAGGTTGATAGGACCGAATGGGGAAACCGGAAATAGCAGGCGGTCGGCTCTATCCCTCCTTCTTCTCCTCTTTTTTCGCTTCCTCATCCTCGTTGACCGGGGCGCTTAACCCACGCCGAAACTCGCGGATGGCAGTACCCAACTCGCCGCCGATTTTCCCCACGCGCCCGACGCCGAACAACACGATCACAATCAATAAGATAATCAGCAACTCACCTGGGCCTAGATGCGGTAGCATGAGCATCCTCCTTGCCATGTGACGGGGTCGTCAATCACAAGCATTATAACATATCCGCCGGAGAAAGGGTGGGAATTGGGCGGTTGTCAAAGCATGGGGGGTTTGCTACACTACCCGACAATTGTGCGGAGGGGACATGCCGGCGCAGGCGCTCTATCTCAAATGGCGACCGTCAACCCTGGACGAGGTAGTGGGCCAGGAACACGTGACCACCACGCTGCGCAACGCGCTCAAACAGGGGAAGGTGCGTCACGCCTACCTCTTCAGCGGGCCGCGCGGCACCGGCAAGACCAGCGTCGCGCGCCTGCTGGCGAAGGCGGTCAACTGCCTGCACGCCGACCCCGCCCAGCGCCCCGACAACACGTGCGCGCACTGCGTGGCCGTCAACGAGGGGCGCTTCCTCGACCTGATCGAGATCGACGCCGCAAGCCACACCGGCGTGGACGACGTGCGCGACCTGCGCGACAAGGTCGCGTTCAGCCCCAGCCAGGGGCGCTATAAGGTGTACATCATCGACGAGGTGCACCGCTTCTCCGGCGCGGCCTTTGACGCGCTCCTCAAGACGCTGGAGGAGCCGCCCCCGCACGCGCTGTTTGTGCTCGCCACCACCGAGATCGACAAGGTGCCCGCGACCATCAAGTCGCGCTGCCAGCGCTTCGACTTCCGGCGCATCCCGCTTGCCCAGATCGTGGACCGGCTGGAGCAACTGACGGAAACCGAGGGGCTAGAAGTGGAGCGGCACGCGCTCGAACTCGTGGCGCGGCAAAGCACCGGCAGCCTGCGCGACGCCATCAGCCTGTTGGACCAACTCGTCGCCGACCCCAAAGCCGAGATCACGTTGGAGATGGCCGAGGACGTGCTGGGCGTTTCCGGGAGCCAGGCCGCCGCCGAGATCGCCCAGGCCGCGCTGAGCCTGGACACCGCCGCCGGCCTGGAAGCGATTAACCGCGCGGTTGACGCCGGGGCCGAGCCGCGTCAACTCGCGCGCGAGGTGGTGGACTGGCTGCGCAACGTGCTGCTGGTCGTCGTCGGTGGGCCGGGTATGGTGGATGTGTCGGACGCGACGGCGCAAATCCTCGCGCAGCAGGCGCGCGCCGCCGACCGCGCGCAGGTGATTCAGGCCCTCCGCGCTTTCAACGACGCGATCCAGGACACGCACGGCGGCTGGCAGCCACAACTCCCGCTGGAACTGGCTCTGGCGTCCTGCACTCTCCGCCCTACTCCGCCGCCGACAGCGCAGGCCGCGCCGGGGGCAGAACAACCTGCAACCCCCGCGCCGGTTCCGGCGCCCGCCACGACGCCGCCCTTGCAAACGGCGGCAGCCCCGGCTCCTGCTCAGACGCCGCACCCAGCAAAACCCACGCCTGAACCAGCCGCCGCACCCAGCGCCGTGACTCTGGCGGAAGTGCAAACCAATTGGGACCTGCTGCTGCAAAAGGCGCGCGCGCTGAATCCAACCGTGCCAGCGCTGCTCCAGAACTTCCGCCCGGTCCGTGTGGACGGGAACACGCTCGTGTTGAGCACCACCCGCTTCTTTCAGGACAAGTTCGACGACACGGAGCGGCGCAAGACTCTCCTGAACGTGCTGAACGATCTCTTCGGGGTTCAGATGATCATCAAGGTCGTGGTAAGCGACAGTGAGCCATCTGGCGTCGAAGCGCCGGCGGCGGACGAGGCCATCAAGAACGACCCCTTGCTGCGGACGGCGGTTGAAGAGTTGGGCGGTAAGATCGTTTCGGTTGAACCCCGCCTTATCAACGACAGGCAAGCGGATTGATCGAAAAGGAGCAGCCGAACATGGCGAAGCGCAAAGGGCGCGGCGAGCGCCCGATCCCCAGGCCCGCAAGCATGTTAGAGCAGATCCAACAATTGCAGACCGACATGGCCGCCGCGCAGGAAGCGCTCGGCGACGAGACCATCGAGGTGAGCGCCGGCGGCGGGGCCATCACGGTCGTCATCACCGGGCACCAGGAGGTGCGCGAGGTGCGCATCAGCCCGGCGGTAATCGACGCCGAAGACCCGGAGTGGCTGACCGACCTGCAAGACCTGATCGTCGCCGCGATGAACCAGGCGATTGCACAAAGCAAAGAGAGGGCAGCCCGGCGCATGGAAGAAATCACCGGGCCGCTGGCCGGCATGATCGGCGGCCTGGGCGACTTCGGCGGCCTGGGCG
Organism: Anaerolineae bacterium; assembly: GCA_034435135.1. Lineage (GTDB taxonomy): Bacteria > Chloroflexota > Anaerolineae > Aggregatilineales > JAFGMM01 > JAOSJO01. The sequence goes on along the minus strand of DAOTXU010000423.1, from coordinate 27,805 downwards.
GCCTGCTGGGTTGAGGACAGGGCTGTGAGCAAAGCCATCCCCGAACCCGTCACCCGGTTGATCGAGCAGTTCTCGCGCCTGCCCGGCATCGGGCCGAAGACCGCCTCGCGGCTCACTTATTACCTGCTGCGCGCGTCTGACGAGCAGACCGAGTCGCTGGCGGCGGCGCTGCTGGAATTGAAGACGCGGACGGGTTACTGCTCCATCTGCTTCAATATCACCGACGCCGACCCGTGCGCCATCTGCGCCGACCCCGACCGCGACCGAAGCGTGATCGCGGTGGTGGAGGAGCCGCTCAATGTGCTGGCGATTGAGCGCATCGGCAGCTATCGCGGGCTGTACCATGTGCTGCACGGGGCCATCAACCCGGTAGAGGGCATCGGGCCGGACGATCTGCGCATCCGCGAACTGGCGGCGCGGGCGGCGACCGGCGAGGCGCGCGAGATCATCGTCGCCACCAACCCCGGCCTGGAGGGGGACGCGACCGCCATGTACATCCAGCGACAGGTCGCGCCGCTGGGGGTGCGCCTGACACGGCTGGCGCGCGGCCTGCCGACCGGCGGCGACCTGGATTATGTGGACTCGGTGACGCTGTTACGCGCGCTGGAGGGACGGGTGGAAATGTAGGTATCCCTCTGGGGTCAGAGCAGGACGAGGGGTTTTTGTCCCTCGTTTTTGTGAAGCGATGGGTAGGTGGTCTCCCTCTAGAGTGTTGATGAAGTTGTTCAGAACGCTTGACCTCACCCCCCGCCGCGCGAAGCTCGGCTTCCCCCCTCTCCATTAATGGAGAGGGGGTCAGGGGGGTGAGGTAAGACAGGCGCCAACATTTTCAGGTCTCGCACCGCCTGACCGATCCGTATCAACGCCCAAGCGGGAGACAGCCTGGCCGGAGATTTCAAAAATCTCACTTGACAAGGTTGGCTAGGGTCGGGTAGGATTACACATTAAGGTGGCATTTACACTTTCGACAAATCTTATCAAGTGAAGTGATTCAAGCTTTTGAGCCAACGACCGCGGTGCGTGTGGCGCTTGTCGTGTTTGCGGACACCTCACCCCCCGTCCCCCTCTCCCGGCTACGCCGGACTATAGCCGCAAGCGGAGAGGGGGTGTCGAGCCGCAGGCGAGACGGGGGTGAGGTAGAGAAAGACCTTAGCACGGCTAGCTGTTGGCGTAAGTTTGAATCAGTTCAGTATATACCCAGGGGGATGAACGGGCCAGCGAAGGCGTTCGTTGTGTCTCCGCATTGTGAAGGGCTGCCCACCCGTGTTTGGCAAAGCGGGGACAAGCAGGTCCGCAAACTTTGATTCGCAGAACCCATAACAGGAGGAGATGAAGACATGCGCAGGTTGCTCAATCTTGCCATCGTGCTGATGATTGTGGCCGCCATCGCCCCGGCGGCAGTCGCGCAGGAAGAGAACTGGCAACCGGTCGTTGTGGAGGCCGGCTCCCCAATCCGCATCGGCTTCGCGGCGGCGCTGAGCGGCGCGGGCATTGACGTGCTCGGCATCGACGAGCGGCGCGGCGCGGAACTGGCTGTGGAAGACCTCAACGCCGCCGGCGGCATCCTGGGCTTCCCGGTGGAGATGGACCCCCAGGATGAGCAGTGCAGCGCCGAAGGCGGCGCGACGGTCGCCAACCGCTTCGTCGCGGATCCGAGCATCGTGGCGGTCGTCGGGCACATGTGCTCCAGCTCGTGCATTGCTGGCGAAGAGATATACGCTCCCGCCGGCTATGCCATGGTGTCGCCGTCTTGCACCGCCGTTGCTCTGACCGCTCCCGACAACCCCAGCCCGGTCTTTAGCCGTGTGGCCTGGAACGACCGCGTGCAGGCGCCGGCTGCTGCCGAGTTCCTGTACAACGTTCTGGGCGCCCGCTCCGTTGCCACCATCCACGACGGCAGCCCCTACGGTGAGGGCCTGGTGAATGGCATGGCCGATGCGTTCATCGACCTGGGCGGTGATGTTCTCGCCGAACTGGCAGTCAACGTGGGCGACACCGACATGAGCGCGGTGCTGAACCAGATCAAGGACGCCGGCCCGCCGGACGCGATCTACTTCGGCGGCTTCCCGGCGGAAGGCGCCTTCCTGGCGCGGCAGCGTATTGATGTCGGGATGCCGGACGTCATCTTCATGGGCGCTGACGGCATCAACGCGACCGCGTATGTCGATGCAGCCGGCGAAGCCGCCTGCGGCACCTACGCTTCGGCGGCTGACCCGGCAGGGTTAGGCGGCACCGCCTATGAAGCGTTCGTGGCGCGCTACATCGAATCCTACGGCGAAGCGCCCACCGCCCCGTTCCATGCCCATGCCTATGACTCCACGATGCTGATCGCCAAGGCGATTGAGGCGGTGGGCGTCGTTGACGCTGACGGCAACCTGACCATCGACCGCGTGGCGCTGCGCGACGCCATCCGTGGCACCACAGGCTTGGTGGGGCTGACCGGCGCGCTCACCTGCGACGAGTTCGGCGACTGCGGCAGCGGCGCAGCCATCACCGTTTCCGAGGTGGTGTGCGGGCCGCGGTTCGAAAAAGTCTGGGCGCCGGGTCAGTGATGAGTCCGTGAGAGCTTAGAGGTGAGCAAGTCATACGCTTACCTCCGTTCCGCCTGAGGCGGCCAGTGGGGGCGGGTTACAGACCCGCCCCTGCAACCAAAGAGGGAATGCCTGCATGAGCGTGATGGACATTGCAGCAAAACTGGCTCCCCGCCCGCGCCAGCTACGACGAATAGCCGTCACCGACATCCTCATCTATATCATCGGCCTGAGCCTGCTGCTGTGGGTGGTCGGGCGCATCGCGCAGACGCTAACCTCCGGCGCTTATTCGGTAGAGAACCTGATCCGCGATATTATTGCCGGCCTCGCCCAGGGCGGCGTCTACGCGCTGATCGCCCTGGGCTACACGCTGGTCTACGGCATCCTGTTCATGATTAACTTCGCCCACAGCGAGGTCTTTATGGCCGGCGCGTACATCGGCTATTTTGTTATTACGGCGCTGAGTCAATCCGGCGCTCTGGCTTCACAAACCCTCCTCGCGTTGCTGATCGTCTTTGCGGTGGCGATGCTGGCCTCGGTCACGGTCGCCGTCGCGCTGGAGCGCATCGCTTACCGGCCCCTGCGCAAAGCGCCGCGCCTGGTGCCGCTCATCACCGCCATCGGCGCGTCGATCTTCTTGCAGCAGGCGTTCCGGGGGCTTTTCGGCAGCAACACCAAAGTCTACCCCGATGTGCATCTCTACGCCTTCCCCTGGCTCTTCCCCGGCCTGGAGGGGGGTAAGGGCATTGATCTCACCGGCGGCCTCTATCCGGTGGAAATACTGGGGGTCGCGTTGAACCTTCAGCCGCTTCAGTTCGTGATCTTCTTCACGAGCGTGGCGATCATGGCCGGCCTGACCGTGTTTGTCAAGCGCACCAAGACCGGCAAGGCCATGCGCGCCGTGGCCGAAGACAAAGACACCGCCGCGCTGATGGGCATCAACGTAGATCGGGTGATTGTCAACACGTTTATCCTCGGCGCGGCGCTGGCGGCGGTCGCCGGGGTGATGTACGGGCTGTACTTCGGCCAAGTGACGCACACAATGGGGTTCATCCCCGGCATCAAAGCCTTCACGGCGGCGGTGCTCGGCGGCATCGGCAACATCGCCGGCGCGATGATGGGCGGCTTCGCGCTCGGCCTCACCGAGTCCGCCGCGCCGACGCTGCTCAGCCTGAACCCGCAGATAAAAGACGTGATCGCGTTCAGCATGTTGGTGCTGGTGCTCATCTTCCGGCCCACCGGCATCTTGGGCGAGGTGCTTTCGGGGAAGAAGGCGTAGGTAGAACTCATTGCGGACAGTGGGCTTAAGCCCACTGTCCATACCGGTTTGGGAGATAAGTCTGAGATGACGCCTGCACAGCCAAAGCCAGCGACAGATTCGCCCTCCGCGCCGGAAGCGCGAGGAACACCGGCCGGTTTCGTATTCCGGCGCGACGCGCTCGCTATCGGCGTGATCTTCGGCGCCGTCATGGTGTTCCTCGCCATGATCGGTATGTTGACCGCGTTTGAAGCTAAATACGTCATCACCGACACGCTTACCCTGACTTACGCTCTCCTGATCGGGCTGGTCGGCGGCGCCGGGTACCTGGCCGGCAGCCGCGTCGGCAGTCGCGTTGCTGTCAGTCTCGCTGTCAATGGGAGCGTGAGCGGCGCGCTGGTGGGCGTTATGCTGTCGCTCTTTAAGCTCCTGGCCGAGCGTGTAGACCTGCGCGGCGTGTTCCCCAACGTCTCACGGCAACTGCTGGAACTGCTCCATTTCGGCGCTGAAGGCGTGGGCGGTTTGATCGTGATGATTGCCGGCGGCGCGATCCTGGGCGCGCTCGGCGCGCTGGCGACTCTACCGCCTCGGCGGGCGCAGGCGATTACAGCTTTTACCGTGCTCATCACGTTGCTGATGGGTTTGCTGCAAGACCAGTTCCGCGATCTGATTAACCTGGCGGACAGCCTCCTCGTGGCGGTTTGGGTCGGTGTGGGCTACGCGCTGGCCGGGCCTTTGGGCAATGAAGTTGCGCGCCGCGTGAGCGACGCGCTGGCCGACGGCGACGAGCCGGGGCGACTGTGGCGGGCGCTGACTCGCAGCCTGATCGGCGGGGTGATTTCAGGGGCGGTCGTGGCGGCATTGCTATTGGTCTTCACGCCGCCAGGGAGCGCCTCCAACTCGATCCTGATTAAAGGGTTGTGGCTAGGCCAGTCGCCAGTTGTGCTCAGCGCGCTGCTGGTCGTCCTCGCCGCGGTGACCCTTGCACTGGTGGGCGCGCTGTTGACCATCACGCCCGCCGCGGCGCACAATTTAGGCCTTGCCGTTGTCGCACTGCTGCTCATCCTCGGCGTCCTCCAGGGTGTCGGAAGCGTAACCGTTTTCGCCGCGGTGACTATCGCCGCGCTGGTCGTCCTTTTCCAGTTGCTCGCGCGGACCACGAGCGCGCAGGCGCAGGGCCGCTACGCCAAGCTCAGCCCGACGCGGCAGCGCACGGTGCGCATCCTCACCGGTATCGGCGGCTTCCTGTTGCTGCTGATCGTGCCACAGATCTCGAACCTTTACATTAACAGTGTGCTTGACCAGGTCGGCCTGTACGTCCTGATGGGGTTGGGGCTGAACATCGTAGTGGGTTACGCCGGGCTGCTCGACCTGGGGTATGTGGCGTTCTTCACCATTGGCGCGTACATGACCGGCATCCTGACGACGCCCAACCTCGTCACCTGCCCGCCCCCGCGCGATAACGTAGTGGTCGTGCAGCGGGCGCTCGCCGATGAGGGCGTATTCGACAACGACTTCCGAAAGCTGGCGCGCGAGCGGGTCGGCGTGGCGGCAGGAACCGAGTCGGCTATCGCTGCGAACATGATCCGGCGCGCTGAGATCGTCGAGTATGAGAACACCGAAGCGGCGGTGGACGCCCTGCTCGCCGGCGAGGTGACCGCCGTGGTGGATCATGAACATGCGCTCGCGCCGCTGGCTGCGTCTAACGGGCTGGCGATGAGCCGCGCCTTCACGCCGAACCGCGATGTGTGGGTGCCTTCAGAATTCTCCGCAGCGGCGCGCGCCGTGCGCTGCCCCGTGATCCTGCCCTTCTGGGCGGCGTGGCCTTTCGCGGGGCTGGCCGCCGGCTTGGCTGGCGTGCTGCTGGGCATTCCGGTGCTGCGGATGCGCGGCGACTACCTGGCGATTGTCACCCTGGGGTTCGGCGAGATCATCCGCATCCTCGCCCTCTCCGACGACCTGGCCGACTACCTGGGCGGGGCGCAGGGCGTCACGGAGATTCCCTCGCCGATCATCGACCTGAGCGGCGTAGGCGGGCGCGTGATTACGCTCTCCAACGCCACCGACATTTACTACCTGATCCTGGTCAGCGTGTTGTTGGTCGCGTTCATCGCCTACCGTCTGAGCCATTCGCGGCTGGGCCGGGCGTGGATGGCGATGCGCGAAGACGAGGATGTGGCCGGGGCGACGGGCATCAACCTGGTTAACACGAAGCTGCTCGCCTTTTCCATCGGCGCGGCCTTTTCTGGCATCGGCGGCGCTATCTTCAGTTCGTGGCTACACTCGATTTTCCCGAACAGTTTCACGCTGCTGGTGTCCATCAACGTGTTGAGCCTGATTATTATCGGTGGTTTGGGGAGCATCCCCGGCGTGGTGGTAGGTGCATTCGCGCTCATGGGTCTGCCGGAGATTCTGCGCGAGTTCTCTGACTACCGCCTGCTGGCGTTCGGCGCACTGCTGGTGGTGATGATGCTCCTGCGCCCGGAGGGCCTCATCCCGGCTCCCACGCGGCGGCTCGAATTTCACGAAGAAACGGCGGAGTGGGAGAGACAAGCGGAAGCCAGACCGGCCCCGGTTGAAGCATCCCCGGTTCAGGAGGCGGGAGACTGAGCCATGCCCAACGACATCTGCCTCCAGGCGAACAAGGTCACCAAGCGTTTTGGCGGCCTGACGGCGGTGGCATCGGTGGACCTGACCATCCCCGAAGGCGCCATCGCCAGCCTGATCGGACCCAACGGCGCGGGCAAAACCACCTTTTTCAACTGCGTGTCCGGCTTCTACGTTCCTGAAGAGGGGGAGATTCTCTTCGAGGGCCGACCCATCGATGGGATGCGCCCCGACCAAGTCGCCAGGCTGGGCATCACGCGCACGTACCAGAACATCCGCCTCTTTGGGGCGATGACCGCGATCGAGAACGTGCTCGTCGGGATGCATATTGGGTTGCGTAGCGGGCCAATCGGCGCGATTCTGCGCACGCCCCCGATCGTCAACGAGGAGACGAACGCGGTCGAAAAGGCGCGCGAACTGCTCGCTTACGTCGGGCTGCGGGGGCAAGGCGACGTGGTGGCGCGCAACCTGCCTTACGGCAGCCAACGCCGGCTGGAGCTGGCGCGCGCGCTGGCGAGCGACCCCAAGCTGCTCCTGCTCGACGAGCCGACCGCCGGCATGAACCCGCACGAAACCGAAGAGATGATCCAGTTCATCCGGCGACTGCGCGACGACCTCGGCCTGACGATCTTCCTGATCGAGCACGACATGAGTGTGGTTATGTCCATCTCCGACCAGGTTTCGGTGCTGGACTACGGCGCGAAGATCGCCGAGGGCACGCCCGCCGCGGTGCAGAACAACCCGCGCGTCATCGAGGCGTACCTGGGCGCCGCTGAGAACACTTTGCCGTCGCTGATGTAGGGAGCCGGACTCATGGCGCTGCTGGAAGTTGACAACATTCACACCTACTACGGCAAGATTCACGCGCTCAAGGGCGTCTCGATCCAGGTCGAAGAGGGCGAAATCGTCACCCTGATCGGCGCGAACGGCGCGGGCAAGAGCACCACGCTCAACACCATCTGCGGCATCCGCCCCGCCGCTGAGGGCAAGATCACCCTCGACGGCAGGGACATCACGAAGTTCCCCCCGCACGCCATCGCGTCGATGGGCGTCAACCAGGCTCCCGAAGGGCGCAAAATCTTCACCCGCCTCACGGTGGCCGAAAACCTGGAAATGGGCGCTTACGCGCGCACGGACCAGAACGAGATTCCCCGCGATATGGAGCGCGTCTTCGTGCTGTTCCCGCGCCTGAAGGAGCGCCAGAAGCAACTCGGCGGCACGCTCTCCGGCGGCGAGCAACAGATGTTGGCGATTGGCCGCGCGTTGATGGCAAAGCCGCGCATCCTGTTGCTCGACGAGCCGTCGATGGGGTTGGCCCCGCTGCTGGTGCAGGAAATCTTCCGCACCATCCGCGAACTCAACGAAAAAGGCACCACGATTCTTCTCGTGGAGCAAAACGCGCGCATGGCGCTGGCCGTAGCGGACCGGGGCTATGTGTTGCAGACCGGGGCCATCGTCCTGGCCGACACCGCCGACGCGCTCCAACGCAATGATATGGTGCGCAAGGCCTACCTGGGCGAGCATTGAGGACCTGTCCGAGAAGCCCCGGACAGAGGGCTTAAGCCCCCTGTCCGAAGGAAGCGGAGTGACTTTTCGGATAGGCTCAAGCGGGCGTCGCACAACTCCTGGCGATACACACCTTTGAGCCGGCGGGCTGTCCGGGGGGACGGCCCGCCGGCCTTTGATGACGCGCGCCATCGTGTTGGGAAAGCCATTTCGCTGCGGTATAATGCGCCGGGCCTGCAACCGCTGAGAAAGTGTAAGGACTGGGTTTGTGCTAAAAGAAGCGGAGGTCAAAGAAACCGCGCCGCCCCCCGATTCAGAGGTTAAACTCACCCCCCTGCCGGCGACGGTCATCACCCCCCCATCCGGCTGGACATCGCTCGAACTGCGCGAATTGTGGCGCTACCGCGAACTGCTTTATTTTCTCATCTGGCGCGAGATCAAGGTCCGTTACAAGCAAACGGTTCTGGGCGCGCCCTGGGCGATCATCAAGCCGTTCGTGACCATGGTGGTGTTCAGCGTCTTCTTCGGCAACCTGCTCGGCGTGCCCTCCGACGACATCCCCTACCCCATCTTCAGCTACGTCGCCCTGGTGCCCTGGAACTTCTTCGCTGGCGGGATGGGCCACGCCGCCGGAAGCCTGGTCGGCAACGCGCACCTGCTCACGAAGGTCTATTTTCCACGTCTCGTCATCCCGGTGGCGGCGGTGCTCTCCGGGCTGATCGACTTCCTCCCGGCCTTTTTGGTGTTGCTGGGCATGATGCTCGTCTACGGGATCATGCCCACGATCAACATGATCTGGCTGCCGGTGTTCATGCTCCCGGCGCTGGCGACCGCGCTGGGCGCGGGATTCTGGCTCTCGGCGCTGAATGTACAATTCCGCGACGTGGGCCATATCGTGCCGTTTCTCACGCAGGTGTGGCTCTTCGCTACGCCGATTATCTACCCCAGCAGCCTGCTGACCGGCCCGCTGAAAGCGCTCTACACATTGAACCCGATGGTGGGCGTGGTGGAGGGGTTCCGCTGGGCGCTGCTGGGGACCGACGCGCCGTCAGGGTCAACCGTGCTCTTGTCGGGCGCGGTCGCGCTGGCGCTGCTGGTCAGCGGCGCATATTACTTCCGGCGCATGGAAAATCATTTCGCAGACGTGGTGTAATGCCGTGAGCGAGATCGCGATCCGGGTGGAGAACCTCTCCAAACGCTACCAGATCGGCGCGCAGCGGACCGGCGACAACACGTTGGGCGAAGCGCTGAAAGCGCCCTTCCGGCGTGCGAGTCGCCTGTTGCGCGGGCAGGCCAGGAGCGCCTCGGACCTGCTCGAAACGTTTTGGGCGCTCAAAGATGTGTCGTTTGAGGTCAAGATGGGCGAGGTGTTGGGCGTCATCGGCCCCAACGGCGCGGGCAAGTCCACCCTGCTCAAGATTCTCTCGCGCATCACCCGGCCCACCAGCGGCTACGCCGAGATTCGCGGGCAGGTCGGCTCCCTGCTCGAAGTCGGCACCGGCTTTCACCCCGAACTCACCGGGCGCGAGAACGTCTTTTTCAACGGCGCGGTGCTCGGCATGAGCCGCGCGGAGATCGCGCGCAAGTTCGACGAGATTGTCGCTTTCGCCGGGGTCGAGAAGTTCATCGACACGCCGGTGAAATTTTACTCCAGCGGCATGTACGTGCGCCTGGCGTTCGCGGTCGCCGCCCACCTGGAGCCGGACATCCTGCTGGTAGACGAGGTGCTGTCGGTCGGCGACGCGGTCTTTCAGCGCAAGTGCCTGGGCAAGATCAACGAGGTCTCCGGTCAAGGCCGGACGGTGCTGTTCGTCAGCCACAACATGGCGAGCATCAACCATATCTGCCAGAATGTGCTCCTGCTGGAGGGCGGCCAGATCGCGCTTTATGGCCGCGCGCTTGAGGTCGTGCAACAATATCTGTCGCGCGACCTGCACGACAGCGCCGCGGTCGAGTTCGACGAAGACGCTTCGATGCACGGGCAAATCCTCAAAATGGAAATCCTCAACAGCCAGGAGCGCGCCTCGAACCGGTTCCTGGTCCCAGAACCGGTCACGGTCGGCATCACCTACCGCCTGCGTGAACCAACCGCCCACTACCGGGTGGGGATCATGGTCCGGCTGCCAGACGGCTTCGATGTGTTGACCTCCGCCTGCACCGACCACGAGAGCGAGGGGTGGACCTCCCAGCCGGGCCTTTATGTGGCGCACGTGTCGATCCCCGGCCATTTGCTAAACGTCGGGCAATACCTGCTCTCCGGTTTTCTGGGCCAGCCGAATGTCCACGCCCTCGACTACCGCCCCAACGCGCTGACGCTTTACATCGAGGGGCAGGCCCGGCTGCTCAAAGAGCAATGGCCCGGCGTGATTGCGCTGCCGTTAACATGGGAGTTTGAAGAAGCATGTTGAGCGTCGGCGTGAACCTGTCCCGGCTGACCGAGCGGGTTTTGGGGCCTGGCATTCGACGCACCGACGTGTTTCTCGTCGGCTACCCCAAGTCGGGCATGACGTGGATGGAGTTTCTCCTCACCTATGCGCTGTTCGAGAAGACGTTTGACGATTGCGTCACGTTCGTCACCATCAACGACTACATCCCCAACCTAGCGCACATCGCCCCGGACGACCCGCTCACGCTCTGGCACTATCGCAAACGCCCCGCGCCACGTATCTTCTTCACCCACACCCCCTACGACCCGCGCCTGACGCACGGAAAAATCATCTACATGGTGCGCGACGCGCGCGATGTCCTCGTGTCCTATTACCACTATCACCGCCTCTCGAAGGCGGGCTTTAACCTGACGATGCGCGCGTTCCTGCTGCTCGACGACTATTACCCCTGCCGCTGGGACGAGCACGTCAGGGGGTGGATACTCGACCGCGATACGCGCAACACGGTCGTCGTCCATTACCGGGAACTGAAAGCCGACGCCGCCGGGACGCTCGCGCGCGTGCTGAAATTCATCGGTGCACCTTTCACATTTGCGGACATCGACCGCGCGGTGGAGATGTCCAAGTTCCAGCGGATGCGCGAGGTCGAGGAGAAGAAATCCCCTGCGCGGGTCGAAGGCGGGGACCCGAACGAGTTCTTCGTCCGCAAGGGGAAGGTCGAGGGCTGGCGCGAGGAGCTAGGCGAGGAAGAAGTGCGCATCATCGAAAGCCGCTACGGTGAAACGATGCGTCAAGTCGGCTACCCGCCGGTGTATGTCGATTGAAGTCCCAGACAAGGAGCTTAAGCCCCTTGTCTGGGTTGATGATGGCCCAACCATCGAAGCCGCCACTCTGTCTGATGCAGACACGATGAGCCAAGAACTATCTCACTCCTGGAACCGCGTCGCGGAAGCGCTGCACGACATTCCGGTCTACCCGCAGCGTATCCGCTACGCGCTCGCCATCAGGCCGATTCTGGACTTGCCCAAGACCGCCGCCATCCTGGAGGCGGGGTGCGGCTCCGGGCGGGTGCTGCGCGCGCTGGCGGCGCTCGGATACCAAAACCTGGTCGGGCAGGACATCAGCCACGCCGCGCTGCGCGAGACGGCGCAACAAGGCCCGGCGTGGGCGCGGCTGGTGTGCAGCGAGGATATGCCCTTTGCGCCCGGCGCGTTCGACGCGGTGACCAGCCCCGGCGTGATCGAGCACGTGCAAAACCCCCGGCGCTGGCTCGGCGAACTCGCGCGCGTCGCCCGGACCGGCGCGCCCGTGGTCATCACCTCGGACAGCTACATGTGGAAATGGCTGCAAAGGTTGGGCCTTTACGTCACCATGCAGCCGCTTGACGCCGCCATCTGGCCGACCACGCTGATCCGCTGGGCGCGAGACGCCGGCCTGGAACTCGTGAAGTACGGCGCGTTCATCAACGCCCCGGAGCAACGCGGCTACTTCTTCAAGCAGCTTCCACGCCTGCTCCCCGGTGTCGGCAAACGGTACGCGCAGCGGGTCAACCGCGCCTACCCGCCGGAGACGCTGGCTGAGGAAACCCGCCTCATTCTCGATGCGCTGGCGGACATTCCCAACCACACCTTTCGCGGCCTCTGGCCCTGCATCTGGTCCTACGAGACGTATTTCTGGTTTCGGAAACGATGAACGGGGTTGTCGCCAGGCTCCTGACCCTGCCGGGGATTCGCCGGTTGCGCGCAGCGCAACTTCGGCGGCTGCGCCCGATGCCGCTGCGCGGCACGGCCATCCTGCGTTACTACTGGGCGCAGTTCCTTGAGACGCACCGGGGCGACATCCGGGGCCATTGTCTGGAAATCGGCGCGACCGCGACGCTGCGCGGGTACGGCGGCCAGGCCGTGACCCAGGCCGACGCGCTGGACCTGGCGGCCCACAGCCCGGAAATCAACGTCGTCGCCGACCTCAGCCGGGCGGATCACCTCGCCCCCGACGTGTACGACTGTTTCGTCAACCAGTTCACGCTTCACATCATTTACGATGTAGAGGCGGCGCTTTACCACGCAGTGCGCATCCTTAAGCCCGGCGGCGTGCTGCTGGCGAACTTCGCGTGCCTGTACAACTATCTGGCTTCGGGATTGGACATGGGCACCGGCGGCGCGTTCTTCTCGTTCTGGTTTTTCACGCCGATCCAGGTTGAGAACCTGCTCCGCTGCGCCGGGCTGACCGGGGCCGACTATCAACTGACCATCTACGGCAACGTCTTCGCGCAGGTTGCGTCTCAGATGAACCTGCCCGCCGAGCACCTTACCCAAGAGGAGTTGGACCACGTGGATCCGACCTACCCGTTGCTGATCTGTGTGCGCGCCGTCAAGCCGGCGAACTGGCAGGCGCCCAAACCGGCCTACCGCGCCCCCTGGCTGCCTGCCGTCCAACCGGCGCGCTGGCAGCCGCCGAAGAGGTGAGGTTATGAGGTCTTTGCTCAGCCGCGCCGCGCGCAAGGTCCTGCCCCCGCGCCTCTATCAACGGGCGCAGGCATTCCGCCGGCAGCGCCGCCTCGCGGATTTGCGGCGGCGGCTGATGGCCGACCCGCCGCGCACCTCCGGCGTGGAGACGTGCTTCGGCTACACGGTGCGCATCAACGACGGGCCGAACTTCTACATGATGGTCAAGGACCTGTTCTTCAGCCGCATCTACCACTTCGACGCGGCGCGCCCCGACCCACTCATCCTGGACTGCGGCAGCAACATCGGCATGTCGGTCCTCTACTTCAAGCATTGCTACCCGCAGGCGCGGATCATCGGCTTTGAGCCGGATCCGATCACCTTTCCCTATTTGGAGGAAAACGTCGCCCGCAACCGGCTCACGGACGTGCGCCTGGTGCAGGCGGCGGTGAGCGCCCGCGAGGGCAAGCTCACTTTCTACGCCGACGGCAAGTACGCCAGCGCCCTGGCCGCGCACATGCCCGGCGGCCCACCGGCAGGCTGGCAGACGCTCGACGTGCCCTGCGTGCGCCTGCGCGACTACCTGACCGAGCCGGTGGACTTCATCAAGCTGAACATCGAGGGCGCGGAGTGGGAGGCGCTGTCCGACAGCGCGGAGCAGTTGCGCCAGGTGCGCGAGATCGTCCTCGAATATCATCACCTGCCGGGGTTGCCGCGCACGCTGCACAGCATCCTGACGCTGCTCCACGAGCAGGGGTTCGAGTACCTGGTCAACGACCTCGACCCGCAGACCAACCCGCACGCGCAGCCGCCGTTCCGCCTATCCGACGATACAATGTACTTTTTGCTGATCTATGCCAAACGAAAAGGATGAAAACCGGTCTGAAAAACCCCATGCAGCAGGCTTAAGCCCGCTGTCTGAAACGATCAGGAGAGTTTTTCGGACAAGGGGTAGAAGAATACTGTTGAGGTTTCAGGCAGAAGCGCGCGCGGCGACCCTGCCGGCCCGCCGCTGGCTGGAGGCCCAGCGACGCCGCTTCCACTGCTGGCCGCCGGTCGGTTGGGTGCGGTTTGGGGCGTTGCGGCGCACCCGACCCATCAATCAGGCGTTTGGTCTGGGGCGCGGCCTGCCGATCTGCTGGTATTACATCCGTAAGTTCCTCGCGCAACATGCGGGCGACATCCAGGGCCATGTACTGGAAGTCGGCGACGACATGTACACACGAATGTTCGGCGGCGACCGTGTGACCCGGCGCGACGTGCTTCACGTCACTGAGGGGAACCCGCAGGCGACCATCGTCGCCGATCTGACGCGCGGCGACGACCTCCCCGCCGAGGCGTTCGATTGCGTCATTCTGACCCAGACGCTCAACGTCATCTACGATGTGCGCGCCGCTGTCCGCACCGTATACCGCATCCTCAAGCCGGGCGGGGTGCTGCTAGCCAGCCTCCCCGGCATCAGCCAGATCAGCCATTACGACATGGAGCGCTGGGGAGACTACTGGCGCTTCACCACCGCCTCCGCCCAAAGATTGTTCGAGGAATGCTGGCCTCCCGAAAACCTCCACATCCAGGCGCACGGCAACGTGCTGGTCGCCATTGCCTATCTGCACGGGCTGTCGAGCAACGACCTGCGGCCCGGCGAGCTGGTCGTCAACGACCCTGACTACCAGTTCCTCGTCACCGTGCGCGCGGTCAAACCCGGCGAGGTCGCCGCGGCCGCAGGAGAGGTAGCGTGAATCTGATCCGCAGCCTGCGCCGCTATTTTCAGCGCCTTGCCAACCTAGGCGCGCGACCAACGCCGCCCAGCGAGCCGCACATCATCGCGCAAGGGTGGGATCGCTACGCCGAGGAATGGGAGCCGGAGAAGTTCCCGGTGCTGCCCGGCCACCGCATCGCGCATCTTGGCGACGAATGGACCGGCGAGGACCCACAGCGCGCGGGCGCGAACTACGGCCTCGACGAAGCGACGCTTGCGGACTTTGACCGCTACCTGAAAGCGAATCTACTCGACCCGTACCTGCCGCCGTATGCCGACGCCGGCCTGGAGATCGGCCCAGGCGGCGGCCGGCTCACTGCGTTGCTCATCCCGCGCACCGCCACGTTGCACCTCGCCGAACCGTCGAAGGCGATGCTGCGCCATCTCCGGCGACGCTTCGGCGATGCGCCCTCGCTGCGCTACTACCTGACCGACGGCATGGCGCTCCCACCCCTGCCGCTGGCGAGCCTGGATTACGCCATCGCGTTGGACGTGTTCGTGCACTTCGAGCCGCGGTTAGTCTACTGGTACCTGCGCCAGATCGCGCCGTTGCTCAAGCCCGGCGGGACAGGCGTCATCCACTACGCCAACATCTTGACGCCTATCGGGTGGCGTCAATTTGAGGCCGAACTGCCGTACAACGTGCGGCATCGCGCCCATTTTGCCGCTTTCGGGGCCATGTGTCCGCAACTGATGGCCCGGTTTCTGGAGGCTCTCAATTTGCATGTGGTGAGCGCCGACACCAGCGCGATCCCCCGTGACGCGGTAGCGGTCTTCCGCAAACCGGGTGAGGAAATCAACCGTGAGTCGTAACTGCTGCCAGCCGCCGGTGAACGCCTCCCAACCACTGATCTTCCTCCACCTGCCGAAGACGGCAGGGGTCACTTTGAACACGATTATCGAGCGCCATTTCCCATCGGACGCGGTCTACCGAATTAACATCGGCAACGAAACCTTCGGCGCGTTCTTCAAACTGACAGAACACGAGAGAGGGAACATCGGCTACCTTACAGGGCACGCGCCCTTTGGGCTGCATCGATGGCTGCCCAGGCCGGCGACTTACATAACGCTGCTGCGTGATCCGGTGGAACGGGTTCTCTCGGAGTACTTCTTCATCCGCTTGTATCCAGAACACCCTCTCCACCACCAGTTTCATTCGGAAAACGTCTCGCTCGATGACTATGTGGAAGCGCACGAGTTTAACTTGATGACGCGCTGGCTGTGCGGTTTCTTCGACGGGGACAAGTCATGGGCCGGTGTCCATGACATGCCGCCGGAAGCGTATGAGGCTGCCAGCCAGACGGCCAGACACAACCTGACGACGCATTTTAGCCTTGTCGGGCTTACTGAACACTTCGATCAGTTCATGCTACTGATACGACGGCTCTTTGGATGGCAAGATATTTTCTATGTGAAACAGAATGTCACTGCCAGCCGTCCGTCAATCGCGGAACTACCACCCCAAACAATCGCGCGCATCCAGGAGCTAAACAAGTTCGACATCGAACTTTATGAATTCGGCAGGCGCATTTTTGAATCGCAACTCCGAAAGCATGGCGTAACCAGCAGAGAACTGACGATCTTCCGCCTGCTCAACTGGGTGTATGGCCTCAAGTGGCAAGCGAAAAGACTTCTGACAAGGCTGAAAGTTTTCCAGGACTGAGGCATGAGGCGTCAGCTCAGCACACTGGCGCGCACGGTCACGGCGGCGGTTGAGCGAATGCGGCCACGCGCGCTCATTCTGGCCTATCACCGCGTCGCCGAGATCGAGTCGGACCCGCAACTGCTGGGCGTGACCCCGGAGCGTTTCGCGCAGCACCTGGCACACCTGCGCGCCCGCTACCACCCCATGAGCCTGCTCGACCTGGCCGGCGGGCGCGCGCCGCGCCGGGGGGTGGTCGTGACTTTTGACGACGGCTACGCCGACAACCTTCACCACGCCAGGCCGCTGCTGGAACGGTATGAAGCGCCGGCGACGGTGTTCGTGGTCGCCGGGCAGATCGGGCAGGCGCGCGAGTTCTGGTGGGACGAGCTGGAGCGGCTCCTGCTGCAACCCGGCGCGCTGCCGGAGACGCTCGCGCTTACAGTCAACGGGCAGGCTTATCAGTGGGCGCTGGGCGACGCCGCCGACTACAGCCCCAGCGACCATCAGCGTCATCGCGGTTGGAACGTGCTGTCTGCGACCGACCCCACGCCGCGCCATAGCGTCTATCGCGCCCTGCACCCCCTCCTGCGCCCCCTGGCCCCTGAAGAGCGAGAGCACCTGTTGGAAGCGCTGCGGGCGTGGGCCGGCGCGGAGCCGGCAGGCCGCCCGACGCACCGCGCCCTCTCCCCCGGCGAAGTGCGCGCGCTCGCCGCCGGCGGGCTGGTCGATGTCGGCGCGCATAGCGTGAGGCATCCCGTGCTTTCCATGCTTCCCCTCGAAGCGCAGCGCGCGGAAATCGCGCAGAGCCAGGCGCGCCTGGCCGAGCTACTGGGCCGACCGGCCCGCAGTTTCTCGTACCCGTATGGCGCGCCGGGCGATTACACCGCCGAGACGGTCGCTCTGGTGCGTGAGGCCGGCTTCGCCTGCGCGTGCGCCAACCACACCGGCGTGGTGGGGGCGGACACCGACCGGTTTGCGCTGCCGCGCTTCCTGGTGCGAAACTGGGACCTCGATACGTTCGCGCGCCAGGTGGAGGCGTGGTTCGGTGGCTGAGCGTCCGATGCGCATTTTGCAGGTCAGCACCCATGACGTTGCCGGCGGGGCCGAGAAGATCGCTTACGACCTGTTCCGGGCTTATCGCGCGCGCGGGCACGACTCGTGGCTGGCGGTAGGCTCCAGGCGCAGGGACGACCCCGACGTGCTGGTCATCCCCAACGAGAACCGGCACGGCGCCTGGACACGCTTTTGGTGGGATGTGCAGAAACGCCTGAGATCGATGCAATACCCCAGGCTGCTGAACCGGCGCGTCATCTACCGGCTCGGCAAGCCCTGGAACGCGCTGTGCGCCGCCCTCGCCGACCGGGCCGGTGCGTGGGCTACGCCGGGATATGCGCTCGGCGTGGAAGACTTCAACTTTCCGGGGACGCGACAATTGCTCAACCTGCCGCCGCACCCGCCTGACATCGTGCACGCCCACAACCTGCACGGCGGCTACTTCGATTTGCGCGCCCTGCCCTGGCTCAGCCGGCGGACGCCCACCGCGCTCACCCTGCACGACGCCTGGATGCTCAGCGGCCATTGCGCGCACTCTTTCGAGTGCGCCCGCTGGGAAACCGGCTGCGGCCACTGCCCGGACCTGACCATCTCCCCCGCCGTGAAGCGCGACGCCACCGCCTACAACTGGCGGCGCAAGTGCAGAGTTTACGCGCGGAGCCGGCTCTACGTGGCGACACCCTCCCGGTGGCTGATGCAGAAGGTGGAGCGGTCCATGCTCGCACCAGCGGTGGCCGACGCGCGCGTCATCCACAACGGTGTGAACCTGTCCATTTTCCATCCGGCAGCCCAGCGCGAGGCGCGGGCCGCGCTGGGCATCCCAGAGGATGTCCGGGTGATTCTCACGGCGGCGCATTTCATCCAAAACAACCCCTGGAAAGACTATCAAACGATGCGCGCCGCCATCGCCTTGATCGCCGACCGCCTGCCAGAGGGGCGCGTGCGCTGCATCGCCCTGGGCGGCGGCGCGCCGGTTGAGCACATCGGTCATAATGCAGAAATCGTATACACCCGGTTCGAGCCTGATCCCAGCGTCGTCGCGCGCTACTACCAGGCGGCGGATGTCTATCTGCACGCGGCCAGGGTCGATACCTTCCCCACGACGGTGCTCGAAGCGCTCGCCTGTGGCACGCCGGTCGTGGCGACGGCGGTGGGAGGCATCCCTGAACAGGTTGACGACGGCGAGACAGGATACCTGACCCCGCCGGGCGACGCCCAGGCGATGGCGGAGCGGATTCTGCATGTCCTCACGCACGACGACGTGCGCCGGCGGCTTGGCGCACAGGCGGCGGCGGTGGCGCGCGCCCGCTTCGATTTTGAGCGTCTGGTTGACGACTACCTGGGCTGGTACGATACAATTGTGGCGCATCGACAGCGGCGATAGCCGGCGATGTCGGTGTGGAAAGCGGATATTGACCGTGGAGCACGCGGCGTGCACGGAGAATCATTCGATTCGGCGTCGCCCTACCTCAGCATCGTGGTCACGTCGCGCAACGACGATCACGGCGGCGGGTTAACGCACCGGATGCAACTGTTCGTGTCCAGCCTGCTCGACCAGACGCGCCGGTACAACCTGAGCAGCGAGTTGATCTTCGTCGAGTGGAACCCGCCCCCCGACAGGCCGCGCCTGATCGAAGCGCTCAACTGGCCGGAAGAGCGCGGCCCGTGCGCCGTCCGCTTCATCGAAGTGCCGCTGGACGTGCACAACCGCTTCCAGTACGCCGACCGCCTGCCGCTGTTTCAGATGATCGCCAAGAACGCCGGCGTCCGCCGGGCGCAGGGCCGGTTTGTGCTCGCCACCAACATCGACATCTTGTTCTCCGAGGAGCTGTTCGGTTTCCTGGCGTCGGGCCGCCTGCAAGAGGGCGTCTTGTACCGGGTGGATCGCTTCGACGTGCCGGCGGATACGCCGCTTGACCTCTCTACCGAGGAGCGGTTAGCGTTCTGCAAGAACAATGTGATCCGCGTGTACACCCGCTACGAGATCGTCAACTACGAGCCGGGGTTCCCCGGCCCGATCGGACGGGTCTACCCGTTCTTGACCCCGCGCCAGCAGTTCAAACAACGCTTATGGGAGCGTGTCTTCCCGCGCCGGCTGCGCGTGCGCAGCGACATCCACACCAACGCGCCCGGCGACTTCACCCTGATGGCGCGGCGGCGCTGGTTCGACCTGCGCGCCTACCCGGAGCTGACCGTATCGGCCACGCACATCGACTCGCTGCTGTGCTATATGGCCTATCACGCTTCCATTCAGGAACAGGCGCTCAAGCCGCCGATGGTGATTTACCACATTGACCACAGCCGGCGCACCGGCGACAGCATGAGATCGCCGCAGGAGACGCAGCTTTCCGGCAAGATACCGCGCGTCAGCGACGAACAACTCACGGCGTGGGCGCTCCAGATGCGCCGGCAGCGCCGGCCCATCATCTTCAACGACGAAAACTGGGGGCTGGCCGGCGAAGACCTCCCCGAAACGAGGCTATAGGTGCCTGACCAGCCGCTCGTCTCCGTCGTCGTGCCGAGCTTCAACCGCGCGCGCCTGCTCGCGCCGACCATCGACAGCATCTTGATGCAGGACTACCCCCGCGTCGAGTGCATCGTGATGGACGGCGGCTCCATCGACGGCACGGCGGAGGTCCTGCGCGGGTACGGCGACCGGATCAGGTGGGTGTCCGAGCCGGACAAAGGGCCGGCGGACGCGATTAATAAAGGATGGGCCATGAGCCGGGGCGACATCCTGGCCTGGCTCAACGCCGACGATCTTTGGGCGACGCCGCAGACCGTCAGCCACGCGACAGCATACCTGCAAGCGCACCCGGACGTGGACATCGTGTACGGCGACGCGGGCACGGTCGATCTCGATGGCAACCTGATCGGCGTGACGTATCTGCGCATGTGGGACCTGACCTACGCGGTGGTCAACTGCGACCACTGCATCCCCCAGCCGGCGGCGTTCATGCGGCGGCGCATTCTTGAGCGGGTCGGTTGGCTGGACGACAGCCTGATCTTGATGGACCAGGATTTATGGTACCGGGCCGGACTGGTCGGCGTCATCCACCATCTGCCGCTATTGCTGGCGCAGACGCGGAGCCATGCGAGCTACTGGCATTCGCGCAGTCCCATCGTGGCGGAGAACTGCGCCCGCATCATCGACAGGTTCTTCGCCAACCCGGAGTTGCCCGACAGGTACCCCGCGCTCTATCGAATGCAGCGCCGCGCGCGGAGCAACGCGCACCTGCGCGGGGTCGATTTCGCGTGGATGGGCGGGCGGCGCTGGGGGACGATGCTCACGCGCCTGGCCTGGGCCGTGCGCGTGGACCCGGCTAACGCGCCGGGCGCGCTCCGTCGGCTTGTAGGCTACATCCAACTGGCGGTGAAGGAAAACCCGCGCCTGCGCCCGCTGCTGACGCCTTACGAGATGGGACGGCGCGCGTGGCACGCGATCCACTCCGCGCTGACGCCCGCCGATCCCGCGCTGGCGCTGGCGGCGCTGCGCAGCCCACGCGACATGGAGCGGGCCTGGGCTACGCTTCACATGCCCGCCGGGCCGGGCGCGGCGCTGGAGTTGGGTCCGCGCGGGGCTTATCTGGGGCTGGCAGCCGCCCGGCGCGGCTTCTGCGTGACGGCGGTGGACGAGGAGCCGGTCGCGTGGCCTTACGACCACCCCGGCATTGCGTTCGTGCGCGGCGATGTGCGCGCGCTGCCGCTCGCGGAGGCGTTATACGACCTGGTGATCAACTGCGGCGCGCTGGCGCGTCTGGAGGACGACCTGGAGATCATGGCGCGCCTGCGCCGCCTGTTGAAAACCGGGGGGGTGATGCTGCTTACCGCGCCGCTGGGGCAGGATGTGCACCTCCCTCCTCACGGTCGGGTGTACGGCGCGGAGCGGCTGGCGCGGCTGCTGGCGGGCTTCACCGTCGAGCGGGCGGATTACTGGATCAAGCAGGGGCGCGAAGGCTGGAAGCCTTGCGGCCAAGAGACCGCCCTGCAAGCTGACATCGCGCCCAGGTCGCGCGACGCGGTGCGCCGGGCCTACGGGCTGGGATGCTTTATCCTCAGGAAGCAGAACTGACCATGCTCACGCTTTTCACCACGCTCAAGCCCAATCGCGGGCACGTTGCCGTCATCCAGCGCAACGCGCTGCGCAGTTGGTCGCTGCTGCCGGAGTGCGAGACCATCGTCTTTGGCGGCGAAGCCGGTGTGGCCGGACTCGCCGCCGAGGTCGGCGCGCGGCACGTGCCGAAGGTCGCCCGCAACGAACACGGTACGCCTCTGGTCAGCGACCTGTTCGCCCAGGCCGAAAGACTCGCCCGGCACGACCTGTTGACCTACGTCAACGGCGACATCATGTTGATGCGCGATCTGCTCGAAGCCGTCGAGGCGGTGCGCCGGGCCGGCCTGTCTCGCTTCTTGATGGTCGGCAAGCGCTGGAACGTGGACCTGCCGCTGACGTGGGACTTCGCGCAGGTCGATTGGGAGGAGGCCCTGCGCCGTTACGTGCACAGGAGGGGCGCGCTGTACTGGCACTGGGCGATTGACTATTTCGTCTTCCCGCGCGGGCAGTGGGGCGCGATACCGCCGTTCGCCATCGGTCGCCCGGTCTGGGACAACTGGATGCTCTACCGCGCGTGGGAACTGGGCGCGGCCATCGTAGACGCCACCGAGGCCGTCATGGCCGTCCACCAGAACCACGATTACACGCACGTCGGCCCCCGGATGGACCAGCAAGCGGTCTGGAGCGGCCCGGAGGCCCAGCATAACCGGGCGCTGGCGGGGATATGCGGCAGGTACCAGTTTTCCATCCACAACGCCACCCACCGCCTGACGGCGACCGGCCTGGTTCCGGCGACCGCGGAGGCATACCTCCGGCAACGGCTGGACTCGCTGCCGGCGTACTGGCCGCGCGCTGAACTGCCGGCCCGGGTTTACTTGAAAGCGCTACGCCTGTTCGAGAAAGCGCTGCCGCCCGCGCTATGGAAAACGCTGGTATTCCGCTCGGCGCGAGACCGGCAGCGGTGAGCAGGAGCGCGCTTGTTTCAGGTATAACGCCACTGACTTAACGTAACCTACGGATTACAAATCAGTACAAATCTCTTATGCGCCGTGCCCTGGAACCATGATAGTATCATGAGCAAGAGTTAAGATTAAATTTGTGAATCATCAGAGTCCCTGCGCACTCACGAGAGGAGGGATTTACGATGCGTCTTATCTTGCTTGGAACCAGAGGCCATCGTTGCATAGCATTCATTGCTCTCGTCATTCTCTTGGTCGCGCTGGCACCATCTGCCGCCCACGCGCAGGAAGGGGTCGGGCTTTATCAAAACGATTACTTCGCCGTCGTTTATACAGGGCAATGGGTCTTCTTTAACAACGCGCAGGCGTCGGGCGGTTCGCTTGATTACACCGACGACGAGACCGCCAACGTGTCGTTCACGTTCAACGCGAACACGATCACCCTCTACCGCACCTTAGGCCCCTCGCGCGCGATCATGCGCGTCCTCATCGACGGCGCGCCGGTCGGCCCCTCTGGGCAAAACGGCAAGATCGACAACTATTCGAGCACCGTCCGGTACGCGGTCCCCTACCGCGTGACCGGTCTCTCCCAGGGGATACACACCGTCAAGATCGAGCACGCCGGCGAGCGCAACCCGGACGCAACCGGCAACATGCTCGACATCGACGCCTTTGAGGTGGATAACCTCACCGCGGTTCAGGGCGGCCTCTACGAAAACAACCACCAGGCTTTCTCTTACGCCGGCGGCTGGCTGCCGTTCGACACCGCAGCCGCCAGCGGGGGGTCTGTCCACTACACCAACCAGAAAGACGCCGCCGCTTACCTGGTGTTCAGCGACGCCAACGCCGTCCGAATCGGGTATACAAAAAACAGCTTCATGGGCATGTTGGAAGTTTACATCGACGGGACGCTGGTCCACACCCTCAACTGCTATAACCCCTCGGCGCAGTGGCAGGTGTCACACCTGCTCAGCGGCATCAACGCCAACCAGCAACACGTGCTTGAAATCCGCAACAACGGCCAGCGCGACATCCTTTCATCGGACACCTACACCTACGTGGACTGGGTGGAAGTCATCACCAACTACCAGACACCAGCCCCCACCGCCACCGCGACCGGCCAGGTCCAGGGCAGGTATGAAAACGACCGGCCCGGCGCGTTCACCTATCACGGCAGTTGGTTCCCCTTCTCCAATGCGCTGGCCTCCGGCAACTCGGTGCACGTGGGCAACATCGGCGGCGACCGGGCGAGCATCGTGCTCTACGGGAACCCGCCAACCGGCGCGAACACGATTGAAATCGGCTATACGCAGATCCCCTGGGGCGGCATCTTCGAGGTCTACGTGGACTACCAGCTTCGCGCGACGATAGACACTTACGGCCCCAGCCAGTGGCAGAAGAGCATCATCGTCACGCCGGTCGGGCTGTTCGCGCCGCACGTCATTGAAATCGTAAACACCGGACAGAAAGGCCCTTACTCGTCGGGCAGCTACGTCTACCTGGACTGGGTTGAACTCAAATACTACAACACGCCCGCGCCGACCGCGACCAAGATTCCCTACACCAGCGATGCGCGCCTGGAGGACAGCAACCAACTCTGGGACTGGTACGGCAGTTGGCAGGAGTACATCAACCCCAACGCCTCCGGTTCGAGACAATCGGTGCGTTACACGAACGTGTTTAACGACAGAGGCGGCGTCGTGGTTAGAATCAACAACGCCCCTGGCGCGCTTGAGGTCGGTTACACCCAGAACACGTTTATGGGCATCTTCGAGGTGTACGTTGACGACCAGCGCGTCGCCATCGTTGACGGCTACGGACCCGTCCAATGGCAGAAAACCGTCGTCGTCGGCGGCCTGACCGCCGCCACGCACGTCGTCACCATCCGCAGCACCGGCGCGAAGAACGCAAGCGCTACCGGGACTTACGTCTACCTGGACTGGATTCGCATCATCAACGCCTACACAACGCCGCCGCCCTCGCCTACCCCCTCGCCAGTCTACAACGGCACCTATGAAGACACCCACGACGCCTGGGTCTGGAATGGCGCCTGGTCCATCTTCAGCAACGCCAGCGCCTCCGGCGGCTCGGTGAAGTGGACCGGCACCGCCGGCAATACCGCCACACTCAGGATCGACGACGCCGAGGCTATCGCCGTCGGCTATACGCAAAACACGTTCATGGGCGTCTTCGAGGTGTACGTTGACGGCGACCTGGTCGCCACCATTGACGGTTACGGTCCGATCACGTGGAAAAAAGAAGCCGTCATCCCAGGCCTGACGACGGACTATCACATCGTCACCATCCGTAACACCGGGACCAAGAACAGCGCGTCATCCGGGACGTACCTCTACCTTGACTACCTGAGGGTGATCGGGACCTACATCCCACCCACCGCGACGCATACTCCCTCGCCGCCATACGCTTCCGGCAAGATCGAGGACAGCGACACGCGATGGGTCTACCACGGCGTTTGGTCCCCATTCTCCACCACGTTCGCTTCCGGCGGCTCGGTGCGCACCACCAACACTGCTGGCAGCATCGCCGGCATCACCGTGAGCGGCGCGCAAGCGGTTGAAATCGGCTACACCGAACTGCCCTGGGGCGGCATCGTCGAAGTGTACGCCAACGCAGAACTCGTTGGGACGATTGACGCCTACAACTCCGCCAGCCAGTGGCAGGTCACCCGGATCGTAATGTTGCCCAGTTCGCCGACCGGGCAACACACCATCGACATCCGCATCACCGGGCAGAAGAACGTCGCCTCCTCGGACGCCTACTTCTACCTGGACTGGCTGCGCGCCCTCACTTCGTTCACGCCTACCAACACCCCTGTGCCTACCTATAGGGGCATTGGCCGTTATGAGACCGATAACCCTGCGGTCACGATGAGCCGTGCGTGGATTCTCTACGCCAACGCCAGCCTCTCCGGCGGAAAAGCGCACTACACCAACTGGAGCGACGCCACCGCGACCCTGTACTTCGACGGCCTGTGGGTGGAAATCCGTTTCTTCACCGGTCTCTACTACGGGATGTTCGACGTGTACATCGACGGCGTCTTCGTCCATCGCGTAGACGGCTATGGCGAAACTGGAGGGTCAAGCACTTACACCGCGCGCGCCCCGAACCAGGGCCAGCATAAGCTTGAGGTGCGCACCTCGACCCTGAAAAACCCGCTCGCCAACGGCACGTATACCATGCTGGACTACCTCGAAGTGCTGGACGTCGATCCGACCCTCACGCCCACCCCCACCATTACCCCGACGCCGAGGGCCGACTGCCGCACCGTCAACCCGAGCGAGGTGCCGGACACGGTACGGACCGACCCCGACGCCATCTTCGTGAGCTGCGCCTACGCGGGGTCGAGCAACGGTTCCTTCGACCGCCCATACCACACCATCGCTGAGGCGCTCGATGTGGCCGAAAACGGCAAGAAGGTTTACGTCTTGCCCGGCACCTACGACCGGTCGATCGGCGAGTTCCAGATCGGCAGCCAGACGGGCAGCCTGACCTTCGGCGCTTCGAGCGTACAGCTTATCTCCACCCATGGCCGCGACTTTACCGTGATCGACGCCTCTGAGTTGGAAGCGCCGGTCTTCGAGGTCAGCTCGTACACCGGCCTGCTGATCGACGGCTTCATGATCGTGAACGGCGACGCGGCTCAGCCGGGTGCCGGCGGCGGCATCTACGTCCACGACGCGGGTAGTGTGACGATTCGCAACAACGAATTTTGGGGCAACAAAGGCGGAGCCATCGGCGTCACCGAGCAAGGCGTCGCCCTGATCGAAGGCAACCTCATCCACCACAATGAGAATTCCATCAATTACCCGGACCGCGACGCCAGTATCATGTTCACGAACCCGTTGTCCGGCGGCTATATCGTCAACAACCAAATCTACGACAACAACCAGACCGCCATCCGGGTCGCCATTGACAACTCGCCCATCGCGCGCAACCACATCTTCCGCAACACGCCGCCTGTCGGCGAGGTCTCCGCCATCGACGCTACTTACTTCGCCTCGAACCGCATCGAGAACAACGTCATCTACCGCAACGTCTCCAGCGGGACAGGGTCGGCGACCATCGCGCTGGGCGACGACCCGGCCATCCTGGCGAACAACACCATCGCCTACAACAGCGACGCCAACACCATTCTCTTCACCGCCTCCGGCACGGTGGTACTGTTCAACAACGCCATTACCCACAACTCCGGCACCGCGGTCATGAACTGCATCTATGTGGACGCCCTGTACAACAACAACATTTGGGGCAACGCCACCAACTACGGCACCGGTTGCGATAGCTATCGCCAGGGCGAAAACGATAACCTCTCAACCAACCCCTACTACTACAACGCAACCGAGGATGACTACCACATCCACGTCTACCCCCAGGGCATGATGAATAAGGGCGACGCTAACCCGGCGGAGGGCCTCTTCGCGCCGACGCACGACTACGACGACTTCTGGTTCGGCGAAGACGGCAGCCCGACAGGCGCGTTGCCGCGCACCCCGCCCGCGCCCCCGCTCGGCGATGCGCGCTCTATGGGTGGAAGTCCCGACATCGGCGCGGACGAGGTCAACTACGACCCGACGGCGGTGCCGCCGACCAACACGCCTACCCCGACCACCCCCCCTGTGCCTCCTGGCGCGCCGCCCGGCACGTATGAAGAGGACTACACGGGCATCCAGTACGCCGGCTCCTGGGCGATCTACCCCACCACCGGAGCCAGCGGCGGCGCGATGAACTGGACAGCGGAAAACGGCGCTCAATACCAGTTCCAGTTCGCCGGCAACCAGATCGAGATCCTCTACGCCAGATGCGCCACGTGCGGCACCTTTGAGGTGTGGCTGGACAACGAACTCATCGACCTGGTTAACAGCTACTCCGCTACGTTGCTCTTGCAACAGAGCTACGCCCTCATCACCACCTACGACTCGCACACCCTGAAAGTTGTCAACGTCGGCACCAACTGGCTCGGCCTGGATGCGCTGCGCGTCGCCATCGCCACCCCGATCACCGACGGTATGCACGAAGACAGCGAGGCGGGGGCGTTCTATTTCACCGCCGACTGGGTGTTCTACTCCCCGGCGCAAGGCTCCGGCACCGTCCACTACACGACCGACCAAAACGCGCGCGCCCGCGTGTACTTCACCGGCGGCGGTTTCACCCTGAATTACTTTACGAAAGGCTCGTGGGCCGGCAAGTTCGACATCTACGTCGATGGCGTCCGCCGCCAGACCGTCGACCAATATGACCCTGTCCAGACCTACGGCCACAGTATCACCATCAGTGACCTGGAGACTGGCAACCACATCCTTGAAATCCGACACGCCGGCAAAAACGCCAGTTCAAGCGGCTACTACATCTTCATCGACTTCATCCAGGTCTTGCCGTAGCCGGCGCTCGCCGACATCCGGCGCATGTCCTCACAGGCCCTCGCCAACGCGAGGGCCTGTAGCTTTTGCCGCCGGCTGGTTAGGGAATTTCGCGCACGGTTATCATGGAAGTGATTCAAGCTTTTGAGCCAACGACCCCGATGCGTGTGGTGTCTGTCGTGTTTGCGGGCGACCTCACCCCCCCGTCCCCCTCTCCGCAAGCG
>DAOTXU010000422.1:0-2690 GCA_034435135.1 Anaerolineae bacterium | reverse complement strand
TCGTCTACCATCGGCGCGGCAAACGCGCGGATCGACAGGCGCGGCCCGATCCACAGCAGCACGTCCAGGATGAGCGGCGGGACCAGCAGGACGGGCCGGCCCGCGAGCGTCTCGAAGCCCATCCGCAGCGAGGCGATAACGCCGGTCGGGGGCTTCGGCAGGGTTGGGCGCATAGGCACAGGCCAAACATGTAACGCGGGCGCGCGCCGCGCCCGACGTGATGCAAACAACGCCTGTAATTATATCTTAGTACGTTTGTTCGAGCAAATCGCGTGCGTTTCACAACATGCCCGCCCGACGCAGCGCCGCCCGCGCCTCCGGCGTGTTGAACTTCCGCAAGGCTTCGACGGCGGCATAGTGCACCCACTCATCTGTCCCGCCCAGGGCGGTGAGCAAAGCCGGCACCGCTTCACGCGCGCCGATCTCCCCCAACGCATAGGCGGCGGCACGGCGCACCCATGTACTTGCGTCGTTCAGAGCGGCAATCAACGCTGGCACCGCTTCAGGCGCGCGGATATGCCCTAACTGCCAAGCGGCGGTCCGGCGCATCTCTAGGTCCGCGTCGCCCAGAACAGTGATAAGCGCCGCCACCGCTTCAGGTGCACCGATCCTCCCCAACGCTTTAGCGGCGGCCTCGCGTATCAACCTGTCTGCATCGCGCAGGACGGCGATCAGTGCCGGCACTGCTTCAGGCACGCCGATCTCCCCCAACACTTCGACGGCGTCCATACGCACCGACCAGTTTGCATCGCCAAGGGCGGCGACCAGCGCCGGCACGGCAGGGGCCGCCGCCTCTCCCAGGTTTCCGATTCCCCGAATGAGTCGGATGCGACGCTCGACAGGGTGACTACTTGGAAAGTGCCGACGCCGTGCCTTGAGCCACAAAACCTTGACCTGTAATGCAAGGCGATCATACCATTTTCGCCTGAGCGCTTCAGTCAACCCCGGCAGGGCAAAGTACCCGTGCAACGAGTGATGGTAGAAGCGAACCACGCCTGTCCGTTGATCTTCCACCAACGCGCCCAGGTTGATCCCGTCGCGAAGCGCCCGCCGGCCGATCCGCCGCTGCGCCCAGCGCGCGTCCGCCGCCGTGCCTTTGCCGTCGGCAATCATGCGGAAGGCCAGGCGTTGCAGCGCGCGCTCCAACCGGTCCCACGACAGACGCACATGACCACGCTCGTGTTTAGGACTCGGTTTGGAGTATGCCTTGTATCGCTCATACATATAAATCCCGTACAGACTGTGAAGGTCAGCGGGTAGTTCTTCCTTCTCCTCGTAGATTTCAAGCAGCATGACCAGGGTGTACGGGTTGCTCGCCATCGCCTCCAGGTTGGCGTCGGCGCGCAGCTTCTCCAGGAACGCACCCGCGCGCTCCGGCAGGCGCTTGTGTGCAAACCACTTGTGCGCAAACGTCTCAATACGCTCTCGGTCCAGCGGGTGCACGTGCACTACCGGCACGTTCAGTGCCAGCGTTTTGTCGTAATCGCGCACACGGCAGGTCACAACGGCGCGGACACTGGGATGTTGCACGAGCAGCGCCCGCATCGACGCGGCGCGCTCTTTGGGGCTGCCGCCGCGCTCCGGCATCTCGTTCAACCCGTCGAGGAACAGCCACACATCCAGGTTGGCGAGCGCGGTGTCGGGGTCGCCGGGCAGGTTGTACACGTCGTGCCACCAGTAGCGCAGCAGGTCGCCGGCGTCGGGCGGATTGGCGCTCACGCCCAGGTCGATCCACAGCGGCAGGGGGACGCGCTCCACGCCTTCCAGCCGGGCGTGCGCGGCCTCGGTCGCCAGCCGGCGCAGCGTGGTGGTCTTGCCCGCGCCGGGGTCGCCAATAATGACGAACTGCCGATAGTCGCGGGCCGCATGGCGGATGTCGGTGTACTCACGCACGCGCGCGCCGGGCTGGTCATGGGTGAAGGCGTCGGCGTAGGCGTCGAAGCGCGTCTCAATCACCGCGTCGCCGGCCAGCTCGACGAACAGCGCCTCTTCTTTGGCGAAGGCTTCCAGCCGGCCTTGCAGGTAGGTCTGTTCGGTGGCAGGGAAGCGCGGCCTGACGGGGCGCTCCGCCGGGCCGAAGCGGTCCCACAGCACCGCGATTGGCTCGACGAGCGCGGCGACGGTCAAAGCGACAGTTGCCAAGAATAGAACCGGGTTGTCGCGTGCCTGTACAGAAGCAGCATAGACCGCCGCCATCACCAGCAGCAGCGCCAGCGGAGTCAGCAGCAGAGCGCGCCGCACGCGGTGACGTCGCGTCGCGCGCCGCTCGCGCTCCTGCATCTGCTGGTAGGTGATGTTGACGGCCCCGGCGTGAAACTCATATTTGTCGCCGGCGACCTTATCGCCGACGACCTGATCGCCCGCGACGTAATCGCCGCGCGGCTGCGTCACGTGCTCTGGGGAACGGTTCAGGTCGTCGCTCACAGACCTATTCACCTGGTCAGCACCGTTTTTCGTAACCCCCCGACCGAAGTCGGCGGTTAATCGTCGGCGGAAACCACACGCTCTGCGAATTCGCCCGCGACATTAGTCGCGGGAACCATAAGGTGAATAGACCCGCTCATGGCATGGCCGGGCAGTCAAGCGCTCCTGCCATTTCATTGTAGGGGAATCGGCGGCAAAAAGAAACCCCTCTGCCACGAGGCGACACGGCGGGGAGGGTTCTTCTGAGGACGCGCCTGGACCTCAGG
>DAOTXU010000421.1:0-2106 GCA_034435135.1 Anaerolineae bacterium | reverse complement strand
GCGGCAGCCGCGTCGTGTTGCCCCACTGCCCGGCGGCAAGCCGGTCGCCCGTGGGGAATACCTCCACGCCGTCCACCGCCACGCCGGACAGCGCCAGCGCGCCGCGAAGGGCGCGACGGACGCGCGCGGCAGGCTGCGGGTCGCGGAAGAACAGCCACAGGTGCGCGCGCCCCTCGCGGCTGCATTCCAGCAGCGAGTCGACGCCGCGCGCTCCTGCGGGCGCGCGCACCCGCAGCGCCTTCCAGACCGAGACCGCCCGCGCCAAGCCGTCGGGCGTGTCGAAGTCCAGCAGCCCTGTCCGGCACCGGGTTTCTCCGGCGTCATCCACGAAGCACTGGTAGGCGGCGACGGTGCACTCCCCGCGCAGGTGCGCCCGCAGCACGTCGTCCGTGAGCGGCGCGCCCGCGCGGACGTAGCGCCCGCTGGCGCGCTGCCGGGCGTAATCGTCGCTGCGCCCGGCAAATCGGCTCAGAAGAAGTCGCTTTTCGTCCTGCATCTCCGACATCCGCAGATTGGATAACTGGCTCCCCGCAGGGGCAGGCTCACGCCCGCCCCTGCGTTGGGAGGATGCCAGTGGGAACACAACGGGGTCTTGTCGGAGCATCAGGACTCGTACGCAGCGGGTTTCCCGCGTTGTTAAGGTGCGCGAAGAGCATTGGCCCACGCGCGCCCGCGCGGGCGTGCTCCGTAGAGAGTATACAATCAGTTAAGCGACAACTCTATATTACCGGAGTGCCGGTTGTCGGGTGCGAACGGATGCGCCATGCTACTGTGATATGGTCAGGGGCGGTACCCGGAGCGAAGGGCTTCGCCATCACTATCGGGGGTCATTCCGGGGACAGCGTCATATGGCCTTGAAGACGCTTTCAGTCGCCGCAAGCGTCGCCTCAATATCCTCATTGCTGTGCGCGCTGCTGAGGAAGCCGGCCTCGAATTGGCTGGGGGCAAAGTAGAACCCGCGCGCCAGCATGGCGTGGAAGAAGTCGGCGTAGCGTCGCGTGTCGGCGTGCGCTTTGGCGCTGGCGTAATCCGTGATCGTCGCGCCGCGTTCTTGCAGGAAGTAGACGCCAAACATCGTCCCCACGTGCCCAACCTGCACCGGTACGCCCGCCGTTATGGCAGCGGCCTCGATGCCTCCCGCCAGTTCGGCGGTCCGGCGCGCAATGGCGTCGAACACGCCGGGCGCTAACAGCGTTTTGACCGTTGCAAGGCCAGCCGTCATCGCCAATGGGTTACCCGAAAGCGTGCCCGCCTGGTACACTGGGCCAGCCGGCGCGACGCGCCCCATGATCTCGCGCTTCCCGCCGTAAGCGCCCACCGGCAGCCCGCCGCCGATCACTTTCCCCAGACAGGTCAGGTCGGGATCGAGGTTCCATAGCGCCTGCGCGCCGCCCGGCGCGACGCGGAAGCCGGTCATCACTTCGTCCAGGATGAACAGCGCGCCGAACTCGCAGCACAACGCCTGCAACCCCATCAGAAAGCCCGGTTGCGGCATCACGAAGCCCATGTTGGCGGCGATAGGTTCTACGATGACCCCAGCGATCTGGTCAGGATACTGATCAAAGAGTTGACGCACCGCATTCAGATCGTTGTACGGCGCGGTGAGCGTGTCGGCGGCGGCGCCGGCGGGCACGCCTGGCGAGTCGGGCAGGCCCAGCGTGGCGACGCCGCTCCCCGCCTGCACAAGCAGCATATCGGCGTGGCCGTGATAGCACCCGGCGAACTTGACGATCTTGTCGCGCCCGGTGCAGGCGCGGGCAAGCCGGAGCGCGCTCATCGTCGCCTCGGTGCCGCTGTTGACAAAACGCACCAGCTCCACCGAGCGCACGGTCTCAATAACGAGACGCGCCAGTTCGTTCTCGAGCGCGGTCGGCGCGCCGAAGCTCGTGCCGCGCGCCACGGCTTCTTGCAACGCGGCGACGACCGCCGGGTGTGCGTGCCCCAGGATCAGCGGCCCCCACGAGAGCACGTAATCGACATAGCGGTTGCCGTCTACGTCCCAGATATAGGCCCCTTCCCCACGATCAATGAAGCGCGGCGCGCCGCCCCCGCCCCGAAACGCTCGCACCGGGCTGTTGACGCCGCCGGGGATCAATCGTTGCGCTT
>DAOTXU010000420.1:0-4769 GCA_034435135.1 Anaerolineae bacterium | reverse complement strand
TGAGTCGCCTTACGTTGTGGAGCCGCCCACCTTTTTCTGCGCCTGCGCGACCGCTGCCCTGGAAGCCGCAACCATTTGCCTGACGATGCGCTTACCCGCTTCGCTGTCTCCACCCTCCGGCGGAGCCAGGGCGCGCCGTAGCATGTCGGTCAATGTATCCATCACGATCTCAAACGGGGGCGCCTGTTCCGGCGGGATCACCTCGTCCATCTTAATCATGCCCAGCGAGGTCATGGTGAGGATGTAAGCGACCACCTCCGGGTCAACATCCGCGCGCACGATGCCGACGTCTTGCATCAGCTTGAGCAATTCCTTGCGCGACGTAACCCGCTGCGCAAACGGATTCGCCGGCTGCCGCTCGGCGAAACGTTGCACGTAGTTGCCGAGCACGCGCCGGTCGCGTCCAAACAGGGCCACCATGAACGGGTTGTCTTTCATCGCCACCAGCGAGTTCTTGTACATCCCGTAGAACGTGCCGCCGTCGGGGTCGGCCTCCACGCGGGCGAGCCAGTCGTCGATGTAGCGCCCGATCTCGCGCCAGAGCAGCGCCTCGAAGAGCGCTTCTTTGCTGCGCCAGTGCAGGTAGACCGCGCCCTTCGAGACGCCGGCCTCCTGCGCGATTTCTTCGACCGTCGTCTTGTCGTAGCCGTAGTGGACGATCAGCCTTGCGGCGGCGTCCAGGATGCGCTCGGCGCGTTCCTTGTTGCCAGATCTGCCTGCGTCATCGTCCATAACCTTCTCTCCCTGTGACCTTATGACCTATTATGCATTTTCGGTCAAATGGTACTGGGGAACGGGTTGCGAGTCAATAGATGCAGCCCCCTAATTCTTGGGGGGACGTGATGAAAGGGTAGCTCCACAAGATAGTGGGGTCCGGCGCCCCCGTCCTGTCTGGAAACTGGACAAAAGGGTATTGTGATGAAATGCCGGAGAAGATGTGCGCCCGTTTTCCCTCGTGGCGTTATCATGATCCTTCGCCCAGCCCGCCCATCGCTTTGATGAAATCGGGCGTGTTGACCGACTTGCGCCAAAACCGGTCGATCAACCCTGGCGCGAGCCGGCCTAGCACAGCGCCGATGCGTATCTGCACGCCGCCCATCAGCGTCTCGCGGCGGTTGTAGCGCACCGCGTTCACGATGGCGGCGGCAGGGACCTCCGGCGGGTCGAAGCGCTCCAGGATCAGCGCGCCCGACCTGTGCAGCGACGCTTCGCTGACGGCCTGCGTCATCGGGGTGCTGGTGAACGTGGGCATCACCGCCGACACGCGGACGCCCGACCCGGCCAGTTCGCGGCGCAGCGCCGTGCTGAAGCTGATAATCGCGGTCCGGGTCGCGGCATAAGCGGCTAGTCCTGGCGCCGGGATCAGCCCGGCCATGCTGCTGACATTGACGATGTGCCCGTATCCCTGGCGAAGCATGACGGGCAGAACCAGCTGTGTCAGGCGCAGGGGGCCGTATACGTTCACCTGCACCAGGTCCCGCAGGCACGTCGGCTCCAGGTCTTGGTGGTAGCTGCCGTAAGAGAGGCCGGCGTTGTTGACCAGCACGTCGATCCGCCCGAACGCGCGCACGGCGGTCTCCACCAACGCCTGCAGGTCCGCGTCGCGCGTGACGTCGGTCGGCGCAATAAGCACGGGAGTCCCGCAGTCCGCCAGCGCGTCGGCGACTTCACACAACTTCTCGACCCGGCGCGCGGCCAGGACCAACTGCGCTCCTTCGCGGGCGAAGGCGTGCGCGGCGGCCTTACCGATGCCCGACGATGCGCCGGTAATCACCACCACTTTGTCACAGAGCGAGACGGGTTCCTGGAGGCGCAGCGCGCGCCACGAAGCCGCGACCCCGCCGAGGGCTGCGCCGGCCAAAAACAGTCGTTTCATCACCATCTGTTTCCTTACGATACAGGCAAGCCGCAACGCGCGAATCATACCGCGTTGGGGCGCATGTGTGTCAACAAGCCGGAAGCTCGAAGCTGGGTGCTGGAAGCTGGCAGGCATCGAAGCGAAGTAAGGGCCTCGGCTTTAGACAGACCCTTGTGACGCCGATGCTATGGCGGCTTTCGTAGACCTGGGCCAAAGTCGTCGGTTAATCTCGCTACCGGACATCGGACAGTTGTTCGATGGTTGTACCTCACCCCGGCTTCGGCGGACTATAGCCCCCGTCCCCCTCTCCGCACGCGGAGAGGGGGAGTCGGTCCTGTTCAGCGTCTGAAGTCCCCCTCTCCATTATTGGAGAGGGGGACTTAGGGAGTGAGGTAAGAGAATACAAGAGCCTTTTTCGCGAACATGCGTTCAGTGTCCGGTAGCTAGTCGGTTAATCGAAATCGCACGGCGTGGATTCTGCGAATTCGCCCCCGGCTTCAGCCGGGGGAATGAGAGACAACCCTCGTTTGTCTTTAGCTTTCCAGCTTTTAGCACCCAGCTTCCAGCATCCGACGCCGGGCATGGTAGAATATCTCCGCATGGGAGGCGGCGATGCGATTCAGCCTGGACAGTGAACGGCTGCGCCGCCCGCCAGGCATCTGGCGGGCCGGCCCGCTGCTGTGTGTGACGCTGCTCGGCGTGGCGCTGGCGGCGATGCTGGCGACCAGCCTGGTCGGCCTGGAACTGGAAGGGCTGGCGCTCGTCGCCGCCGACGCGGGCGTGCTCGTCTTGCCGCTGGCGCTGTGGTGGGGGCTGTACTACCGGCCGGCGCGACGTATGGGGCGATTGCTGCCGCGTATGCCCTGGCTGATGATCCTGGCCGGCGTGCTCGCCAACGGCGTGGCGCTGCCGATCATCGATGAGGTCTTCGCGGTGGATGCCTGGCTGCCGAACACGTCGGGCCTGACGCGCATCATCGGCTACACGTTGATCGTGGGCTTTTTGCAGGAATACCTCAAGTTCGCCGCGCTTCGCTACACCGTTTATCCTGACGCCTTTATCGAGCGCGGCGACGGCGTGGCCTACGGCGTGGCGGTAGCGCTGGGCTTCGCCGCCCTGCTGAACCTGCGCTTCTTCATCGACGGCGGCCCGGCCCCGCTCGGCGCGGCGGCGGCGCGCGTGGCGGGCGTCACGCTTGCGCAGGTCGCGTTCGGTGCGGTGTTGGGCTACTTTCTCTCTGCGGCGCGCTTCGCGCGGCAGGAGCCGCCGGTGTGGTGGTTCACGCTGGGCCTTGCGGTGACCGCGCTGCTCAACGGCGTGTATACTGCCCTGCGCGGCGGTTTGATCGTCGGCGCGTTCGGCATCGGCGCGACAGCCAACACGCCCCTGCTGGCGCTGATGTTGTCGGCGGCGCTTTCGCTGGGCGCGTTCGCGGTCCTGGGCTTTCTGGGCCGGCAGGCCGAAATCCGCGAATCGGCCATGCCCGGCGGGAGGGTGTTTCGGTGACCCTTCCCGGCGTCACGATCCGACCGCGCCCGCCCACCACGCGCCAGCTCTGGTCTGACCTGCTCGCCCTGGGCACGACGCTGCTGGCGCTGCTGGGCGGGTTGGCCTTGCGAGAAAGCGTGCTCACCGAGACCGTTTTCTACGAAGACCCGGCGGCGGGCATCTCGGCGCAGCGCCCGGCGAACTGGCTGGTGGACGCGCAGGGGGATTATGTTTTTCGCGTGCAAGACCCTGCCGCGCGGCCCTTCAAGACGGCGCTCCAGGTGGCCGTCATCACCATAGGGCCGGACGCGACCGGGCGCAACGTGCTCGACACGCTGACGCTGAAACGCTCGGCGGTGTTGAGCGGCTACCGCGTGCTGAGCGTCGCCGACCCGGTCGCCACGCCGCACGGACCGGGCGCGGAGATGCGTTACGCCTTCGTCGCCTCGGACGCTAGCCCATTTCTGGAGACCCTGCCGGTTGTGGTGATGGGTGTGGATGTGGTGTACCGCAAGGGCGACCAGGCGGTCGTCGTATCATACATGGCCGAGGCCGAAGAGTTCGACCGGCAGTATTTTCGCTTCGAGCAGTTTTTGGCGAGTTTGCGGTCTTAAGGCGGGCGGTGATGCAGAACGGTTATGGAAGAATGCCCTTTGTAGGGGCACGGCACGCGGTGCTCCTACTGTTGATAGGCATACTGGCCCTGTTGCCAATGCTCAGCGCGGCGCAGGAGGGCGCTTCTGAACCGGTGCGCCCGCCGCTCGGCCAGGCGCGCGCGACGGTCTTTTTGATGCAGGTCTACGAAAGGCGCGGCGAGCGGTTCATTTCGTGCGTGGGATCGGGGACACTGGTCAGCCCCGACGGCCTGATCCTCACCAACGCGCACAACGCGCAGGAGAACCGGCGCTGCCGCGCAGATGCGGTCGTGGTGGCGCTAACCGTCCGCCCAGATGAGCCGCCCGTGCCCACCTACTTCGCCGAGTTGGTGGAAGCGGACGCCGGGCTGGACCTGGCGGTGCTGCGGATCACGCAGCACCTGGACGGGCGGCTGGTGCAGGCGGGCGAGTTGATCCTGCCCTTCGTGGAACTGGGCGACTCCGACGCGCTGGCAGTGGGGGAGCGGGTGACGGTGGTGGGGTATCCGGGCATCGGCCAGGATGCGGTCGAGGCGCGCGTGGGCACATTGATCGGCTTCATGGCCGAGGCGCGCGCGGGGAGCCGGGCCTGGATCAAGACCGACGCCAGCGTCCCCGGCGCGATGAGCGGCGGCGGCGCGTATGACCGCGCCGGGCGGCTGATCGGCGTCCCTACGGTTGCGCCCGCGGGCGCAGGCCAGCAGACCATCGCCTGCCGGGCGGTGCAAGCCACCCACGCCGATGGTCTGATCGCCGCCACCGATTCGTGCATCCCGCTGGGCGGGTTC
>DAOTXU010000419.1:0-1825 GCA_034435135.1 Anaerolineae bacterium | reverse complement strand
CCCCACGCGGAGTGGGGGAGTCGGTCCTATTCAGCGTCTTCACTCCCCCTCTCCATGTAATGGAGAGGAGGAGTGCCCGAAGGGCGAGGGGGTGAGGTAAGAGAATACAAGAGCCTTTTTCTCGAACATGCGTGCAGTGTCCGGTAGCTAGACCGCTCGTACGGCTTCGGACAGCGGACTTAAGCCCTCCGTCCAGGACGCTTCGGAGAAGCTCTTAGCCTTTAATCACCGCCAGCGGGCGCAGCCGCGCCACCCTGCGCGCAATGCCGGCCTCGTGCACGACCTGCACCACGTCGTCCACGTCCTTATAGGCGACCGGCGCTTCCTCCGCCAGCCCTGCAAGGCTCCCCGCGCGCACGGCGATTCCGTCCTGCTGCAACTCCTCGCGCAGCCGCTCGCCCCGGACGGTCTTCTTCGCCTTTTGGCGGCTCATGGTCCGGCCCGCGCCGTGACATGTGCTGCCGAAGCTCTGCGCCATGCTGGCCTCGGTGCCCACCAGTACATAGCTGGCCGTGCCCATACTCCCCGGCACCA
Organism: Anaerolineae bacterium; assembly: GCA_034435135.1. Classification (GTDB taxonomy): domain Bacteria; phylum Chloroflexota; class Anaerolineae; order Aggregatilineales; family JAFGMM01; genus JAOSJO01. The sequence continues at coordinate 1,291 of DAOTXU010000419.1, read as the reverse complement.
GCACCGGCTGCCCGATCGCGCGGTAGGCGGGCGGCAGCTCTTCAAAGCCCGGCCCAAAGGCGCGCGTCGCCCCCTTGCGGTGCACGCACACCTTCACACGCTTGCCGCCCACGTCGTGCGTCTCGATCTTCGCCATGTTGTGCGCAATGTCGTACACCTGGCGCACGTCCCAGTCGCGCACTTTGCCGGCGAGCGCTTGCTCAAAGCTGCGGCGGATGTGATGCGCCAGCACTTGCCGGTTGGCGAAGGCGTAGTTGGCCGCGCAGTACATCGCGCCGAGGTACTGCTGGCCCTCCGCGCTGCTCACCGGCGCGCAGACCAGCTCCCGGTCCGGCAGCGCGATGCCGTACTTGCGCACCGCCTTCTGAAAGTCGCGCACGTAGTCGGTGGCGACCTGATGCCCCAGCCCCCGGCTGCCGCAGTGAATCTGCACCGCCACCCGCCCCCTCACCAGCCCCATCGCGTCGGCGGCTGCGGGATCGTACACCTCTTCGATCAGGTCCACCTCGATGAAGTGGTTGCCGGCCCCCAGCGTGCCCACCTGGTCGCGCCCGCGTTCGCGCGCGCGCTGGCTCACCGCGCCGGGGTCGGCGCGCTCGAAGTAGCCCTGGCTCTCGGTGCGCTCCACGTCCTCAGCGCGGGCGAAGCCGGCCTTGAGCGCCCAGCGCGCACCCTCGGCGAGCAACCGGTCAAACTCTTTAGCGGTGATCTTGATTGAGCCGCCCTTGCCCACGCCGCTGGGGCAGTTCTTGTAGAGCGCGTCCGCCAGGGCGTCGATGTGCGGCCTCAATTCCTCTTCTTCGAGGTTGGTGGCGAGGAGGCGCACGCCGCAGTTGATGTCGTAGCCCACGCCGCCGGGCGACACCACGCCGTCCGGCAGCGCGGTCGCCGCCACGCCGCCGATGGGGAAGCCGTACCCCTGATGGATGTCGGGCATCGCCAGCGCGTGGCCCACCACGCCCGGCAGCGTGGCTGTATTCACCAACTGCTCAACGGACTTATCGACCAGCACATCTTCTAACATGCGGGCGTTGGCGTAGAGCCGCGCCGGCACATGCATGTCCTTGCGGAACGTGGCCGGTATCTCCCAAAGCACGTCGTTGATTCGTTTAAAATCTTGCTTACTGACCATTCTCCCCTCCTTAACCCGGCGTCCTGACTTGCAGGGGCACAGCATGGGCTACCCGCAGTGCTGTGCCCCTGCTCTTGGCTTACACTGAACTGATTCAAACTTACGCCAACAGCTGGCCGTGCTAAGGCCTTTCTCTACCTCACCCCCGTCTCGCCTGCG
>DAOTXU010000418.1:0-9763 GCA_034435135.1 Anaerolineae bacterium | reverse complement strand
GTAAGACAAGCGCCAACATTTTCAGGTCTCGCACAGCCTGACCGATCCGTATCAACGCCCAAGCGGGAGACAGCCGAGCGACACTCTAGGTAAATATTCACGGATTATTCACTGCACGGTTTCCTGAATCTGTTTAAATAGTGGCGTTAGAGCGCGCGGTACATCGGCGTTTTCGACTCGAACGACCATCCTGGATAAGGCGAGGCTTGCTCACTATGATGGAGAATCCGGCGACCACATCGACCATGCCCGGCGACCAGAGAATCGACACGAGCGGCAGGGGCAAGATCAAAAGGCTAAGCGTGCTGCTGGCGTATCGCTTCATGAACGGCGACGTTTCTAAGGCCAAAGAGATGGAGCGCTTCCTGAAGTTCGCCGTCGTGGGGGCGGTCGGCTTTGTGGTCGATTTCGGCGTGTTTAATCTGCTCCTGCTGTTGCTCAGACCTGGAGACGGCAGTCCCCTGATCGCTGGCGCCGCCACGATTTCGTTTCTCGCTGCCGTTGTCAACAACTTCACCTGGAATCGTTACTGGACCTACCCGGACTCGCGCTCCAAGTCGATCGTGAGGCAGCTTGTTCAGTTCACCGGCGTGAGCGTGTTCACCTGGGTGGTCCGCACGGTTATCCTGCTCATCTTGCAGCCGATCCTGTCTGGCCTGATCGGCAGCGTCTTCACCCATTGGGACGAGCACACGTTAGTCTCGGTCAGTTCGTCGATGGCGCTGGTGATTGTCGTGATCATCGTGATGTTCCTGAATTTCTTTATTAACCGTTTTTGGACGTACAACGACGTTAAGGGTTCGCTCTCCCAGAACTGACATGGGCGCTGACATTCGCGGCGCGGCGCTTTGGATATGTATGTGCAGGGACATGGCATTGCCATGTCCTTGCTCGTAAGAGGGCGGCATACTGACCACTCCCGCGCTTCCCATCGGCATTGATTACACGCCCGCCGTCGCGCAGGGCGGCGGGATTGGCCGCTATGTGCGCGAATTGGTAGCCGCCCTCGCGCGCGAAGACTCCGGCACGCCGTATCGATTGTTCGTCGCTGGCGCGCGCCGGGCCGACCTGCCCCCCGCCCCCGGCGCGAACTTCGCATGGCGGACGGCGCGCTTGTCCACGTGGGTCTTCGCCTGGCTCTGGCATCGGGTCAGGGTGCTGCCCCCGGTCGAGCGCTGGACCGGGCCGCTGTGTCTCTTCCACGCTACCGACTTTGTGCTGCCGCCCACCCGCCCCGGTACCCGCACGCTCCTCACCGTGCACGACCTGACGTTCCTCCGCGCGCCGGAGACTGCCAGCCCGCGCCTCAAACGCTATCTCGACCTGGTAGTGCCGCGCTCGGTGGCGCGCGCCGACCACGTCCTGGCCGACTCGCAGGCCACGAAGGATGACCTGATCGCGCTCTACGACGCGCCCGCCGAAAAGGTCACCGTGTTGTACAGCGGCGTCGAGGCGCGCTTTCGCCCGGTGGACGACGCGGCGGCGCTTCAGGCGGTACGCGCGAAGTATGGCGTCGGCGAGGCGCCCTACGTGCTCAGCGTCGGCACAGTGCAGCCCCGCAAGAACTTTGCGCGCCTGATCGAAGCCATGCGCGCGCTGCCTGACCATCATCTGGTCATCGCTGGAGGGCGCGGCTGGCTGGAAGGGCCGATCCACGCCGCCGCCAATGCGCCCGACGTGCGCGGGCGTGTACACTTCATCGGCTTCGCCGACGACGAGGATCTGCCGGCTCTGTACAGCGGCGCGGACGTGTTCGCGTTCCCGTCGCTCTACGAGGGCTTCGGCCTGCCGATCTTGGAAGCGATGGCGTGCGGGACGCCGGTCGTCGCCGCGAACACGTCTTCGTTGCCGGAGGTCGCCGGCGACGCTGCGTTGCTGATCGACCCCACCGACACCGACGCGCTGGCCGAGGCATTACGCGCGGCCACATCTGACGCCGCGCAACGCGAGTCGCTGCGTCAGCGGGGAATTGAGCGGGCGCGTCGGTTCACCTGGCGCGCTGCCGCTGCACAGTTGCGGGCGATTTATCGAGAAGTCCTGCGCTGAGACAGGTGGAGTCGGGTCAGATTCGTCTTTGGGAACGGCGTCGGGCACGATGGCAGGCGGAAGGTGATGAAGTACACCCATAGCCCCAGCCCTCGCGTTGTTTGCACTGATGTTTGCCCGCCGAAAGGACCGCGCTCACTCTGCGCGGGTGACGAAAGGCATTGGACACCCTTGCGCACGTGGGCTATGATACGAAAGCTGGTCAGCATCCACGACTGGCCTCCGTAACCTGAACCCTATACGCTGGAGACTGAACCGCATCATGAGCGACTTTACCATGTTCTTCAGGCCGCGCGGCGTGGCGGTGATCGGCGCGTCGCGCGACCCGAACAAGCTCGGCTACCGCGTCCTGCAAAAGATGATCCAGTACCGCTACAAGGGCGCGATCTACCCGGTCAACCCCCAGGCCGACGAGATTCTGGAACGCAAATGCTACCCCAGGGTGACCGACGTGCCCGACCCGGTCGATCTGGCGGCGATTATTGTGCCCGCCCCTCAGGTAGCCCCCTCGTTGATCGACTGTGGCGAGCGCGGCATCAAGGGCGTGGTGATCTTCAGCGGCGGCTTCCGCGAGACCGGCGCGGAGGGCGCGAAGCGCGAGCAGGAGATCAAAGAGATCGCCCAACGCTACGGCATCCGCATGGTCGGCCCCAACTGCGTGGGCCTGATGGTCACGCACCAGGCGCTCAACATCACCTTCCTCAAGGACATGCCCGCGCCCGGCGAGATCGGCTTCCTGTCGCAGTCGGGGGGGCTGTGCGCCGCCGTGATTAACTGGGCGCCGCAGGCGGGCATCGGCTTCTCGCGCATCGTGAGCCTGGGCAACCAGGCCGACATTAACGAGACCGACATGCTCGCCGCCTTCGCCGACTCGCGCAACACGCGCGTGGTTACGGTCTACCTGGAGGGCATCGAGGACGGCCTGACCTTCATCGAGACCGCGCGCAAGGTCGCGTTGGAGCGCCCGGTTGTGGCGATCAAGGTGGGGCGCGGGCAGGCCGCGACGCGCGCGGTCGCCTCGCACACGGGCGCGCTCTCCGGCGCGGACGAGGCATACTCGGCGGCGTTCCGGCGCGCCGGCGTGCTGCGCGCGAGCACGATGGAAGAGCTGTTCGACTGGGCGCGCGCGCTCGCGTGGCAGCCCCTCCCGCAGGGCGACCGCGTGGCGGTGCTGACCAACGCCGGCGGCCTCGGCGTCATCGCGGTGGATGCATTGGAGGCCGCCGGCCTGAAGCTGGCCCCGCTCACGCAGGAGACCAAAGACTTTCTGCGGCCCCGCGTGCTCCCCGCCGCCAGCGTCGAAAACCCGGTGGACATCCTCGGCGGCTCTGGCTCGGCGACTTACGCGCTGGCGCTCGACGCGCTGCTCGTCGATCCGACGGTTGACGCCGTGTGCGTCGTGCAGGCTCCGCAGGACTGGTTCTCCTCCACCAGCCTGGCCGAGGTCGTGGGCGAGATCGCCTCGCGCAGCCGCAAGCCGGTGCTCGCGTGCGTCATGGGCCTGGAGTCGCCCTCCACGAGCGAGGCCGCCAACATCCTCAACCAGCGCCGCATCCCCAACTACACCTTCCCGGAGCGGCTCGGCTCGGCGGTGGCGGCGATGTGGCGGCGGCAGCAATGGCTTCAGGCGCAGAAGGCCGCCGCGTCGCCAGAAGCCCCGCCCGCCCGTGATGTGGACGCCGCCAAAGCCGTGCTCCAATGCGCGCTCGATGAGGGGCGGACCGTGCTCCTCTCCGAAGAGGCTTACCAGTTGATGGCCGCCTACGACATCCCGACGCCGCCGAGCGGCCTGGCGCGCACGGCTGACGACGCGGTGCGCATGGCCGGGGGGATCGGCTACCCGATTGCGCTCAAGATCGTGTCGCCGGAGATCGTCCATAAGACCGATGTGGGCGGCGTGGCGCTCGACCTGGCCGACGCGGACGCGGTGCGCGCCGCCGCCGAGGAGATGGCCCGCCGCGCCCGCAGGCTCTTCCCTGACGCGGCGATACAGGGCTTCCTGGTGCAAAAGATGTTGGTCGGCGGGCAGGAGTTGATCGCCGGCGTGACGCGCGACCCGCAATTCGGCCCGCTGGTGATGGTCGGCAGCGGCGGCGTCGCGGTGGAGTTGACGCGCGACGTGGCCTTCGACCTGGCCCCGCTCACCCCGGCGCAAGCGTGCGCGCTGCTCGACCGCACCGCCGCCGGCCCGCTGCTGAGCGGCTACCGGGGCGCTCCCGCCGGCGACCGCGCCGCGGTGGAGGACATGATCGCCCGGCTGGCGCAACTCGCGCTCGACCTGCCGGCCATCGCAGAGATCGAGATCAACCCAATCATCGCGCGTGGGGCAGGCGAGGGCGCTTTCGCAGTAGATGTGCGCGTGATTTTGCGCGCTGACGGGGCGCGCGCATGAGCGCCAAGAGGCCGGACAGCGTCGTCGCGAGCGCGGTGAAGGGAGCGCTGCGCCTGCCGGTCAGGTTCGTGAAGCTCGGCCCGGCGGGCGCGTGGGACTGGTTCACGCGCAACGTCAACCGCGTGCTGCTGGGCGTGCCCAACCTGGAGCGCGCGCGCATCACCGATCAGTTGTACGTGGGCGAGCAGTTCTCGCGCCGGGGCTGGGAGGCGCTGCGCGCGGCGGGCATCAGCGCCGTGGTGAACATGCGCGAGGAGTTCGACGACCTGAGCCTGGGCATTGACATTCCCACCTACTGCCGCCTGCCCACCGTTGACTGGACCGCGCCTGCGCTAGAGCATTTGCACGAGGGGGTGCGAGTCATCACGGAAGCGATTGCGCGCGGCGAAAAGGTGTATGTGCACTGCATGTCGGGCGTGGGCCGCGCGCCGATCATGGCCGCCGCGTACCTGATTACGACTGGCCTGACACCTGACGAGGCGATTGCGAAAATCCGCGCGGTGCGCGCGTTCGTCGAGCCGAACAAGATGCAGGTTATGCGCCTGACCGAGTTCGCGGCGGTGTATAAAAACGAGCGTGGAATCGCGTGAAACCGCGCAGGACGTGCTAGAATAGAGGCGCACCGGGCAACAGCACACAACGGAGGGTTCGTGCATGAGCGAGGCGTCAAGGCCGGCGCTGGACATCCTGGAGGACATCGAGGCGATCATCCGCAACTACCCGCCGCTGCGCGAGAGCCGCCCGCACCTCGCCGTCGAGGTCAGCGATGCGGGGGCGGTGACCTTTCGCGGCAACCTGCGCACCGGGATCATGCGCCGCGTGCTGATCGACAGCACGGAGCAAATCCCCGGCGTGACGCAGGTGATCGCCGACGAACTCTACGACGACGACTCGCTGCAAATCGCCATCGCCCAGAAGATGCCGCCCAGGGTGTTCGTCACGGCGGTCAATGGCGTGGTGGTGCTCAGCGGGGGCCTGCGCGACCCGGCGCTGGCTGAGGAGGCAGCGAAGACGGCGCAGGCTGTCCCCGGCGTGCGCGCCGTGCATACGGACTTCTACGCGCTGCGCCAGCGCCAGTCTTCCGCCGGGGCCAGGGGCCTCCCAAGCGCACAGGGCGCGTAGGGCCGGGAATGCCCTACCAAATCCTGGTCCTTCACGGCCCCAACCTCAACCTGCTCGGCGAGCGCGAGCCGGACGTGTACGGCGCGCTGACACTTGAGGAGATCAACCGTCGCGTCGCCGAACGCGCGCGCGAGGTCGGCGCGGAGGTCCGTTTCTTCCAGTCCAACAGCGAAGGCGCGCTCATCGACGCGCTGCACGACGCGCGGACGTGGGCGCACGGCGTGGTGGCGAACTTCGGCGCGTACACGCACACGAGCATCGCCCTCCGCGACGCGATCAGCGCGATCCGCATCCCGGTCGTGGAGGTGCACCTCTCCAACGTGCACGCGCGCGAGCCGTTCCGCCACCATTCGCACATGTCGGCGGCCTGCGTCGGCGTGGTGATGGGCTTCGGGTGGATGAGCTACATCCTGGGGCTGGAGGGCCTGCTGCGCATGTTGAACGAGAAAGAGGGGCGCGGATAACGCGGATTCAGAAAGATTTCGAGAGTCAGGGCGCGCGCTGATCGCGCTCGCCGGATACATGTACAATATAGTCCCGGCACCAGGCCAACGCCTCGCCCGTGTTCTCAACCACTTGCCCCTCGAAATGGTCCACGACCGGCGTCAGCAACGCCACCGCCGGCGACGACGCCCCCACGTGGCTCGCCAGCCACGATCCGCGCCCCGCTGGGGGGACTTGTAGCAACTGGCGGCAGGCGTCCTCGAACAGGCGCACCATCCACCGGTAACCCCACAGCAGCACTGCGCCGCCCGGCGCGAGATGGCGCAACGCCAGGCCGCGCAGCCGGTTGACCCAGGGCAGGTGCGCCGCGTCCAGCGTATCCCACGTGTCGAGAAAGATGGTGTCGTAGCGGTCGATCACCGGGCCGGCGAGGTAAGCCTCCACGTCGCCGGTGTGAATTTCCAGCGGCGCGCTCAGGGCCATGCTCAGGGTCGGTTCGACAATCGCGCGCACGACCGGGGCGCGCTCGATCACGGTGAAGTGGGTAGCTCCTCCCAGAGCCTCAGCATATTGGGGATACAGCCCCAACCCCAGCCCGCCGACCAGCACGCGCCCGCGCGAGCGGCGACCGTTGTTGACCATCATCATGTGTTCTTGCGGCGTGTTGGACATCCACAGCCGGCCCTCTGGGGCGAACAGCAGGCGGCAGTCGAACGGCTCAGATAGGCGGTAGGGTCGCCCGAAGATGTCGATCTCCTGCACAAGGCAGCGCTCCACCCTGTACCCGCCGGGGTGCTCGCCCGGCGGAATCGGCGCGATGGGCACGGAGCGCCAGCCCTCGGTCCACTCGGTATCATCGAAATCGGGGTCAAAGCCCTCTGGAATTGGCATTTCTTTCGTATCTGTTCACCTTATGGCTCCCGCGACTAAAGTCGCAGGTGAATTCGCAATCATGGTGAGGTTGATCTGCGATTAGCTGCCGATCTTAGTCGGCAGATTGCGGAAAACGCAATATAGCCATATATCGCACGAACAAGGTGAACAGATGCCTTCACTCCAGACTGCCACGCAAGCGACACACACAGCCCGATTATGCCGTCGCCTGTTCCGCCAGGCAACGCAACACCACGTCCGTAAACGCGCGCGTGCTGAGCGCCTCACTGCCCGGCGCGGCGATGTCGGCGGTGCGCGCGCCGCCGGCCAGCGCCGCCTCGACCGCGGCCTCCAGCGCCGCCGCTTCGCGCTCAAGCCCCAGGCTGTGGCGGAGCAGCATCGCCGCGCTGAGGATCGTGCCGGCCGGGTTGGCGACCCCCTTGCCGGCAATATCGGGCGCGGAGCCGTGAATCGGCTCGTACACGCCGAACGCCCCCGCGCCCAGGCTGGCCGAGGGCAGCATCCCCAGCGATCCGGCCAGCACCGACGCCTCATCGGTGAGGATGTCGCCGAACATGTTGCCGGTCAACACCACGTCGAAGCTCGACGGCCAGCGCAGGACGTTCATGGCGAACGAGTCCACCAGCGCGTGTTCGAGTTGCACGTCGGGGTAATCCCCGGCGACCTCTGCCACCGTCCGCCGCCAGAGGCGGCTCGCGGCGAGCACGTTGGCCTTGTCCACCGACGTGATCTTGCGCCGGCGCTTGCGCGCGGCTTCAAAGGCCACGCGCGCGGCGCGCTCGACCTCGGCCACCGTGTAGAGCATCGTGTCGTAGGCGCGGTCGCCGTCGCCCTGCTCCTGCCTGGGTCCAAAGTACACGTCGCCAGTCAGTTCGCGCACGAAGAGGATGTCCACGCCCTCCAACAGGTCGGCGCGCAGCGGCGCGTGACTCGCCAGCGCCGACCACGCCTTCACCGGGCGCAGGTTGGCGTACAGTCCGAAGTGCTCCCGCAGCTTGAGCAACCCCTGCTCCGGGCGGACCGGCGCGGTCGGGTCCGACCACCTGGGGCCGCCCACTGCGCCGAGCAGCACGGCGTCGCTGGACGCGCACGCCTGGATCGTCTCGTCGGGGAGCGGGTTCCCGGTCGCGTCGATGGCGCACCCGCCGATCAGCGCCTCCTGGAAGGTGAACGTATGCCCGAACGCCGCACCGACCGCTTCCAGGCAGCGCACAGCCTGCGCGACGACCTCCGGGCCGATGCCGTCGCCGGGGAGAGTGGTGATGGTCGCTTGCATCGCGCCTCTCTTTTCTTGTAGTAGGGGCGAACCTCCGGTTCCCCTACCTGCGCCTATCCATCAAGGAACTGATTCAAACTTACGCCAACAGGTGGCCGCGCTAAGGCCTTTCTCCACCTCACCCCCGTCTCGCCTGCGGCTCGACACCCCCTCTCCGCTTGCGGCTATAGTCCGGCGTAGCCGGGAGAGGGGGACAGGGGGTGAGGTGCCCGCCAACACGACAAGCACCACACGCACCGGGGTCGTTAGCTCAAAAACTTGAATCACTTCAAGTTTAATCGGCGGCTTGTTCGGCGGTCTGCGCTTCCGCTTCAGCGCAGCGACCGCGCTCACGGCACAACTCCAGGCCATACTCCACGCTATCGACCAGCGCGCGCCAGCTCGCCTGGATGATGTTCGGGCCTGCGCCCACGGTGCTCCACCGCCCGTGACAGTTCTGCGTGTCGATCAACACGCGGGTGGTGGCCGCCGTGCCGTTCTGCCCGTCGAGGATGCGCACCTTGTAATCGACCAGTTGCATATCGGCCAGTTCGGGGTAGTGCGGCAGCAGCGCGCGGCGCAGCGCCTTGTCCAGCGCGTTGACCGGCCCGTTGCCCGACGCCGCCGTGTGCATCTCCTCGCCGTTGACGCGCACTTTCACCGTCGCCTCGGTGACGATGCCGCGCCCCTCGCGCAGTTCCACAACGACCATGAAGTCCTCCGGGACGAACCAGGGCTTATAGTCCGGCTGGCCGCGGCGCATCATCATGGCGACGCTCGCCTCCGCGCCCTCGAACACGAAGCCCTGGCTCTCCAGCGCCTTGATCTCGTTGAGCACCGCCTGCGCCGCCTCGGAGGACATATCCAGGCCGAACTGCTCCGCCTTGCTGAGCACGTTGCCGCGCCCGGAAAGCTCGGAGACGAGCACGCGCATCTCGTTGCCCACGAGCGCCGGGTCGATGTGCTGGTAGCTATCGGCGTTGCGCCGGATCGCCGCGACGTGCATCCCACCCTTGTGCGCGAACGCGCTCCGGCCCACGTAGGCCAGGTGGTTGTCTGGGGCCAGGTTGGCGATCTCCGCCACTGCGCGCGACACGTGCGTGAGCTTGCGCAGATTGCCGTCGGGCAGGCACTTCAGCCCCAGCTTGAGTTCCAGGTCGGGGATGACCGCGCACAGGTTGGCGTTGCCGCAGCGCTCGCCATAGCCATTGATGGTGCCCTGCACCTGCACGCAGCCTCCCATCACCGCCGCCAGGGCGTTGGCGACGGCGCACTCGCCATCGTTGTGGGTGTGGATGCCGAGCGGATGGTCCAGCTCAGCGCGCATGTGGCTCACGATCTCGCCCACTTCCCAGGGCATCGAGCCGCCGTTGGTATCGCACAGCACGACGATCTCGGCCCCACCGCGCACTGCTGCCTTGAGCGTCTCGAGGGCGTAGTCCGGGTCCTCTTTGTAGCCATCGAAGAAGTGCTCGGCGTCGTAGAAGAGGCGCCGCCCCTGCAGGTGTAAATAAGCCAGGCTCTCCTCGATCATGCGCAGGTTGTTCTCGCGGCTGGTGCGCAGCACTTCCTGGACGTGCAGGACGGAAGACTTGCCCACCACCGTGCAG
>DAOTXU010000417.1:0-1765 GCA_034435135.1 Anaerolineae bacterium | reverse complement strand
CCTGCGGCTCGACACCCCCTCTCCGCGTGCGGCTATAGTCCGGCGTAGCCGGGAGAGGGGGACGGGGGGTGAGGTCGCCCGCAAACACGACCAGCGCCACCGCATCGGTGTTGTTGGCTCAAAAGCTTGAATCACTTCGAAGTAAAACAGACAGCCGCCGAATGAGCTAGCCCCCGCAAGCGCGGGGGCTTGTTTGTACAGGAGAGAGTGTTGGCTGTATGCCCCTATTCCGCCGCCGCCTCGCGGCGCAGGCGGCGCAGAAAACTCGCGCTTTGGAGGCGTTGCTCCAACAGATAAGTGATGTAGCCGTGCAGCACACGCTCTAGCTCCCCGTGGAGCGCGGGGCGCAGGTTGAGGACGCGCACGGTCTCGAAGCTCTGTGTTTGCAGGTAGCGCAGCACCTTAAGTGCGCCCAGGCTGAGGGGCATCATGCGCTCCGGCTGGGCGTGTGTTGGGCAGACCACGCCGCCGTCGCTGTAGCTGAAGTATTGGTCCTGCGCAGTGACCTCCTCAGCGCCGATGGCGCACGTGAACAATTGCGGCTGGTAGCCCACCCACGAAAGCAGGCGAACCTCGTAGAAGCGGGCCGTCAGCCGCAGGTCCGGCTCGGCGCACAAGTAGCCAAGCGTGTCGCGCAGCAGGGCGTAGGCGCGGGCGTTTTCCTCTTCTTCGCCGGTAAAGCGGTCCAGCAGTTCCACCACGTGCGAGGCGTAAGTGGCGCGGATCAGGTCCTCGCGCAGGGGCAGGTATGGCTCGACCATCTCCGCCTGCGAGAGCACGTCCAGGTCGCGCCCTTTGGCGATGAGCATGTCCACGCGCGTGAAGAGTTCCACGTGGCCGCCCTTGCGACTGGTGGGTTTGCGCGCGCCTTTGGCGATGACCCTGATCTTGCCCCGCGCCGGCGTGAACACCGTCAGCAGGCGGTCGGCCTCGCCGAAATCGCGCCGGCGCAGGATGATCCCGTCGGTGCGGAAGAGCCGCTCGGTGTTGGGCACGTTTAACCTCTCATGACCGCTTTCCGGACAGTGGGCTTAAGCCCACTGTCCCGATCTGCATGTTGGGCATGTTCAGCCTTTCCGGGCACCCCCATCTGCGCCCGACTCCGATACCGGCGCGAGGTTGGCCGGCCCGAAGCTGTCAGGCAGCAGGTCGGTGAGGATGTACTCCCGGCGGATACGCCCTTCGGCGTCAGCCACGATGACACACATGTTCGGCGCGAACTCGTAAAGAATCTGGCGGCAGATGCCGCACAGCGTCCCGCCGTCGGCGGTCACGACCGCAATCGCTCTGAAATCTTGCTCGCCTTCGCTGACGGCCTTGACAACGGCGGTGCGTTCGGCGCAGATGGTCGCGCCGTAGGTGGCGTTCTCCACGTTGCAGCCGGTGTAGATCGCGCCGCTGTTCCCCAGCAGCGCCGCCCCGACGCGATAGTTGGAGTAGGGCGCGTAGGCGCGCTCGCGGGCGCGGATCGCTGCATCGACCAGGCGCGCGCGCTCTTGGTCGGACAGGGCAACGTTGGACTCAGGTTGCGCGTTCACGATACGCCTCGTGTAAGGATACTGAGGGCAGACCTGTTGGTCTGCCCCTGCGACGGTTTTCTACATGAACTGATTCAAACTTACGCCAACAGCAGGCCGTGCTAAGGCCTTTCTCTACCTCACCCCCGTCTCGCCTGCGGCTCGACACCCCCTCTCCGCTTGCGGCTATAGTCCGGCGTAGCCGGGAGAGGGGGACGGGGGGTGAGGTGTCCGCCAACACGACCAGC
>DAOTXU010000416.1:0-20366 GCA_034435135.1 Anaerolineae bacterium | reverse complement strand
GGTCGGAACAGCGAACCGAAGTGCGTGCGCAACTCCAGCGTGCCGGTGACCGGGGCCGGGTCGGCGCTGACAAAGTTGATCGTGGTCACGCAGAACTCTTCGCCGGGAGCCGCGCCGTAGGGGTAAATGAACTCGCCCGTCTGGCAGTCGATGAGGTAGGATTCTTCGGCGCCACTGACCGGATCATAGAACGTGGTGACCATACGCTGCGAGTCGGGGAGGGCAAAGTTAAAACCAAACAGCCCGAAGTTGGGATCGGAAATCGCGTCAGGGCCGACCACCGTCATGACCCAGGCCTCGAGGATAACCGCTCCTGAGATGAGCGACACCGAGCGCCCGTAGATGTCCACGACTGAGTTGTCGGAAACGGTGACGTTTAGGGAGTGGCTGAGCCATTGATAGTCATCGCAGAACGGCGCGGGTGGCAGTACGAAATTGGACATTGTGATCGTCACCGCGCCGACCGTGTTGGCCATCGCCGAGGGGACCTGCAAGAGCAATGTGAGCGCAGCGATGAGACACAGCGAAGCTAGGCGTCGCCTGGAAACGAGTGCAGTCACAGACGTGCGCATGGTAAACCCCCTTTGGTGCGCAGCTTAACGCTGTTAAGAACGGAAAGGAAACTCGCAGCCCTATAGCTTCGGAAAATCGAAGCTCACATAAAATTATAATGCAGAAACGATTTTTGTCTATTGAGATAGCGTAAAGGGGTACATTCCGTTTTTGGGGCGACATTCAGTTAGGCTTGCCTATGCCGGGTTGGCCTCACCCCGGCTTCGCCGGACTATAGCCCCCTACCCCCTCGCCATTTATGGCGAGGGGGAGTCAGCGCACAGGTCAGTCCCCTCTCCATTCCTGGCGCGGGGACTGCGCTGCCTGCCCGGCGCAAGCCGGGCAGCGCGAGGGGTGAGGTCGCAGCAGCGCACAGCATGACCCCTAACTTGGAATGCACCCAGCGTAAAGTATGCGGTTCATCGACAGAAAAGAGGCCCCGCTTACCGGGGCCTTCTGTTACACGGCGGGCGCGCATCGTTGTCGGCGCAGTCGCCTACCGCTCCATGCTGAACGTCACCATCACGGTGACGCTGACGGTCAACTGCCCCTGCTCGATCACCGGGCCGCCGCCACCGCCGCCCATGCCCTGAGCCGCAGCATACGGCATGGGTGGGACCCCGCCGCCATACGCCTCGTTGACGATGATCGCCTCGCCCAGCGCGACGCCCACCTCGGCGGCGATCTGCGCCGCGCGAGCGCGCGCGTTGTCGAGCGCCGCCGCGCGCGCCTGCTGCTCCAGCGCGGAGGCGTCGTCGAGGCCGAAGGTCAGGCCGAAGATGTTCGTCGCGCCCGCGTCCAGACCGGCGTTGATGACCGCTTCCAGGTTATCTATGTCGCGCACCGTCACTTGAAGCATGTTTTCCGCGCGGTAGACGCGCTCACCGGTCGATGCGCCGGTCTGGGGATCGTAGCGGTCCTCGGACCACACGTTGAAGCCCGCCGTCTGCAAATCCGCCTCGGCCACGCCCGCCGCGAGGATGGCCGCGCGGACCTGGCTCATGGTGTCGTTGACCTGCGCGACCGCGGCCCCGACGTCCGCGTTGGTCACGTTCACGCCCAACTGGACCTCCGCCACGTCCGGCGCGCCGTGCGCCTGCCCGAACCCGCTGACCGTAATCGTGTTGACCGGGTAGCCCTCTTGCGCCGACGGCGCGGCGTCCACCGCCGTGACGCGCGGATAACCGAGCGCCAGGGCGAGCGCGTTCATCAGCGCCAGCACGACCAGTAACATGACTTTCCAGCTCAACAGTTGCTTCATGTCGAAACCCTCCTGATCGGTTACGTTCCCGGTGGACTCAACCGCACAAGCAGTGTGAAAACCCCCCGGACTGCGGGCTTAAGCCCACTGCCCGCACGGGTTTTACCGTTGAGCCTTCCCGGTTATGGTTACGCCGGACTATAACGCAGGGGTGTTTCAGGAGGGTTGCAGGGCCGTCACAAGTTCGCTACGGGGTGTTACCGTTCTGTGACACGCACCGCCGGCAGCCGCAACGAGATTACCGTCCCCTCGCCGACGCGGCTGTGCAGCCTCACCTGGCCGCGGTGGCGCTCAACGACGGCGCGCACCAGCGCCAGGCCCAACCCGCTGCCCGGCAGGCCGCGCGCGCCCTTGCCGCGATATAGCTCTTCCCAGACGTGGGGCAGTTCCGTTTCAGGGATGCCGACGCCCGTGTCGGCCACTTCGATGATGACGGTCGCTCCGTCCTCGAAGGCGCGCAATTCAATCGTGTCGCCGGGCCGGGTGTATTTGAGGGCGTTGTCCAGCAGGTTATGGATCGCCAGGAAGAGCAGGTCCCAATCGCCGTAGATGGCCGGTAGCGGCGAGGGCGCCTGGGGGATGCTGAAGGTCAGCCGGCGGTCGCGCGCTTCGGGGCGCTCCTGCGCCACCACCAGCGCCTCGCGCAGCAGCAGCGCCACGTCCACGGGCGTGCGCTCCAGGGGGTGCCGCCCCAGGTCGGCGAGCTTGCGCAGGTCAGCCACCAGGCGGCTGAGCCGCAACGCCTGGTCCTCCACGCTGACCAGCGCCTCGCGTCGCAACCTCTCGGAGGAGGCCTCCGCCAGGTTCGCCAGTCCTGCGCGGATGGCGGTGAGCGGGTTCTTCAGTTCGTGGTCCAGCCGGCGCAGGAAGCGCAGGCGATCCTCGGCGGCGCGCGCCTGGACCTCGGCGGCGCTCCGGCGGCGCGCCCGCTCGACCCACTCCCAGACAGCGAGAGCCATCGCCACCACCGCCGACGCGCCCAGGCCGAGCAACACCGCCGCCGTGCCCAGGTCGGCCCGGACGTACAGGATCAGGTTCGACCCCGCGCTGACCCGCAGCAACAGCACGACGATCAGCATCAGGCCGGCAGGCATGAACACGGCAAGCCATCGCCACTTCACATCGCCGCCTCGACCGCTCCGACGAAGCGATAGCCCTGCCCCGGCACGGTTTCGATGTAGCGCGGCTTGTTGGCGTCGTCGCCCAGGGTGCGGCGCAACTCGGCGATGCGGGTGTCCACCGCGCGCGTGCCCGCCGGGTAATCCCAGCCCCACACCGCGTCGAGCAACCGCTCGCGGGTGATTAACTCGTCGGGGTGAGTCATCAGGTACTCCAGCAGCGCCACCGCCTTGGGCGTGAGCGCCACCTCGCGCGCGCCCAATATCGCCCGCCGGCTCGACCGGTCCAGGATCAGTTCGCCGCTGGCGAGGCGTTGCGCGCTTGCCAGGGGGCGCTTGCCGGGCCGGGCGCGACGCATCACCGCGCGCACGCGCGCGACCAATTCGTGCGGGTCAAACGGTTTGTTGAGGTAGTCGTCCGCGCCCTCTTCCAACGCCATCGCGCGCTCGGTGGACTCGCCCACCTGCGTGAGCAGGATTACCGGCGTCCAGTTGTCGGCGCGCCGCAGCCGGCGCAGCACCTCACGACCGTCCAGCCGGGGCATCAGCACGTCCATGACGATCAGGTCCGGCGAGAAGGCGGCGACCTGGTTCAGCGCTTCTTCTCCATTGGCGGCCACCGTCACCGTGAAGCCGGACCGTTCCAGGAAAGGGGCCAGGTTGCCGGTGATGGCCGCCTCATCATCTACCAACAGGACACGGGATTTTGTCTTCACTGATCGTCGCCTCCTTGCATCCGCGGCGCGGTCTCGCCCGCGCGCCGCCGGGCGCCAGCCGTCCACAACGCGGTAGCCCTCGCGCCAAGTATAATCATGAACGCGCGAAAGCACGAAGCCCAACTGTGACAGCCCTGGATTGTCGCCGGATTGCCGACGATACGCTGCCGAACCGGCGACGTAACCCGGATGGAGGGGATGTCAATTTCCCAAAACATGCTATTATGTATATGGGGGACGCTCGCGGCCATCTGCTCGTGGCAACGCATTTACAGCGATAGAGTTTCAGAGAATCTTCTGAGCGCCCAAGCGCCACGATGGGCTTTGGCGAGGGGCGTAAGCCGCCTGCCTCGGTTGATGGTCTGAAAGGTCTATCTGCGCATGGAGGCGCGCCCATGAATCTGTGGCACGAGTTGCCGACCGGCCCCCAGGCCCCTGACCGCGTATACGCGATCATCGAGATTCCGTCCGGCAGCCGGAACAAATACGAGTACAGCAAGCGCACCGGCGTGATCCTGCTCAACCGGGTGCTGTACTCGTCGGTGTACTACCCCGGCGACTACGGGCTGATCCCGCGCACGTTCTACGGCGACGGCGACCCGCTCGACATCCTGGTGATGACGACGCAACCTACTTTTCCCGGCTGCGTGATCGAAGCGCGGCCTGTCGGCATTTTCAAGATGATCGACCGGGGCAAACCCGACGACAAGGTGCTGGCGGTCCCCGCCACCGACCCCAATTTCAACGACATCGACGACCTGGACCACATGCCGACGCACTACAAGGCTGAGGTGGCGCACTTCTTCAGCACCTACAAGCAACTGGAGAACATCATCGTCGAGCCGGTGGGCTGGGAACCGGCGGCGGCGGCGAAGGAACATATCCGCCAGGCGATGCGTTTGTACGAAGAGAAGTTCAGCGGTATCGGCTGAGGGTCACGCCAGCTTCGTGACGGGGGACGCGAATCTACTCTAAGGAGGGCAGAGCGATGAGCGAGAAGGGTCCATTGAGCGGTCTGGGCGGGCCATTTGCCAGGATGAGCCGGGAGTCCCAAATTGGCCTGGTCTTCGTCGGCTTGGCGTTGGGCGTCGGGCTGGCGTGCGCGCTTTTGCTGTTGCTGGTGGTCGTGTTCACACGCCCGTCGGAACCGGAGCTGGTCGCGGAAGTCACCGGCACCTCGGCGTTCCCCACCGCCGGGCCGGGCACGCAGGGCGTAGCGTTGACCCAAACGCCGGGCCTGCTGCCCACCGCCACCGAGGATACCGGCTTCGGCCTGTTCACGCCTATCATCCAGCCCACGCTGGGCGGGTTCCTGACGCAGGTGGTGAGCGGCAACACCAGCACGCCCTTCTACATCCCCCCACCCATCACGACGCCCACCGCGATCCCGTTCATCCCCACCAACACGCCGATTCCGGGCGTCCCCACACCCACGCCGCAGCTCATCATCACTGACTGGCTGGGCGAGTACTTCGCCAACATGCAATTCTGGGGCGCGCCAGCGCTGATCCGCAATGACCTGTACGTGTCGTTCAATTGGGGGACGGGCGCGCCGGCGGCGGGCCTGCCCGCTGACTACTACTCGGCGCGCTGGACGCGCACCCTCCTGCTCTCGGAGGGCGTCTACAACATCGACGTGGTGGTGGACGACACCGCGCGCGTCTATATCGATAACCAGCTTATGCTCAACGCCTCCCGCGAAGGCCCTGCGCAGTTGTTCAGCCAGGTCGTGGCGCTGAGCCAGGGCGCGCACGTCTTCCGGGTCGAGTTCATCGAGTTCGCAGGCCTGGCGTCCATCGACCTGCGCATCAGCCGGGTCGAGACCCTGAGCGCTGAGTGGGCCGGCCAGTACTTCAACAACATGACGCTCTCCGGCCAGCCCGCGCTCACCCGCGCCGACCCGACGCTCAACTTCGACTGGGGCGTGGGTTCGCCCGCGCCGAACGTCCCGGCGGATCGCTTCTCGGTCCGCTGGACGCGCACGCTTTACCTGCCGGGGGCGGACTATCGCTTCTTCGCGCTCTCGGACGACGGGGTGCGTATGTGGGTCGATGGGCAGCTTATCATCGATGAGTGGCACGACGCCCAGGGCGGCACCTACAGCCGCGACATGACGCTCGCCGGCGGCAACCACACCCTCCGCGTGGAGTACTACGAGAACGTCGGCGGTGCGAAGGTCGCCGTGTGGTGGGATGTCATCACCCAGTTCCCCGACTGGCGCGCCGAGTATTTCAACAACCCCACCCTGTCAGGCCTGCCGATCTTCTACCGCAACGAGCCGGTGATTAACTGGGACTGGGGCTACGCCTCTCCGGGGCTGGGCGTGCCGAGCGACAACTTCAGCGTGCGCTGGACGCGCGTGGGTAGCTTCACCGCAGGGCTGTACCGTTTCACCGCCACCGCCGATGACGGCGTGCGCGTGTACATCGACGACCGACCGATCATCAACCAGTGGCACCTGGCGACCGGCGCGGTCTACCAGGCGGATGTGGCGCTGGCCGGCAACCACAACATGCGCGTGGAGTTCTTTGAGGGGCCGGGCATCGCCCGCATCAACGTGAACTGGACGCGCATCGGCGACTATCCCACCAACACGCCGCGCCCGGCGACCCTCACCCTGACTGCTACCCTCACCCCGACGGCGACGCCGACGGCCACCTTGACGCCGACAATCATCCCCACGTTCAGCCCCACGCCGACGGCGACAGCGACCATAACCACGACTATCATGCCGACGGCTACATCGACGGAGACGGCGACCGCAACCGCCACCGAAGATCCGATCTTCGCCACACAGACCGCTGCGGCGATCTTCGCCACGCAGACGCAGGAGGCCATCAACGCGCAGCAAACCGCCGACGCTATCGGGGCGGCGAACGCCACGCAGACGGCGCAGGCGGTTCAGGCTACGCAGACTCAAGAGGCGCTCTTTATCACGCAGACGGCTGAAGTCGCCGCCACGCAGACGGCGCAGGTCGCTGCGGCCATGACGCAAGAGGCGCAGGAGTGGGCCGCCACGCAGACCGCTCAGGCCGTCTTCGCTTCCCAAACGGCGGAGGCCGACGCCGCCTTCGCCACGCAAACCGCCGACGCCATCTTCGCGCAGCAAACGGCAGAAGCCGCCATCTTCGCCACCCAGACGGTGGAAGCCATCTTCGCGCAGCAGACGGCGGAAGCGGCAGCCTTTGCCACACAAACAGCGGAAGCCGCTGGGTTCTTTGCGACCCAGACGGCGGAAGCCATCTTCGCACAGCAGACCGCGGAAGCGGCCATCTTCGCCACGCAAACCGCCGACGCGATCTTTGCGCAGCAGACGGCAGAAGCCGCCGCGTTCTTTGCGACCCAGACGGCTGAAGCCATTTTCGCCACGCAAACCGCCGAAGCCGCCGCCATCTTCGCCACCCAGACGGCTGAAGCCATCTTCGCGCAGCAGACCGCGGAAGCGGCCATCTTCGCCACGCAGACTGCCGACGCCATCTTCGCGCAGCAGACCGCGGAGGCGGCTATCTTCGCCACGCAGACCGCCGAGGCGATCTTCGCACAACAGACGGCGGAAGCCATCTTCGCGCAGCAGACCGCAGAGGCGGCGTTCTTCGCCACGCAGACTGCCGACGCGATCTTCGCACAGCAGACGGCGGAAGCCGGTGCGTTCTTTGCGACCCAGACGGCGGAGGCCATCTTCGCGCAGCAGACCGCGGAAGCGGCCTTCCTGACGCAAACCGCCCAGGCGAACCAGCCTCCGGTGGCCGACAACCAGAATGTGACCACGTCTCAGGACACGCCGGTCAGCATCACGCTCACCGCCTCCGACTTCGAGGACGGCGCGCCGATGTTCGTCGATCTCACCGCCCCCGCCAGCGGCGTGCTCTCCGGCGACATGCCCAACCTGACCTACACGCCTAACCCCGGTTTCGTCGGCGAAGATTCCTTCACCTTCACGGTGATGGACAGCGGCGGCCTCACCGCGACCGGGACGATCTTCATCACCGTCGAGGCCGCGCCGACCCTGCAATTGCCGGAGCCGGTCCTCGGCGAGGATGCGCTCGACGCGACGTACTTCCCCTTCTGGGGCGTCGATTGGGCCAGCCAGGTGTTTGTGTACGAGGGCGTGGTGTCGGGCCTGGCGATCTCGAACGACGCGCCGTTCATCCGGTTCGACCTGACCCTGCCGGACGGAAACGTCGTCGGCGTTGAGGGCGTCCCGGAGCGCGCCGACATGCCGGTGGTCCAGCAAGGCGTCGCCACGCCGTTGCCTACCCCCAGCCTGACCCCAACCGTCGAAGGGTTGGTGGAGCCGCCGGTGATGTCTGAGGGCCAGATCAGCCCGGTGGTCAACCTGTGGCGTGAAACCAACGCTGGCTTCCTGGAGCAGTTCCTCAACGACGGCGACACGGCGGCTGTGCTCGGCGTGTTTGACTCCGGTACGGGTCGCCTGATCGCCAGCGCGGTGTGGAAGCGGATGCCCGACGGCAGCCTGGCCCCAGCCATCTACCGCAGCCTGCTGCACGAGAACGAACTCCGGCCTGAGCTGGCGCCCTTCTACGCCGGCGAGACGGTGTGGGTGGTGACCACCATCGGCAACGTGGCGCCGCTGGCGCAAGGGCTGGTGGACCTGACCGCGTTCTACGATCCGGGGACGCCGGCCATCGTGCGCGGCAGGCTGGCCTGGGATAACGCGGCGACGCTATGGCTCGAAAACGTGTACGTGTACCTCCGCCAGGCCTCGCGCGAATACGTGGAGGTGTTCCGGCCATAAGGTCGCATTCCCTCAGCGGTAGGGGCAAGGCAGGTCTTGCCCCTACCTCATGGCGGGGCTGTAAAAGGCCCCGCCCGTTTTTTGCGCTCAGTGGCGTCGCCACTTACAATCTAGAGTATGATTACCGTGCGGATCAAGGTTGTCCTCCCGTCGGAGGAGGCGCGCGATCTCGAACTGCCGCTCAACACCGACATCGACCACCTCTACGCGCGGCTGGTGACGCGCGAGGGCCTGCCGACGACCACCGGGCGCGGCGAGCCGATCCCTTACGGCTTTTTCCACCGGCGCATCGGGCGTTACCTGCCGGCGCACGTCAGCCTGGTGGATGCGGGCGTCGTCAACAGCGACATCCTCGACGTGGTGCCCTGGCCCACCGCCGAGCCGCCCATTCGCGCGCTGGAAGAGGCCCACATTTACCGGGAACATCGTTATGTGCCCGCGCGCTGGCTGTTGGGCTACGCGCTCACCCTTGTGGCGATTATCGCCGGTGTGGTGCTGTTGGCGGCGCGCCAGGCCGGCCAGCCCGTGACCGACTTTGTGGACCGCAACCCCCTGTCCATCTCCATCGACCCTGTGACAATTAAAGAAGAAACCACGTTCATGCGCGAGGACAGCGAAGCGGGCCTGATCGCGCCGCCGGGCAGCTTCAGCGCCGTGACTTTTCTTTCGGAGCGCAAGGTGAGCAATCCATCGCCGGGCGTCAACGGTCTGAGTGAGGTCGTCGGCCCGGTCTTCGATTTCGTGATGGTGAGCGAAGGCGCTATCGCCAAGCCGGTGGTCGTGAAACTGCGCGCGCCGACCGAAGAGTTGCGCGACGCGCAAAACGCCGCGCCGACTCTGACGATGGTCCGTTGGGATGACAGCGCCAGGCGCTGGACGCCCCTGCCAACGCGCGTGGGGCGCGATGGCTACCTCTATGCGCCGACGATGACCCTGGGCATGTTCGGGGTCGCCCAGGCCGGCGAGGCCTTGTTATGGAAAGAAAACGGCACGCTGGAGCCGGGGAGCTACTGGGGTTTGCACGGTGAGAACCTCGACGCGCCGCGCACGGCCCTGGCCGACGCCGCCGGGCGCTGGCTTGGCGCCGAGGAACTGGCTGCGCTCAGCGGGCTGCTCAAGCCGGACCGGGACGGACCGGCCATCGCCAGAGCTGCGGACCTGAGCCTCGAAAATGGCGCGCTGGCGATGAGCGTGAGCGCGTTGCTCGGCGGGCCGCTCGCACCGAACGCGGGCTACGCCACCCCGGTACCAGACGACGCGCGGCCTGTGGCAATGGGCAACGATGTCAGCATTTCAGAGTGGAAGGTCGTGCAGGTGCAAGCGCCAACACCCTATGCGGATGGTCTGGGGTGGACGGTGGTCGGCGTGCGGTGCCGGCTGGTGCAACGCGGGGAGCTGGCCTATCTCGAATACGCCGCCGAGTCTGAGCGCGCGCCCGAGGTCGCGCCGGTTGACTTCGTGTGGCTCGCGCACAGCAACGGCGGCATGTGGACCTTCGCGCGGTTGAGCGCGTCGCAGTTGCAGTCTGGCGTGGTGCAACTGACCGCCCCGCCGACGCGCGTCTCTCTGATGGTCTACGGCCAGCCCTATGAAGCGTGGGCGGTGTGGGGGCCGAGCGCAATCTTCGGCCAGCATATTTTCAGCGTGGGGGCGGTCAGCTGGACTGAAGAGGCCACCATCGACAACCCCCCGACCGAGACCGCTGATATAGAGGCCACCTCCTGGCGCGCGCCTATGCAGACCTATGAAGCCATTACCCCCATATCTACCGGGGAGGCCCCAACGGCGCAGAGTTCTCCCACGGCCACCACCACGAACTGACCGTTTCACCTCGCTGACTGCGCCGTACTGTGCGTGTGCGGCTTTTCCTGACCAGAGCAAGGGCGATCTATGGACTACAGCAGCATTGTCGGACAGGCGTGGCGTCTCACCTGGAGGCATAAATGGCTGTGGCTGGCGGGCTTGCTCGCCACGCTGGGCGTGGGCGGCAACACCGCTGGCGGCGGCGCGCCCACCGGCATCGACGCCGGTGGGGCGTGGACCGCTGACGCGATCACGCCCGACCGATTGGCGGTCATCCTGGGGATCGGCGGCGTGCTGTTGCTCGTGGGGATCATCTTGTGGGTCTTATCGGTGATCGCGCGCGGCGCGCTGATCGCTGGGATTGATCGGTTGGAACGCGACGGCGTGTGCACGCCAGGGCAGGCGTGGACCGCCGGCGTCGAGAACTTCGGGCGGTTGTTCCTCATCGGTTTGATCACCGCCGTGCCGGGTCTGGCGCTGGCTTTCCTGACCTTCATCGCCGCCATGCCCGCGATGACCGGGACCGCCGGCGGCGTCCTTTCGGCGACCTTTGTCGCCTGCTTCCTGCCGTTGTGCTGCATCCTGACCCTGGCCGGGCTGGTCTTCGGCCTCATCCAGCAGTTCGCCGACCGGGCCGCCGTGCTCGAAAACCTCGCGCCGCTCGCCGCGTTCAAGCGCGGGTGGGCGGTGCTCAAAGGTCGCCTGGGAGACCTCTTCATCCTGTTCGTGATCTGGGCGGTGATCGCGTGGTTCTTCCAACTCCTGACGCTGGGCGTCATCGCGCTGGTGATCCCGCTCGCCTTCCGGCTCGTCTACGGCGCGGCAGTTGACTTCGGCGCGCTGTTCCTGACGTTAATCGGCGTGGCCATTGGGATCATGGCGGTGCTGATCTTCGGCGTCTTCAACACGTTCACCTCGGCGATGTGGACGCAGGCGTACCGGCGGTTCATTGCGCAATAGCCGCGAATCGGCGATAATCACCAAACGAAAGTGCGTTTGTTGAGATTGCATTCACGCAAGGGATCATTCCACTTTATGAAAAGCGCAGCCCGCCTCAGTATCATCGCTGCCTGCCTAATGGCGCTCTGCGCCGCCCCAGCTCTCGCCGAAGATGTCACCCCGGTCGCGGTCGAACTCTCTTTCGACTTCGTGCAACTTTTGCCCGGCAGCGCTGGCACGGTGATGGTCACCGGCTGGGACGTGGCCTCGGTGGAAGGGAGGTTCGACGGCAGGCCGTTGGACTTCCACCGCGAGGGCGAAAGCCTGGTCGCGTTCATCGCCGCCTCGCTGGACATCGCGCGGGATGACCAATACCTGGAGGCGACCGTGCGCCTCTACTCCGGCGAGGAGGTGCACTACCGCCTGCCGGTGGAAATCGCCTGGGTGGACTGGGGCCAGCAGAACATCGTCCTGCCGAGCAACCTGGGCTACCTGCTCGAACCGGCCCTCAACGACGCCGAAACCGCGTTGCTGAAGGACATCTATGCCAAAAACACCCCGCAGCGCTTCTGGGACGGTCCGTTCGCGTTGCCGCTCTTCGGCGCGACCACCTCGCCGTTTGGGGTTTACCGCACGTACAACAGCAGCTTCTCGGCGCGCCACACCGGGCAAGACATCCGCGCCAACACCGGCACGCCGGTGTATGCCTCGGCGACCGGGCAGGTCGCCCTGGCGGAGCGCCTGGAAATCCGGGGCAACACGGTGATCCTCGATCACGGCTGGGGCGTGTTCACCGCCTACTGCCACCTGTCGGATATTTCGGTGCGCCCCGGCCAGATGGTCGAGGTCGGCCAGGTCGTCGGGCTGAGCGGCAACACCGGGCGCAGCACCGGCCCGCACCTGCACTGGGAGATGGCTGTCAGCGGCACGTGGATCGATCCGATGACCTGGGTAGAGCCGGCCCTGCCGTAACGAGCCAAGTACACTCGCGCTTCTGTAGCTCCCCGCGCGCTTGAAGCTCGTGGGGAGCATTTGTTTCCTACTGGAGCAGGCACGAAACCTGCTTCTGTTTCTGGGTGCATTCCCATATCCGGCGCATTCTGTCCCCCGGTTAGTGATCGGTTTGTGCATCTTGCGTTATTCGGAGAGGCGTGGTAAATTGGTTAGAGAAAGTCTTATATTCGGTTTGCTACCGGTTGTTTAACATCGCACTCAGGGGTCGTCAACTATGGCCGAGAAAATCCTGATTATCGACGACGAGGAAACCACCGTCCAGCTCCTCACCATCCTGTTTGAGCGCCGGGGGTATGAGGTCATCAAGGCGTACCGCGCTGAGGACGGCCTGCGTAAGGCCTACCGCACCCACCCCGACCTGGTGCTCCTCGACATCATGATGCCCGACATGGACGGCTGGGAGGTCTGCCGCCGGCTGCGCGAACTCTCCGACGTGCCCATCATCTTCCTGACGGCGCGCAGCGAAATCCGCGACGTAGTGCGCGGTCTGGAGCTGGGCGCGGACGACTACATCGTCAAGCCCTACGACAACGACGAGGTGGTCGCGCGCGTGCGGGCGCACCTGCGCCGCGCGCCCACCTCCTCTATATCCGAGGAGCTGGCGTTTGACGGCGGGAACTTCCGCATCAACTTCCTCAACCGCGAGGTGCGCGTGCGCGGGCGCACGATCCACCTGACGCCGAAGGAGTTCAACCTGTTGGGCGTGTTGGTGCGCAACGCCGGCCGCGTGCTCACGCGCACCGAACTGGTCACCGAGGCGTGGGGGCCGGAGTATGCGGACGCCATCGACAGCCTGAAGCTCTACATCCACTACCTGCGCCAGAAGATCGAGACCGACCCGCAGAACCCCGAATATATCCTGACCTCGCGCGGGGTGGGCTATCGCTTCGCCAACCGCTGACGTTCTGCGGCAAAAACAGCAGGGGCACGGCACGCCGTGCCCCTATTTGCTCTCTCCCCGATCAGACCTCAGGCGGCTGAATGCGCAGCACTTTGAAGATGGGCGCGCCGGGAATCTCCACCAGGCCCCGATCGGCGGTCCAGAAGGGCGCAGGCGCACCGTCGAGCAGCACATCGGCGACTTCCCAGGGGATGCCATACACCTCCACGCGTACCCGGTCATAAGACGGCGGCGTGCGCGCCTCGCGCTCCCACTTGACCACCAGCGCGCGCTCGTCCATGTCCAACCGCACATCGAACGCCGCCCAGCCGTCCTCGCGGACCGGGCCGTCGCCCTCGTCCTCGTAAAGCGCCGACCGAGCATTGCCCATAAAGATGCGCAGGGTCAACTCGTCAACCGGGCGCTCGCCCGTGTATTGCATCACCGGCCACAGCGGGATCACCGCCCCGGCGCGCACGAATAGCGGCAACGTATCCAGCGGCGCGGGCACCGTGATCTCCTTACCGGCGTCCCCGCCATCGTAGCGTTTCCCGGTCCAGAAGTCATACCACAGGCCGCGCGGCAACAACACCGCCCGCGACTCCGCGCCCGGCTCCAGAACCGGCGCGACCAGCAAGTGCTCGCCGAGCATGAACTGGTCGTCCACGTTCTTGAAGCGCGCGCCGTGTATGAATAGGGGCCGCACGATGGGCATTCCGCTGCGCGCGCACTCGGCGAAGGTGGTGTAGATGTAGGGCAGCAATTGATAGCGCAGTTCAATATAGCGCCGGTTGATGTCTTCGTAAGGCTGACCGTAACTCCACGGCTCCTGGTCGGGCGTGTGGATTGCCGTGTGCATCCGCATGAAGGGCAGGCACGCGCCCACCTGCACCCAGCGCGTCACCAACTCGGCGGTCGGCTCACCGCCGAACCCGCCGATGTCCGGCCCGGTGAAGGCCAGGCCCGAAAGCCCCAGGTTCAGGCACATGCTGATACTCAGGCGCAGGTGGTCCCACGTGGACTTGTTGTCGCCGGTCCACGAACTGGTGTAGCGCTGCGCGCCGGCGTGCGCCGCGCGGACGATGTTAAACGGGCGCTCACCGGGGCGCAGGCGCTCCATCGCCTCGCGCGTCGTGCGGGCCATCAACGTGCCGTAGACGTTGTGCGCGGCCAGGTGCGGCGCGCCGCGCCCCTCCCAGTGATGCCGCACATCGTCGGCGAGCGTCTTATCGCCCTGGGGCGGCGCGCCTTCGACCGGGTTCGACACCGGTTCGTTCATGTCGTTCCAGACGCCCGCCACACCGATTTCAAGCAGCCTGGCGACGTGATCGGCCCACCACGCGCGCGTGCGCGGGCTGGTGAAGTCGGGAAAGTGACAGGGGCCGGGCCACACCGCCCCGATGACGGGCTTGCCATCGGGGTATTTGGCGAAAACGTCCTGTTCGATCCCGCTGCGATACACGGCGTAGTTCGCGTCGATCTTGATGCCGGGGTCGAGGATGACGACCGTGCGGAAGCCGGCGGCGCGCAGGTCGCGGATCATGGCCGCCGGGTCAGGGAAGCGCAGCCGGTCCCAGGTGAAGCAGCGGAAGCCGTCCATGTAGTCGATGTCCAGGTAGATCGCGTCGCAGGGGATGCGCCGCTGCCGAAACTCGGCGGCGATGGCGCGCACCTTCCCCTCCGGGAAGTAGCTCCAGCGGCACTGGTGGTAGCCCAGCGCCCACAGCGGCGGCAGGGGCATCCGCCCGGTCAACTCGGTGTAGCGCGCCAGCACGTCGGCGACGGTCGGCCCGGTGAAGAGGTAGTAACGCAGCTCGCCGCCCTCGAAAAAGAACGAGAGCCGGTCGGGCTGCTCCGCGCCCACGTCGATGTAACCGCGATACGTGTTGTCGAAAAACAGGCCATACGCGCGCCCGTCGTCGCCCAGGGCCACGTAAAAGGGGATGCTGAAATAGATCGGGTCGTCGCCCCGATCGTAGAGAACCGGGTCATGATTCCAGAGCGCGTAGCGACGCCCGCGCAGGTTCAGCGCGAAGGCGCGCTCGCCCAGGCCGTAGATCGCCTCGCCGGGGGCAAGCCGTTTGTGCAGCCACAGCGCGCCATCCTGCCAGGCCATGCTCGCAAACTCGTCGCTGCAAATGGGCCGGCCTTGCACCGTTTGAAACGCCAGGCTGCTGTCCATCTTGTTGACGCGGCACACCACGTCGCGCACTTTGACCGCGACGTGGTCGCGCTCGTCCAGCACGGTGGGCAGAAGCCGCCCCCAGCCCTGATCCGGTTTCGCCACCACATAGGAGAACAACTCCAGGAACGCGGCCTCGCGGGTTGCCCACACCCGAAAGCAATCCTCGGCCAGCGCTGTGATTTGCAGCAAACCCCTGGCGCACCGGAAAGTGACGGTCGCGCCCTCGACCGCCTGCGCCCGCACGTCGCCCAACGGGACGAATGGGAGGCGCGATACTTCGGGGGACTGTGTGGTCTCAGCATCGTTCTGAGAGTCGGGGGGGAGCTTGATGGTCTCAGGCATGGGTAAAACTCGCTGTCAGGAAGGGTCAGACGAGACGCCCACGCGGCGACTCGGCCTGATGGATACGCAAAACGGAACGATTGTACTTGATGAACCGCCGATCTTCAACCGCGCCTCGGAGGTGGAAATCCGCCTACGGTTAAAAAAACGGGCAATCCCTCCCCATCGTTGAAGACGCCTGCCGCTGCGCCTCAACCCCCACATATGGAAGATGGCCTGCCTTTTTCCCTATCTCTAGGATATATAGCGTTAAGGAAACCGCATTGCGCGGCCCAACCGTGTTGGGCTTCTGCAAAGATGTGTTGAACATTCCCGTCTAAGCGGGTATAATCCCCGCGCTTGTGACTACCGCGCGGGAGACCAGTGAGTATGCAGCAAGAAGAAATCGTCCACGGCGAATCCGAAATGGCCGTGGAACCCCCAATGCTTGACGCCAACCCGGCAGGCGATGCAGTTGCTCAGCCGCAAGAAATCGCAGCTTTGGAACCCCCAATGCTTGACGAAAACCCGGCAGGTGATGCAGTCGCCGAGCCGCAGGAAATGGCAGCGGTGGAACCCCTAATGCTTAACGAAAACCCGGCAGGCGATGCAGTCGCCGAGCCACAGGAAATGGCAGCGGTGGAACCCCCAATGCTTGACGAAAACCCGGCCAATGATGCAGTCGCCGAGCCGCAGGAAATCGCAGCTTTGGAACCCCCAATGCTTGACGAAAACCTGGCCAATGATGCAGTCGCCGAGCCGGCGGAGATCGCAACCGTCGCAATGCCGGCTTCCGAGCCGGCGGAAGTCGCAACCGTCGAAACCCAAGCCGCCGAGCCAATGACGATGGCGGACTGGCTCGACCAGGTCGATCACGTTGAAGAGGAGCCGACGATCCGCCGCGGCGATATTGTCGAAGGTGAGATCGTGCAGACCTCGCCGACCGAAATCCTGGTCGATATTGGCGCCAAGTCTGAGGGCGTGATCGCAGGGCATGAGTTGGAGCGCATGGATCGGCAGACGTTCGAAGAGCTGCAACCGGGCGCGAAGGTGCTGGTCTACGTGCTTAACCCGGAGGGGCGCAGCGGCAACCCGGTGCTCTCACTCTCACGCGCGCAAGAGGAGCAGGACTGGCGTCAGGCCGAGGAATACCGCGCGAGCCAGGCCGTCTACGAGAGCAAAATTGCCGGCTATAACAAAGGCGGCCTGATCGTGCGCTTCGGCAAGGTGCGCGGCTTCGTCCCTTCCAGCCAGGTCAGCGCCGAACGTCGCCGCCAGGCGAGCGGCTCCGCGCCGGAAGAGCGTTGGAAAGATATGATCGGCCAGAGCATCTTGGTCAAGGTGGTGGAAGTGGACCGCCCGCGCAACCGCCTCATCCTCTCGGAGCGCGCCGCCAGCCGCGAGGCGCGCGCCCGGCAAAAAGAGATGCTCCTGGATGAGTTGCAGGTCGGTGAAGTGCGCAACGGGCGCGTCATCAGCATGACCGACTTCGGCGTGTTTGTTGACCTGGGCGGCGCGGATGGCCTGGTGCACCTGAGCGAACTGACCTGGAAGCCCATCAACCACCCCAAAGAGGTGGTCAGGCAAGGCCAGGAAGTGACCGTGAAGGTCATCAGCGTTGACCGTGAGCGCCGGCGCATCGGCTTGAGCATGAAGCAGCTCGAAGAAGACCCCTGGCAGCGCATGGTGCGCACACACAGGGTCGGTCAGTTGGTGCAGGGCACGGTCACTAAGTTGACCAAGTTCGGCGCTTTCGCGCGCATCGTCGGCTCCGAAGAAATCGAGGGGCTGATCCACATTTCCGAGTTTGCTGACACCCGCGTGGCCCACCCGCGCGATGTGGTGGCCGTCGGCGACGTACTCACGCTGCGCATTATCAAGATCGAACCCGAACAGCGCCGCATCGGCCTCAGTATCAAGGAAGTCGACTCGGCCAAATACGCCGATTCCGACTGGCAGTTTCAGCAAGAAGCTGCCTATCATGATGGCCCCGATGCACCGACTCTCGGCGACGCGGTGGGGTACAGTGACGGCGATGTCAACGACCAGTGACGCCGATAGCGCGTCGTCATATCCTGCATCAGATCAAAGAAAGAAACACCATTTGCGCAGAATCTCGCCTGGCGAGGTTCTGTGCCATTTGGGGTTCTAATGACTTTCTAATCCCTCTGGGACCTAAATGGGGTGGCATGGAGCAAGGAGATTAGGTACAGTCTAATCAGCAAGAGGCGTTGTTTATAGTAACGCTATCGAACGAACGTTATAGTCCGTCAAGAGACCCGTTTGGGAGCTTATTCAGGAGACAGTGGAGGCTAGCGCCATGCCCAATAAAATGGAGCGTTTCACGCAGCGCGCCCGCCGTGTGTTGAGCTTGGCTCAAGAGGAAGCCGAACGCCTGAACCACAACTACATCGGCACCGAACACCTGTTGCTGGGCCTGATGCGCGAAGAGGGTGGCGTGGCCGGTCGCGTGCTGCGCGAACTCGGCCTCGACCAGGATCGGGTCGAAGAGTTGGTGGACCGGATGACGCACGCCGGGCAACGCACCGTCGGCAAACTGGACCTCGCCCCCGGCACCAAGCGCGTCCTTGAGTATGCCGTCGATGAAGCCCGCAAGATGGGCCACCACTATATCGGCACCGAACACCTGCTCCTGGGGTTGGTGCGCCAGCCGGAGGGCGTCGCTATTGACGTGCTCAAGCGCCTCGGCGTCAGCCCCGACCAGGTGCGCCGCCAGACGCGCCGGGTGCTGCAAGAAAGCCCGGTTCAATCGAACCGAGCGCCGCAAGTCCCCTCGCCGGCGCGAAAGGCGCAGGCCAAAACCCCGCTGGTTGACCAGTTGGCGACCGACCTCACCGCCCTGGCCGAGGAGGGCAAGCTTGACCCGGTGATCGGTCGGCAGACCGAGATCGAGCGCGTGATCCAGGTGCTCTCGCGGCGGACCAAAAACAACCCCGCCCTCATCGGCGACCCCGGCGTAGGCAAGACCGCCATCGTTGAAGGGCTGGCGCAGATGATTGTCGCCGGGCAGACGCCGGAACCGCTTTTAGGCAAGCGCGTGCTCCAGTTGGACGTGGGATCGCTCGTGGCCGGCACGATGTATCGCGGCCAGTTTGAGGAACGTCTAAAGCGCGTCATCGACGAACTCAAAGCCTCCGACAGCATCCTTTTCATCGACGAAGTGCACATGCTGGTCGGCGCGGGGAGCGCCGGCAGTTCGGTGGACGCGGCCAACATCCTCAAGCCGGCGCTGGCGCGCGGCGAGTTGCAGTGCATCGGCGCGACCACGCTCGAAGAGTACCGCAAGCACATCGAAAGCGACGCCGCGTTGGAGCGCCGCTTCCAGAAGATACTGGTCGATGAGCCGACCATCGAAGAGACTATCGAAATCCTGCACGGGATCAAGAAAGCCTACGAGGAGCACCACAACCTCGAAATCACCGACATCGCCATTGAGGCCGCCGCCAACCTCTCGGCGCGCTATGTGCCCGACCGCTTCCTGCCGGACAAGGCCATCGACCTGATCGACGAGAGCGCGAGCCGCGTCCGCATGTACAAAAGCCCCGACAGCCTGCGCGTGCGCGGCACGGAAGGGGAACTGGAGCGGATGCGCGGCGACCTGGGCGAAGCCGCCGGCGAAGACGCCGAGACCCTGAACGAGCGTATCGCCGAGCTAGAGGAAAAGCTCCGAAGCCTGCGCGCAAGCTGGAACCCGGAAACCAACAAGGCGCAGGTCACCGAAGAGGATGTGGCCGAGATCATCTCGATGTGGACCGGCATCCCGCTCACGCGCATCGCCGGCGAGGAGTCGGAGCGCCTGCTCCACATGGAGGAAGCGCTGCGCCAGCGCATCGTGGGCCAGGACGAGGCCATTGAGACCATCGCGCGCGCCGTGCGCCGCGCCCGCGCCGGCCTCAAAGACCCGCGCCGCCCGGTCGGCTCGTTCATCTTCCTGGGGCCGACGGGCGTCGGCAAGACCGAACTGACCAAGGCGCTGGCTGAGTTCCTGTTCGGCTCGGAAGACGCGGTGGTTCAACTCGACATGAGCGAGTTCATGGAGCGGCACACGGTCGCCCGGCTTGTGGGCGCGCCGCCCGGCTATGTCGGCTACGAGGACGCCGGCCAGCTCACCGAGGCGCTCCGCCGCCGGCCTTACTCTATCGTCGTCTTTGACGAGATCGAGAAGGCCCACCCCGAAGCGTTCAACATGCTGCTCCAGATCATGGAGGAGGGCCACCTCTCCGACGCGCGCGGGCGCATGGTGGACTTCCGCAACGCCCTCATCGTAATGACCTCCAACATCGGCGCAGAGACCATCAAGCGCGGCACCGTGCTGGGTTTCGGCCTGCCGCGCGACGAGGCCGACGCCGCCATGAGCGAATACCAGGAGATGCGGAAGAAGGTCCTCGACGAACTGCGCAAGCTCTTCCGGCCTGAGTTCCTCAACCGCGTGGACGCGACGGTGGTGTTCCGCGCCCTGAGCCGCGAGGACATCAAGAAGATCGTGGACATCGAACTCAACAAAGTGCGCGGGCGGCTGATCGAGCACGGCCTGACCCTGGAACTCACCGAGGCCGGGCGCGAGTACCTGGCGAAGGAGGGCTACGACCCGGACTTCGGCGCGCGCCCGCTGCGCCGCGAAATCCAGAGCCAGGTCGAGGACAAACTCTCCGACGGCATCCTCAGCGGCGAGTTCCCCTTCGGCGCGACGGTCCTGATCGACACGGATCAGGAAGGCAAGCTCGTGTTCCGCACCGCCGTCGAGGCGGGCGCGACGCCCGACGCGGGGATGCAGCCCGAAGCGCCGCCGGTGGCGTGAGG
>DAOTXU010000415.1:0-2062 GCA_034435135.1 Anaerolineae bacterium | reverse complement strand
CAGACAGTTCTACACTCTCTACTGTGCCCTCAACCGGCGCGCCGACCTCGAGCGGCTCGTCGCCTGGGCGACGCGCAAGCGCCTGCCCGGCCCGCGCCGGCTCTACCACGCCCGGCTCCTCAATGAGGAACAGCGGCTGGCGCGCTACGGCCTGCGCTCCCCCCGCCTGGCCGGCTGGGCAATGGCCGCGCACCGGCTGTATGTGATATTGAGCCCACACCCGCGCTACCCCGCCCGGGGTGCGGCGGCGGCCTACCGCTCCACGACACGACACACCAGTCTATGTATCAAAACGCCCCCAGCCGGTGCGATGACACCCGCCAGGGGCTGACCCACCGCGCTGACAGACGCAACGTGGCCGGCTAGACGCCATCCTCGCAGATGGTTGGTGGACGGTCAACAGCGCGGCGCCCTCGCGCCCGGCGGGTTGGCCGTTTATGTATTTGGGGCGGATACGCCCTGGTAAGGAGGACCATGATCAAGATCAAACAACAGACACCCAAGCTCATCCCGCACCTGGCCGGGGACCGGTTCTTCACCGTCCCCCGGTTCGGCACGACCGCCGACGAGCTCGTGCTCCAGGCGCGGCTCCTACAGCCCGAAACGCCAACCGAAGCTGGAAAAGGAGTACAACCAATGCGTTACGCAGCGTATATGCGTGTGAGTTCCGAAGAGCAGGTGGGCAACTTCTCCATCGACGCCCAGCGCCGCGCCATCGAGGCGTGGGTCAAGGCGCAGGGCGGCACCCTCGTCAAGACCTATGTGGATGAAGCCCAGTCCGGGCGCACCACTGATCGCCCCGCATTCCAGGAGATGCGCCGCGACGCACGCAAGGGCAGGTTCAACGCGCTCGTGGTGCACAAGTTCGACCGCTTCGCGCGCAACCGCACCGACGCGCTGGCGATCAAGTCGCTGCTGCGGCAGGACTGCGGCGTCAAGGTGTTCTCGGTCACCGAGCCGTCTGAGGACAGCGACGGCCCGATCGGCGCGCTCATCGAGGGGATCATGGAGTGCGTGGCGGACTGGTACAGCAAGAACCTCGCCACCGAGACCGCCAAGGGCAAGAAGGAGCGCGCGCGGCAGGGGTACCACAACAACCGCGCGCCGTTTGGCTATGACAAGGACGCGAACGGGGTACTCCATCCCAACGCGCACGAGCTCGAAGGCCTGCGTATGGCGTATGAAGCCTACGCTTCGGGGGCGTACAGCGACAACGCGGTGGCGCGGCTGCTGAACGAGAAGGGCTTCCTCAGCAAGACCGGGAAGCCCTTCTCCACCGAGACCGTGCGCGACCTGCTGCAGAACCGCACCTACCTGGGGTACATCAAGTACCAGGCGTATGCGCGCCACGCCGATGGCAGCCGCTCGTTCGAGGCATCGGTGGAGTGGTTCAAGGGTAAGCACGCCGCCGTGATCGACCAGGCGTTGTTCGACAAGTGCCAGGAAGTGCGCGCCGCCAAGGCCAAGCACCACGAGTTCTACCCCAAGCACCGCACCTACCTCCTGCGCGACCTCATCTTCTGCGCCGACTGCGTCGAGCATATGCCTGCTGAGGTGCACGACGACGACTACGGCAAGATGCGCCCGCACACCAACTATGAGGGCGCCTACCGCTACTACCGCTGCCGCGCGCGCGACTTCGGGCGCACCTGCGTGCAGACCTCGGTGCGCGCCGACCTGGTCGAGACACAGGTGGTGGAGGTGCTCAAGCACCTCAAGCCGCCCGCCGACTGGCGCAAGCGCATCGTGGGCGCGATGGGGCAGCTCCTGGGCGACCAGAAGCTCGAGGAGCGGGTCGCAGACATCAAGGCGATCATCGCGCGCATGGACTTCCGCTGGGACCACGGCTTCATCACCGACCAGAACAGCTACCTGGAGGAGCGCGTGCGGCTGCAGCAGGAGCTGGAGCGGCTCACACCGATGGGGGATGACGAGCTGGAGCACGCGGCGGACCTGCTGGCGCATTTCGCGGACCACTGGGAGGCGACGGGCGGCGATATGAAGCAGCAGCAGCACCTGATCGGGCTGATCGTGGCGCGGGCGTGGGTGAAGGGGGAGCGGG
>DAOTXU010000414.1:0-1805 GCA_034435135.1 Anaerolineae bacterium | reverse complement strand
CCTTTACGCTGTCTCGATAGACAAAAATCGTTTCTGCATTATAATTTTATGTGAGCTTCGATTTTCCGAAGCTATAGGGCTGCGAGTTTCCTTTCCGTTCTTAACAGCGTTAAGATGCGCACCAAAGGGGGTTTACCATGCGCACGTCTGTGACTGCACTCGTTTCCAGGCGACGCCTGGCTTCGCTGTGTCTCATCCCTGCGCTCACATTGCTCTTGCAGGTCCCCTCGGCGACGGCCAACACGGTCGGCGCGGTGACGATCACGCTCTCCGACTTCATCATCCCCGCCGCGCCCTTCTGTGACCAAGAGGCCTGGGTAGAGCAGAACACGCTGACCGTGACCGTCGCCGACGCCTCGGTTGTTGACGTATTCGGGACAGTCGAGTCCGCTTTGCCGCGGGCGTTGCTCTACGGGCCACAGCATCTGGTTACAGTGGCAGGTCCCGACACATTTAGCAGCAACGCCTTTGGGCTGTTCGGCGTCGGCACGTTGTTCCCCGGTATTCACAGGATGATCGTCACCTATTACGACCCGGTCAGCGGCGCCCAGGATGCCTACCTGATCGACTGCGAGACCGGCGAATTGATCCATCCCTATACTGGAGCCGCCGGCCCAGAAGCCTGCATCACCTGGGTAAACTTCACCAGCGCCGACCCGGCCCCGGTCACCGGCACGCTGGAGTTGCGCACGCACTTCGGTTCGCTGTTCCGACCTGAGGGCCGCACGGCGGGCACGATCCCCACCGTCGCAGGGGAGCGCACCGTCGGCGCGGTCACAGTCGGGTGCGGGACCTACGTGCGCGCCTGGCTCTACGATAGCGACGGCGCGCTCGTCGGTCTCGTGCCGAGCCAGTACTACCAGGGCGACGGCGTGTTTGAGTACGGGGTTGACGACTACGGCGCGAACCCCGGCGGGGCGGACTACTACGGCACTTACGCCGACATCTTCGAGGCCACCGCCGAACTGGAAGAGGCTCCTTCTCTTGTAGGCGGCGGCGAATAGCGCTCGCCGCGCGACCTGAACACCGCACGAGGCCCCCGCGAACGGGGGCCTCTGCATTTTATCCGGCTTGGCGGAGTGTGATGGTATAATCAGGACAGGAAACCGGATCAATCCCGCGTCGGCGCGCGAAAGTGGGCGGTTTTGGGGAGGTTGTCATGGCTGTGCAAGAGCGACTCTACACCCCAGAGGACTTGTGGGAGCTTATCCACAAAGCTGAAGGCGACAGGCGCCTTGAATTGCTCGAAGGGGAGATCGTCGAAATGTCGCCGGTTGGTGACACGCATAGCGAAGTTGCCGGGACGTTGTTCCGCCTGGTTGCCAATCACGTTGTTGCCGCCGATTTGGGCAAAGCGACCATCGAAGCCGGCTTTATCATCGCGCCCGATACGGTGTGCGGCCCGGATGTGGGGTTTATCGCCAAAGAGCGGCTTCCACCCCGCACTGGCAGGTTCTACAACATCGCGCCCGACCTGGCCGTCGAAGTGATCTCCCCTTCGGAAACGCCGCGCCAGGTTCATCGCAAAGTCAACCTGTACTTGAAAGCCGGCGTGCGCTTGGTGTGGGTGGTCTACCCTGATGATCGCCTCATCGTCATTTACCGCCCCGACGCGCCGACGACGACGCTGCTCAACGATGAAGATATACTTGACGGCGGCGAGGTGCTGCCGGGCTTCGCCGTCACGGTGGGCGAGGTGTTTGCAGGGCTGTGGTGAGGCGAGCGTGAGCGCTACCGCACCGGCGCTACACGGCGGACCACCATCATCCGATGGGGTGAGGTAAGGGGATCAACAATGGGAGCAG
>DAOTXU010000413.1:0-11351 GCA_034435135.1 Anaerolineae bacterium | reverse complement strand
CCGTGCCTTCCCCAATTGTCAAGCGGCTGGACGCGGCGCGGCTTCAGGTATTTGTTCACCTTATGGCTCCCGCGACTAAAGTCGCGGGTGAATTCGCAATTCTGAAGGCGCTATTTTGCGATTAGCCGCCGACGTTAGTCGGCGGGTTGCGAAAAACACAGTGCAGCGCCGCACAGGGCAGACAAGGTGAACAGATACGGCTTCAGGCGAAGAAGACAGTTAGCATCAACGGTGATAGCGTTTTGCACATAGCCGGTATAAGGTGTACATTAAAAA
Organism: Anaerolineae bacterium; assembly: GCA_034435135.1. Lineage (GTDB taxonomy): Bacteria > Chloroflexota > Anaerolineae > Aggregatilineales > JAFGMM01 > JAOSJO01. The sequence goes on along the minus strand of DAOTXU010000413.1, from coordinate 11,075 downwards.
GAGTGAACAGATTGGAATTGATCGCTTTCCACACGTTAAAGCCATCGCCAGTTGCCCGGCTGAGGTCTTCAGGAAAGCTGAAATGAGCGAGCAGGTGTTAATTGGCCGGACGCTTGACCATTACCGGATCGAGCAACTGCTCGGAGACGGCAGCATGGGTTCGGTGTACCGGGCCACCGACGTGCGCCTCAAGCGGCCCGTTGCGATCAAGGTCATGCATCCCCACATGGCGGCGCGCGCCGAGTTCCAGCAGCGCTTCGCGCAGGATGCGCGCGCGGCCAAGCGCCTCGATCACGCCAACATCGTCCGCGTGCTCGACGCCGGCTATGACCAGGGGTTGCTCTTCCTCGTCATGGAGCTGGTGACCGGCGGCAGCCTGCGCAGTTACCTGCAACGCCTGCACGCGCAACAGAAATACATGGAGTTGACCGAGGCGCTGGAACTCACCCGGCAAATCGCGGAAGCGCTGGATTACGCGCACCGGGAAGGGATGATCCACCGCGACATTAAGCCGGATAACGTCCTGCTCAAGCTGATGACGACCCCAGGCGAGGGCACCAGCCGGTTTCGAGCGGTGCTGACCGACTTTGGGCTGGCGAAACTGGCCGAGGGGGGCGTGCAATCGCTCACGGGCCAGCCGATGGGCACGCTGCCCTACATGTCGCCGGAGCAGTGCCTGGCCGAGAACGTGGACGCCCGCACCGACATCTACGCGCTGGGGGTGATGCTCTACGAACTGGCGGCTGGGCAACTGCCCTACCAGCCGGCGTCGATCACCGAAGCCATTCGGATGCACACGCGCGAGCCGCTCCCGCCCCCCACCAGCATCCGGCCCGACCTGCCGCCCGAACTGGTGGAGATCATCAACAAGAGCCTGGCGAAAAACCCCGACGACCGCTTTCAGACGGCGGGCGAGATGGCGCGCGCCATCCAGATCGTGCAAAGGCGCATTGCCAGAGGCCAGACGACCATGTCGGGGACCTCGCCGGAGCAGGTCGACAGCCTGAAGACCTACCTCATGACCGAACCCATCGTGGCGCAGGCGCCCGAACACACCTATCAAGCGCCGACGCCCAGCCAGGCCGGGTACGACCGCTTGATTATCATCCGCGAAGGCGAACCCACGCGCTCGGTCCCCCTCAAGAAGGCCGTGACTGCCATCGGGCGCGCGCTCGACGGCGACGTGGTGCTCGACGGGAACGGCGTCTCGCGCAACCACGCGCGCCTTGAGCGCGGCCCCGACGGGCGCTACCGTCTCACCGACCTGGGCTCGACCAACGGGACCCTGCTGGCCGACGCCAAGCTGATCGCGCAAGTCCCTGAAGTGTGGGACCCCGGCGCGACGGTGCGCATCGGCGAGTTCTGGCTGGAGCTGGAACAGAGCGGCGTACACCCGACCCGGCCCAAAGGCGCAGGAGCTTCGCAATCCGCCGGCGGGCAAATCGGGACGCAGCCGGTTGGGGGCGCGGCGGCGTATGGTGTTGGCCGACAGGTCGGGCTGGTGATGCCGATGGGTGACACCGTTGAAATCCAGCCCGGCGGGCGGGTTGATGTGCCGGTTGAGATTCTCAACCAGGACAAAATCGTCGATCACTTCACTGTGCAGGTGCGCGGCTTGCCGAACGACTGGGTGACCATGCCGACCAAGACGCTGCAATTGATGCCCGGCGACCAGGGCACGGTGATGCTCGCCTTCCACCCGCCGCGCGTGAGCACCAGCACCGCCGGGCGGCATAGCTTCCTGCTCAGCGTCACCAGCCGCGAACATCGCGGTGAGGTCGCCTCGTTGACTGGCTGGTTGCAGATTGCCCCGTTTCACGGTTTCAAGACCGACCTGCAACCCAAGCGGGTCGTCAGGAAGGGGAGCGTGGCTCTGGCGCTCACGAACACCGGCAACGCGCCCAGCAACTACATGGTCAGCGCGCGCGACCGCGAAGATGCGGTGAAGTTCGCGCTGAGCCAGCCGGAGTTCGGCCTGGGGCCGGGCCAGATCGCGCGCACCCTGGTACAGATGGAACCGAAACGGCGTCTCATCTTCGGGGTGGAGAAGGCGTTACCGTATGAGATCAACGTGCAGGCGCTTGAGGGGGGGCAGGAATCGCAGGTGGGCGAGTTGGTGGCGGTCCCGCTTATCCCCTATTGGATGCTGGGGTTGCTGACCTTCCTCTTCACCGCCTGTGTGCTCATCATCGCGCTCGCGCTCGCCGCCGGGCTGATTATCCCGCCGACCGCTGAGGCCACCGCCACCATCGAGGCGGCGACCGCGTTCATCAACGCAACTCAGCAGACCTTCCGAACGGCTGAGGCCGTGGTCGGGGTTACCTTGACTGCTGCCGCCGATAACCAGGCGACGGCCACCAACGCGGCGATGACCGCCGCCGCCGAGGGCGACGACGACAGCGACGGGCTAAGCAACCAGCGCGAGGCAGAGCTGACCACTGACCCAAAGAACCCCGACACGGACACGGACACCCTGACCGACGGGCAAGAGGTCAACGTGTGGAACACCAACCCGATTGCTTTCGACAGCGACAAGGACAACTTATCTGACGGACAGGAAGTGCAGCGCGGCAGCAACCCGAACAACCCTGACACCGACGGCGACGGCATCCCCGACAACGTGGACCCTGACCCGCTGAACCCACCGACCGCGACCGTTCCCGCCACGCCCACCGTCCCGCCGCCGACGACCCTTGCGCCCCCAACTCCCACACCCATCACCCCGACCTGGACGCCTACCGCGACGCCGACGGCAACGCCGACATCCACGGCGTCTGTCCTGACACAAGTGCTCGTGACGTTCAACAGCGTTCAAATCCACTACAATCTCGACGATGGCACTATTCTGCATCGAGGTGATTTCGGCGGCGACGCTTCGTGGGTCCAACTCGCCGGGTGGGACAAGAGAGTGCAGAGCGACGATAATGGCTTCTGGCTAGAGTTCCTGGTCAATGACCAGAGGCAGCTTTGGCCCGCCAGCGGGACGCAACCTTTCCCAACTCCCGACACAACGCTTAACACTACCCTGCGCTTTACCCTCTCGTTTGCGCAAAGCGACACCCTGATCATCAACGTCAGGGGATATGATAACGATTACGACTATGAGCATTATAGGATGGTCTCCAATCCCATCGGTTCCGTTTACAGAACCTATAACTCCGCTAACCTGTGGGGCAGCGCAGGCAGCCCACATCGTGAAGCAAGCGGGGAGATGGACGATTGCGCCGGTGGCTGTTTTACCCTCAATTATGATGTCTGGACCCGGCCCAATCCGTGACCGCCTGCAACCCCGGCGAGCGAGGCGGGGCGATTCAGAACCCCGTAACGAAAAGCTCCCACGACCGCAGCCGTGGGAGCCTTCGTTTGGGTGAGGGACAGTAGATCGCTGCGCGGGTGAGCGCAGCCGCTTGCGCTCAGTCCGCGCCGCCGAGCGCTTTGGCCGGTCGCAATGTCGCTTCGCGCCCGTCTCCCTTGACGTCGCCGGCAGGCGCGGGAACGGCGGCCTTCTCTTCCTCACGGCGGAACTGGCTCATGTACAGGTCGTAGTAGAAGCCGCGCGCCGCCAGCAGGTCCTCGTGCCGGCCCCGCTCGATGATCTCACCGTCGTGGAGCACCAGCACCTTGTCGGCGTTGCGGATGGTGCTGAGCCGGTGCGCGATGACGAAGCTGGTGCGCCCCTTCATTAACTCTTGCAGCGCAGCCTGAATCTGTCGCTCGGTGCGCGTATCGACCGAACTGGTCGCCTCGTCGAGGATGAGAAGGCGCGCGTCCGCAAGAATCGCGCGCGCGATAGCGATCAGCTGGCGCTGGCCCTGGCTCAGCCCCGCGCCGCGCTCGCCGAGCACGGTCTGGTAGCCTTCCGGCAGGCGCTCGATGAACGTGTCGGCGCGGGCCATCTTCGCGGCGGCGATGACTTCCTCATCGGTGGCGTCGGGCTTGCCGTAGCGGATGTTGTTCATCACCGTGTCGCTGAACAGAAACGTGTCTTGCAACACGACCCCGATCTGCTTGCGCAGGCTGGCCTGCGTCACGTCGCGCACGTCGATCCCGTCAATCGTCACCGCCCCGCGCTGCACGTCGTAGAAGCGCGGGATCAGGTTGACGAGCGTGGTCTTGCCGGCGCCGGTCGGCCCGACGATGGCGACCGTCTGGCCCGGCTCGGCGGTCAGGGTGACGTTGCACAGCACCGGCTCGTCCTCTTTGTACTGGGCGAACACGTCGGTGAAGGCGATCTTGCCCTGAATCGGCGGCATCTCGATAGCGCCGGGCTTGTCCTTGATCTCCGGCTCAACGTCCATCAGGTTGAAGATGCGCTCGCCGCCGGCGACCGCGCTCTGGATGTTGGTCCATAGCACGGCGATCTGCTGGATAGGCTGGTTGAATTGCTGGACATACCCCATGAAGGTGATCACCAGCCCCAGCGAGATGGTCGCGCCGAACAGGTCGCCGTTGTTGAGCAGGATGACATAGCCGCCCACGCCGATCACGACGGCGTTGGCCACGTAACTGAGCGCCTCCAGCAGCGGACCGAGCGCGCTCGTATAGGTGGCGGCGCGGATGTTGGCGTCGCGGTTGGCGGCGTTGGACGCGCGGAACTCGGCGATGTTCTCGTCCTCGCGGCTGAACGCCTGCACTTCGCGCACGCCGGCGATGCTCTCTTGCAGGTCGGCGTTGACCGCGCCGATCTCCTTGCGCGCCCGCCGATACGCCGCGCGCGCCCGGTTCGAGAACCAGATCGTCGAGATCGCCATAAAGGGCACGACCGCGAGGCTCAGCAGCGCGTAAGACACGCTCTCTTGCAGCATGACGACGATGATCCACCCGATCTGCAACACGCTGCGGAGCACCTGCACCAGCCCGAAGCTCATGATCTGCTGGATCGTATCCACATCGTTGGTGATGCGGCTCATCAGGTTGCCGGTCTCTTGTTGGGCGTAGAAACCGAGCGGCAGGCGGAGCAGGTGCCGGAACAGGTCCACACGGATACGCCTGAGCGCGTGCTGTCCGACCCACGCCATCGAGAAGAACTGGAACCCGGCGACCACGGACCCCAGGGCGAAGATGCCGGCGAGCAGCAACACCAGCCCGGTCAGCCCGGCGACGAGGTCCGCCGCTGCCGGCGCCTCCGGCAGCGAGGCGTCATACCAGCAGTTGGACGCGGCAGCGCTCTTCTGCCCGGACATCAGATTCCCGGCCACGCCGAACGCCTGGCCGGCCAGCGGCGTCAGGTAGCAATCCACCGCCTGGCCGATCAGTTTGGGCGTGATGACCTGAACCCATGTGCCCACCACTACCAACACTGCGACGACGATCAGCGCGAACCAGTATTGCCTGACATACTGCCAGAAGCGTGTCAGGGTGTAACCGACGCTCTTGGGTTTGCTGACTTCGACCTCCAGTAAGCCTCTGCGATCAAACATTGGACACTGTCTCCTTGAGAGCTTCCACATCCTCGGCAGCATCGAGCGCAGCGTCCTCGACAAGCTGGGAGTGGTAAATCTCGGCGTAGATAGGGCTTTCTTCAATCAAGTCCTCGTGCGTGCCGCGCGCCACGATCCGGCCCTTATCCAGCACCAGGATTTGGTCGGCGTTAAGCACGGTGCTGATGCGCTGCGCGATGACGAAGCTGGTGCGCCCCTGCATCAGCCTGTCCAGCGCTTTCTGGATGTGATACTCCGTCGCCACGTCTACGCTGCTGGTGCTATCGTCCAGGATCAGGACTTTCGGGTTCATGAGCAACGCGCGCGCGATGGCGACGCGCTGCTTCTGCCCGCCGCTGAGGGTGGAGCCGCGCTCACCGACAGGGGTGTCGTAGCCCTGCGGGAACTCCATGATGAAGTCATGCGCAGCGGCGGCTTTGGCGACCTGGATGACCTCTTCCATCGAGGCGTCGGGGCGGCCAAAGGCGATGTTCTCGCGGATGGTGCCGGTGAACAGGTTCGTCTCCTGCAACACGATGCCGATCTGTCCGCGCAGGCTTTCGATGGTCACCTCGCGCACATCGCGCCCATCAACCAACACGCGGCCCTCGCTGACATCGTAGAAGCGCGGGATCAGGTTGGTGATGGTGGTCTTGCCGCTGCCCGTGCCGCCCAACAGCGCCACGGTCTGCCCCGGTTGCGCCTCGAAGCTCACGTCTTGCAGCACTGGCTCGCCGCTGTTGAAGTAGCGGAAGCACACGTCTTCGAACTTCACATGCCCGGTGATTTCCTTGATAGGGACGGCGTCGGGCTTATCTTCCACGTCATTCCTGGCGTCGAGGATTTCGAAGATGCGCTTGGCCGACGCCGATGCCTGCGACATCAGGGAGATGATCATGCCAAGCTGCGCCATCGGGAAGAAGACGAACATCAGGTACAGGTTGAACTTCTGCCACTCGCCGATGCTCAGCGTGCCGTCGATGATCTGCCGCCCGCCGAAGTACAACACAGCTACCTGCCCGAAGTTGGCGACCAGGAACACGAACGGGAACAGGAATGAGAACACGCGCTGCACCACGAGCTGTTGCCGGAGCAGCGCATCGGCGCTGTCGCTGAAGCGAGACTCGGCCTCCGGCTCGCGGGCGAACGCCTTCACCACGCGCAGACCGGCCAGGTTCTCTTGCAGGATGGTGTTGAGCGTCGAGAGCTTCTGCTGCACCTTGCTGAATAGGGGGAAGGAGAGGGCGCCAAACACCAGGAAGACCACCAGCGCGATGGGCAGGATCGGGACCACGACCAGGGTCAGCCGCCAGTTGGTCAGCGCGAGGATGAGGATCGCGCCCACCAACAGCACAACCGCCTGCAACGACAGCGCCAGCCCCTGCGCGACGAACATGCGCAACCGCTCCACATCGTCGGTGGCGCGGATCATGAGCTGGCCGGTCTGGTTGCGGTCGTGGTAGCTGAACGAGAGGCGCTGAATCTTGGCGAACAGGTCGTTGCGGAAGTCGAATGCCAGGTTTTGCGAGAGGTTTTCTGAGAAGAATGTCTGCACGAAGCTCGCGGCGGCGCGCACCACGGCGAGGATGACGATGCTGAGCAACGCCACTGCCAGCGCCGAGGGCGCGCTGGACTGATGGAGCTTTAACTGGTCGAGCGTGGTCCCGACCGCCTGGGCCGCTGCCCCCTGCAAGGGCTGGGGGACCACATCGAAAAACGTGTTGGCGACATACCCATTGACCACCGCGTCAATGGTGTTCTGCGCCACCTGCGGCACCAGCAGTTGCGAAAACGTCGCCACAAACAACGCCGTGTACGCGATCAGCGCCAACCGGCGATGGTTGCGGATATACCGGATAGCGCGCATGAGCGCCTTAGGGTCGCCGCCCGGTTGGCCGCCCATGCCGCGCCGTCGTCCTCTACCGTTCTTCCTGCGTTGCGGTTCCAATGCATCACCCTCTTTTTTGACGATTTACCTGTCTTCCAGTTCTACGCATCGCTCAACCAATGCGTTGCGCACTTTTTCGAGCAGGTGCAGCAACATCTCGCGCTCCTCTTTTGTCAGATGGGCAAACAGGCCTTCCGCGTGCGCCGTAAAACGCGGCGCTTGAGCGGCCACCAGTTCGCGGCCCGCATCGGTGAGCCGGATATGAACCCGGCGACGGTCGGCAGGGTCAAGCGCGCGCATAATGAGACCCTGTGCCTCCAATCCGCGCAACAACGCGCTGATCGTGTTGCGGCTGACATTGCTGTAACGGCTCAGCATGGTCGGCGAAATATCATCCGCGTGACCCATCCGCTCGGCAACGACCAGCTTAATCAACAGGAGCAAACGCGCGCTGGAAAGGTGGCCTTCTTTTAGCACGCAGTCGCCGAGGCGTTCCATCAGGTTGCGGATCTGGAACAACACGCTGGCGAGGTCGAACGCTGCCACGTCCCTGACGCCAAGCGTCTCGATGACAATCCGACGGGCGAGCGCCTCTTTGATGGGCGAGTTGATCTCTATATTCATGTAACCTCTCTTGAGATAATTCGGCGTGGAATTATACGACGTGGAATTAATCCTGTCAATGGTTCTGTGTCGTTTCGTTCCTGCTTGACATTGAAGAGGAGGGTAACCGGCGCACATAACCGTTGGATTGATCAACCCTATTGCACAAGATTTTGACGGTCGGCTTGCCGCAAACCGCGAATAGTGTGGTATAATGTGGGTGAACTTCATGCATTCGCAACGCTATCTCATTGTATCTTAATATCAACTTTACAGCTTACTCAGCACTCAAGGTATGTTTCCTTGCCTAAGGAGGACCTATGCGTTCACGGGTCGAAAACCAACGATTTATCGTCCATCCTATATTAGTTCTTCTGATCGTGTTGGGCGGCGCAGGCATCTTCTTGGGCGGCGGCGTTGCGCCCGCCACTGCCCAGGAGTATGACTGCGCCAGCCAGTCGGACATCCCGGAAACGGAATGTGACGCCCTGGTCGCGCTCTATAACAGCACCGACGGCGACAACTGGATCGACAACACCAACTGGCTGCTAACCGGCCCGTGCAGTTGGTTCGGCGTCTACTGCGAGGCAGGGCAGGTCACCTTTCTGGATCTGGACAATAACGGGCTGACCGGGAACCTCCCCGCCCAACTCAGCGACCTGACCGCCCTGGATGCAATCTGGTTTCAGTACAATCAGCTGAACGGGAGCATCCCGCCGGCGTTGGGCAGCCTGCCCGTCTTGCGCGTGCTCTACCTGGACCACAACCAACTGAGCGGGAGCATCCCCACTGAACTCGGCAACCTGTCCAACCTGCAAAAGCTCCGCTTGCAGTATAACCAGTTGACCGGGAGCATCCCGTCCGTGCTGGGCGGCCTCTCCAACCTGCGAGAGCTTTGGCTGGAGCATAACCAGTTGAGCGGGGGCATTCCCCCGGAACTGGGCAACCTGACCAACCTGACAAAGTTCAACCTGCGGCGTAACCAACTCACCGGGAGCATTCCTAGCCAGTTGGGCAACCTGACGAACGTGCAGGAGTTCACGCTGGCCTTCAACTATCTGAGCGGCAGCATCCCCCCTGAGTTGGGCAACCTCGCCAACCTGCAAAAGCTCTTCCTGGACTTCAACCAATTGGGTGGAAACATCCCGTCTCAACTGGGCAACCTGACGAACCTGCAAAGGCTCGCCCTGCACGAAAACCACCTGACCGGGAGCATCCCCACCGAACTGGGCAGCCTGACCAACCTGGGATGGCTGATGCTGGACCAAAACCAGCTCACCGGGAGCATCCCCAGCCAGTTGGGGAGCCTGACGAACCTGACGCGGCTGCTCCTCTACGCCAACGCGCTCGAAGGGGAGGTCCCGCTCTCGATCACCAACCTCGTCAACCTTGACCCGGCCTATACCGACATCGGCTATAACAAAATCAACCCGACCAACCCGTCGGTCATCAGCTTCCTCAACACCAAAGACCCCGACTGGGCGCAGACGCAGACGGTGCGGCCAACCAACGTGCAGGCGACGCAGCTTTCTCCGAACAGCATCCGCCTGAACTGGACGCCCATTCTCTACACAGGCGATGGCGGTTACTACGAGATCAGCTACGCCGCCACGTCCGGCGGTCCTTACACTGTACACGGCATCACGGCTAACAAGGCCGCCAGCGAGTATGTGGTTGACGGCCTTGCGCCCGGAACAACCTATTACTTCGTCATGCGCACCTATACGCCCGCCCACGAAGTCCTCTGGGTAGCGCACTACGACCTGCTCTTCGACTCGCAACCCGGTGAGTACTTCGACCCCTTTCACGGCGAGTACTACGACGCGCAGTATGATGGGTTCTACGATCAGCAGAACGGGTTGTGGAGTCTTTACACGCAAGAGGTGTCCACAACGACCGGCACCGTGCCGCCGCAGGTGACGCTGATCGCGCCGACCGGGACCATCACCGACTACACCCCAGAGTACAGTTGGAACGAAGCCGCCACCGCGACGAGCTACCGCCTGTATGTGGAAGGGCCAACCGGACAAGTCCTCGACCAGTGGTATGCCTCTTCAGTCTGCACTGGCGGGGTCTGCGCTGTCGATCCGGGGATAATCCTGAACAACGGCGCCTATCGCTGGTGGGTGCGCCCGCGCAACGCCGCCGGCGACGGTCCCTGGAGCGCGGAGGGGAACTTCACCGTCGCCGCGCCGGCCCCCGGCGCGACCACGCTGATCGCGCCCAGCGGCGACATCGGCGAAAACTACACCCCGGAATACAGCTGGAACGAGGTCGCCAACGCGACCTGGTATGAGTTGTGGGTGAGTCCGCTCGGCAGCAGCACCCCGGTGGTTGACGTGTGGGTGCAGGGCAGCGCGGCGTGTAGCGCGGGCGTCTGCCGGCACACACCCGCCGGCGCGCTCAGCAGCGGCACTTACACCTGGACCGTGCGGACCTGGGGGCCAGGCGGCTACGGTCCCTGGAGCAGCACCTTGAACTTCTCCGTCGGCCCGAATGTCCCCGGCCCTACCACGCTGATCGCGCCCAGCGGCGACATCGGCGCGGACAACAACCCGGAGTACCAGTGGACTGAAGTGGCCGACGCGACCCAGTACCGGCTGTGGGTTGCGCCGCAGGGCAGCGGCACCCCGGTGATTGACATGTGGGTTGACGGCAGCGCGGTCTGCGCTGCGGGGACCTGCGCCTACACGCCCGCCACCACGCTGGCTAACGGTACCTTCACCTGGACGGTCCAGACCTCCGGGCCGGGCGGCTACGGCCCCTGGAGCGGCACACTCGACTTCACCGTCAACGTGCCGCCGCCGGGCGCGACAACCCTGATCGCCCCCACCGGCGACCTGGGCGCCAACAACACGCCCACTTATCAATGGACCGACGTGCAGTATGCAACCTGGTACCGCCTGTGGGTCGCGCCGCAGGGTAGGTCCATCCCGGTGGTTGACGAATGGGTGCAAGACTCGGTCGTGTGCGCTGGTGGCAACTGCTCCTACACGCCCGCCGGCGCGCTCGCCGATGGCCGCTACACCTGGTCGGTGCAGACCTGGGGGCAGGGCGGCTACGGCCCCTGGAGCGCCACCCTGAACTTCACGGTCGGCAACCAGCCGCCGCCAGCGCCGACGCTGATCTCTCCTAACGGGACGATTGTCGATGCAACGCCGACG
>DAOTXU010000412.1:0-10589 GCA_034435135.1 Anaerolineae bacterium | reverse complement strand
GCGTTAACACATGCGATTGCCTTGACAGATTGGCGTGTATTGGACATACTGAAGGAACAAACCTAACCACATTCAGGCGCGATATACGAATTGCATAGGCGCGCAAGCGCTTCTATTCGAGGAAGGAGGGGCGTCCGCGAGGGAGACGAACCAAGTCTGATACCACCTTAAGCCCATTCGTTCATCGCATTTGCTTAAGTCCAGAGGAGAGGAGAGCATGTCCAAACGATTTGCTTTGCTGATGGCGGTCATCCTGACTCTGACCCTGGTCGGACCGGCGTCCGCGCAAGAGCCGGTGACCTTTCTCTGGGGTTCCTACGGCAACCCCGTCCAGCTTTACGCAGCGGTGGTAACCGACGGCATATCCTTTAACGTGCTCAACCAGGGCTGTGAGGCGCTGTTGGCATTCGATGGCTCGACCACCAATGTCGCGCCCAGCCTGGCAGAGTCCTGGGAGAGCAACGCCGACGCCACCGAGTGGACCCTCAAGCTCCGCGAAGGCGTCACCTTCCAGGACGGCACGCCGTTCAACGCGGAGGCGGTGAAGTTCAACTTTGAGGCGTGGCGCTTCACCGACAACCCGGTGCACTTCGCCTCCCAGGTTTACGAGTACTACGGGTACATGTTCAGCGGCTTCGACGGCGATTCGCTCATCACCAGTGTGGAAGCCGTAGACGAATACACGGTCAAGTTCACCCTGTCCGCTCCCTACAGCCCCATGCCCAACACCCTGGCGATGCCGATGTTCCAGATCAACAGCCCCGCCGCCCTGCAAGAGTACGGCGAAAACTACGGCACGCCTGACGTCGGCTACGTGTGCACCGGCCCGTACAAGTTCGTCGAGTGGATCACCGATGACCACGTCACGATGGACCTGTGGGACGGCTACTGGGGCCAGATCGAGGGCAACGTTCAGCGCATCATCTACCGCGTGATCCCCGACAACGCGGCGCGCTTCGCGGCGCTCCAGGCCGGCGAGATTCATTTCAAGGAAAACGCTTCGCCGGAAGAACTGGCGCTCATCGAAGGCTCAGAGGACCTGTACGTGATCTACCGCCCGGCGCTCAACGTGATGTACCTGGCGTTTAACTACCGCATCAAGGAATTCCAGGATATCCGCGTGCGGCAGGCCATCTCGATGGCGCTGAACCGCCAGGCTTATGTGGACGCCTTCTATGCGCCCGGCGCGGCTGAGGTGGCCAACACGTTCCTGCCGCCCATGATGTGGGGCTACAACCCCGACGTGCCCATGCCCGAATACAACCCCGACCGGGCGATGGAGCTGCTGGCCGACGCCGGCTTCCCGGACGGCCTCAGCGAAGTGGACGTCCTGGCGCTGAATCCGGATGGCACATGCTGCACCGACGAGGTTGAGGAGACCATCCCGCTCACGCTGTTCTGGCAGCCGGACACCCGTCCGTACAACCCCGACCCGGAAGGCCTGGGGCAGGCGATGGCCGCCGACCTTGCGCAAATCGGCGTCAACGTGCAGCTTGACAACGCCGGCGACTGGGCCACCTACCTGGACCGCCGCCGCAACGGCGACCTGATCGGCCTGTACCAGCTTGGCTGGACCGGAGACAACGGCGACCCGGACAACTTCAGCGGCTACTTCTTCGCGCAGTGTAACAGTCCGCGCGAAGGTTACTTTAACTTCACCGAAATCTGCGATATCCTCACTCAGGCCAAGAACCTGATCTCGCAAGCAGACCGCGAGCCGCTGTACATGCAGGCCGACGCCATGCTGGCGGAGCAGGTTGGCCGCCTCACCATCGCTCATGCCGGCGTGCCGCTGGTATTCCGCAGCAACGTCACCGGCTGGGTCCCGAACCCGGTCGGCACGGAATTGGTGCGCTTCGTCACCATCGAGTAGTCCGGGCGAACCTGCCTGACACGCAGGTTCCGGCTGTCTAAGGTCAGACAGTGGGCTTAAGCCCACTGTCTGACCATTATGATGAGAGCGATTATGACCCGTTACATTATCCGCCGCCTCATAGAGACCATCCCCGTGCTCTTCGGCGCTTCGGTGCTGGTCTTCCTGCTCATCCACCTCATCCCCGGCGGGCCGGAGGTGGTGTTGCTGGGCGAGCGCATGAGCGAGGAAAACGTCGCCGCCCTGCGTGCGCGCCTGGGCCTGGACCGGCCTCTGCCTGAGCAATATCTCATTTACATCGGCACCGTGTTGAGCGGGGACCTGGGCAACTCCATCGCCGGCAACATCCCTATCGCCGATGAGTTGCTGCGCCGCCTGCCGGCCACGATTGAACTCTCGATCTGCGCGCTCGTGATCGCGGTGGCAGTTGGCGTCCCCCTGGGCATCATCTCGGCGGTGCGGCGCGGCTCGTGGGTGGACACGCTCACCATGATGGGGGCGATGGTCGGCGTGTCGATGCCGATCTTCTGGCTGGGGTTGCTGTTACTGTGGCTCTTCGGGGTCTTGCCCAAACAGAACTATGGCTGGGGGTTGCCGTTCACCGGGCGGCTCGACCCTAACGTGGAAATCACGTTCCGCACCGGCCTGCATACCATCGACGCGCTTCTCTCCGGCAATTGGTCCGCGTTCGGCAACGCCGTCGCGCATCTGATCTTACCGTCCATCACGTTGAGCACCATCTCATTGGCGATTATTGCGCGCATCACGCGCTCGTCGATGCTCGAAGTGCTGCACATGGACTACATCCGCACGGCGCGCGCCAAGGGCCTGCAAGAGCGCGTCGTCATTAACCGCCACGCGCTGCGCAACGCGCTGTTGCCCGTTGTGACGATTATCGGGTTGCAGTTAGGCACGCTGTTGGGCGGCGCGGTGCTCACCGAGACGATTTTCTCGTGGCCGGGGATCGGGCGCTGGCTGTTCAACAGCATCCAGGGCCGCGACTATCCGATTGTGCAGTCGGTCACGCTCGTCGTGACCTTCACCTTCGTAATGGTCAACCTGGTCGTCGATCTCTCCTACGCCTGGCTCAACCCGCGCATCAGGTACGAATAACATGGCCGAGTTAACCACCTCTCCTGAAGCCTCCGCAGCGCCAGTCGCGCCCGTCGCTCTCGAGACGCGGCCCTTCATCCCGCCGTGGAAGTCGCTGTGGCTGCGCTTCAAGGCCAACCGCAGCGCCCGTATCGGCGCGACCATTGTCATTATTTATGTGATTATCGCTGTGATGGTGCCGCTCCTCGACCCCTACGATGCCCTGCGCGACAGCAACCTGAAGGCGCGCTTTGCGCCTCCCGGCGTCGAGCACCCCTTCGGGGCCGACAAGCAGGGCCGCGACATCCTCCGCCGTGTGGGGCATGGCGCGAGCGTCTCGCTGGTAGCGAGCCTGGTCGCCGTCTCCATTTCGGTTCTCTTCGGTGCGACGATTGGCGAGATCGCGGGCTTTTTTGGCGGCTGGGCGGACAGCGTGCTGATGCGCATCATGGACATCATGCTCGCGTTCCCGTATCTGTTGCTGGCGATTGTGCTGGTGGCGATCTTCGGACCCGGCCTGCGCAACGCCTTACTCGCGGTCGCCATCCTCGGCATCCCGACCTATGCGCGCCTGGCGCGCTCGATGGCGATCAGCGTGCGCACCGAGGATTATGTCATGGCCGCCGAGAGCCTGGGCGCGAGCCGGTGGCGCATCTTGCGGCAGCACATCGTGCCCAACACGCTCTCGCCCGTGATCGTGCAGGTGACGCTGGGCCTCGGCACCGCCGTGATCTCGACCGCCGCACTCGGCTTCCTGGGCCTGGGCCAGCAGCCCCCCTACCCGGAGCTGGGCAAGATGCTTGCCGAAAGCCAGGAGTACCTCGTCTACGGCATGTGGTGGGGGATGGTGTTCCCCGGCGTCGCCATCACGCTGGTGGTGCTGGGCTTCAACCTGCTCGGCGACGGCCTGCGCGACACGCTCGACCCCAAACTGCGCGGGCGGGAGTAATTTGGAAAATAATACACAAAACCCCAAAACCGCGCCGCTTCGCGCACATCGAGCGACCCGCTCCGGTGTGGCAGACAGGGGGCTTAAGCCCCCTGTCTGGCCTTAAGCAGACTGCGCGCTAACGCGGCTCCCCAGCGGCCAGAGATTCAGAACTACAATAACGCGGGGGCTGAACACGTCGGGGCGGGTATCAAACCCCGCCCCTGGCTGGATGCAAAGCGGTGGCCGCGTCAGGACAGGCCGGCCTCTTTGTGCAGAATCGCCGCCTTGTCGGTGCGCTCCCAGGTCACGTGCAGGTCGTCGCGGCCAAAGTGGCCGTAGGCCGCCACCTGGCGGTAGATCGGCTTGCGCAGGTCCAGGTCGCGGATGATGGCGGCGGGGCGCATGTCGAAGTGTTTTTGAATCAACTCGATGATCTTCTCGTCGGCCACCTTGCCTGTGCCGAACGTCTCCACCGCCAGCGAGAGGGGCTTGGCGACGCCGATAGCGTAGGAGACCTGTAGCTCGAAGCGCTCGGCGAGGCCGGCGGCCACCACGTTCTTGGCGACGTAGCGCGCCATGTACGTCGCCGAGCGGTCAACCTTCGTCGGGTCCTTGCCGGAGAAAGAGCCGCCGCCGTGCCGGGCGACGCCGCCGTAGGTATCGACGATGATCTTGCGCCCGGTCAGCCCGGAGTCGCCGAGCGGGCCGCCGGTCACGAAGCGCCCGGTGGGGTTGACGTAGATTTTGGTCTTGTCGTCAAGCATCCCGTTAGGCACGACGTACTTAATCACGCGCTCGATGACATCCGCGCGGATTTTGTCCTGCGTCACGTCGGGCGAGTGCTGCGTCGAGACGACGATGGTGTCCACGCGCTTGGGCCGGCCATACTCGTATTCCACCGTGACCTGGCTCTTGCCGTCGGGCCGGAGGTAGGGCAGGGTGCCGTCTTTGCGCACGCTCGCCAGGCGGCGGCACAGCTTGTGCGCCAGCATGATCGACATGGGCATCAGTTCCGGGGTTTCGTTGCACGCAAAGCCGATCATCATGCCCTGGTCGCCAGCGCCGATGGCCTCGATGGCCTCGTCGGTCATCTCGCCGCGCTTGGCCTCCAGCGCCTTGTCCACGCCGAGCGCGATGTCAGGCGATTGCTCTTTGATGGAGACGATCACGCCGCACGTGTCGCAGTCGAAGCCGAACTTGGCGCGGGTGTAACCGATGTCGCACACCACATCGCGCACGATTTGGTTGATGTCGGCGTAGGCAGAGGTGGTGATCTCGCCGATGACCATGACCAGCCCGGTGGTGGCGCTGCATTCGCACGCGACGCGCGCGTCGGGGTCTTGAGCGATGATGGCGTCAAGGATGGCGTCGGCGATCTGGTCGCAAATCTTGTCGGGATGTCCCTCGGTGACCGATTCGGAGGTCAGGAAGTACCGGGGGGAAGTCATAAAAGTGAAATTGTTGCTCACGCAGGCAGCCCTTTCTCAGAGAAGTTTAGCATACCGTGGTGGGGAGAAGGCCTCACGGTTAAAGTGGCGATAGTACCAGTAAGCCGGGGTTTTCACAAGCGCGGACCGATGATAGGCGCGCGGGTGAGCGAGTCATCGACGATGCGCCAGATGCCCAGCGGGTTGGCATCTTGCAAGGCGGGCGGCAGCAAGGCATCCGGCATGTTCTGGAACGCGACCGGGCGCATGAAGCGCCTGATCGCCGTCATGCCCACCGAGGTCGTCCAGGGCGCGGTGGTAGCGGGGTAGGGGCCGCCGTGCTGCATCGCGTACACGACCTCAACCCCCGTCGGAAAGCCGTTCCAGATCAGGCGGCCCGCTTTCTCGCGCAGGAGATTGAACAACTCCCTCGCCGGCGCCATTTCCGATTCTTCCGCGTGAATGGTCGCCGTCAGGTTGCCGCGCAGCGTGTCGAGCGCGGCGCGCAAATCCTCTGCCGACTCGCAGACGACGAACAGCGTCACCGGCCCGAAGTGCTCAGTCTGCAAGTTCACATCCGCCCGGAAGGCGGCTCCGGTCGTCTGGAGCACGGTGTTGGCGTAGCAGTAACCCGCGCCCGGCACGACTTCCCCGCCGGTCAACTTCTCCACGCCGGGGCGCTTGAGCGTCCCCTCGACCGCCTGGGCCAGCCCGCGCTCGACGTTGGCGTTCAGCAGCACGCCCGGCGTGCGCGCCTCCATGCGCCGTTTCACGTCGTCGATGAAGCGCTGCGTGCCGGGATCATCGATCACAAAGACCAGGCCAGGGTTGGTGCAGAACTGCCCCGCCCCCAGCGTCGCCGAGTTGACCAGCCCCTCAGCGATTGCCTCCGCGCGCGCCTCAATTGCGCCCGGCAGGATCACGACCGGGTTCACGCTCCCCATCTCGGCGTACACGGGGATCGGGCGCGGGCGGCTCGCGGCGGCGTCGAAGATCGCCCGCCCCGCGCGCAACGACCCGGTGAACCCGACCGCTTCGATCAACGGGTGTTTGACAAGCGCCTGCCCGACCTCCACGCGGTCGCCCTGGATCAGGGAGAAAAAACCGGCAGGGAAGCCCTCCGCCGTGACCGCCCGGTTGATCGCCTCCGCGAACAGTTCCGACGTCGCCGGGTGGCCGGGGTGCGCCTTCACGATGGCCGGGCAACCCGCCGCAAACGCGGAGGCGGTGTCGCCGCCGGCGACGGAGAACGCAAACGGGAAGTTGCTTGCAGAAAAAACCGCCACTGGGCCGATAGGAAACAACATGCGGCGGATGTCGGGGCGCGGGGTCGGTTTGCGGTCGGGCTGGGCGGTGTCGATGATCGCCTCCACATAAGAACCTTCGCGCAGCAGATTGGCGAACGCGCGCAGTTGGCCGGTCGTGCGCGCGCGCTCGCCCGTGAGCCGGGGGATGCCCAACCCGGTCTCCATGTCCGCCGTCTCCAACAGCCGGTCGCCGAGCGCCTCAATCTCGGCTGCCGCCCGATCCAGGAAATCCGCGAGCCTGTGCGCCGGGGCGTTCCGGGTGATCTGGAACGCGGCGGCGGCGGCGGTAGCCGCGCGGTCGATCTCCTCCGGCGTGGCGTTATGGAACTGCACCTCGCCGGGCGTCCTGGTGCGCGGGTTCACGCTGGTGAAGGTGTGCGCCCCGGCGCGGCTGTGTTCGCCGGCGATGAGGTTGCTTCCGGTGAGGATCATCATACGCTCCCTACACGTGTACCTCACACGACCTTCACAGTGTTCACCAGCGCGCCGATCCCCTCAATCGTGATCTGCGCCTCGTCGCCGGCCTGCAACGTAAAATCAGACGGCGGGATGATCCCCGTGCCGGTGAGCAGCGCCACGCCGTCAGGGAAGGTGTTGCTGCGCCCCAGATAGCCGGCCAGTTCGCCCAGGCTCCGCTTAATGCGCCGGGTGTGCGTCTCGCCCTCGAACGCGACCGACCCGGCCCGGTAAATGGCGAGGCGAATGGCCGCGTCGGGCCAGTCGTGAGCGGGTTGCAGCACGATGCCGGGGCCGATGGCGCAGGAGGCGGTGTAAACCTTCGCCTGCGGCAGGTAGAGCGGGTTCGCGCCCTCGATGTCGCGGCTGCTCATGTCGTTGCCCACCGCGAAGCCAACCGCCTCCAGCGCAGGGTTGAGCGCTACCGCGAGTTCCGGCTCCGGCACCGACCACGCTGCGTCCGCGCGGATGCCGACGTAATCAAAAGGCCCGACCACGCGCCGACCGTGCGCCTTGAAGAACAGCTCCGGGCGCTCGGCGTGGTAGACGCGCGCGTAGATGTCGCCGCCGTCGATGGCTTCCTCCTGGCGCGCGACACGGCTCCGCTCGTAGGTGACCCCTGCGCCCCACACATCCTGTTCCTCGACCGGGGCCAGCCAGTGCGGTCTGTCCGACGCAGGGCTTGCGTCGAACAGCGCTGCGTCGAACGTCTGCGTGGATTGTCGCGCGAGCGCGGTAAGCTCGTCTATCGCCGCCGCGACGCGCCCGGCGCTCGTCCGCAGCCATTGGCCCGGCGTCGAGAAGTGCGCGCTGAGGTCATGCACGACCCGGTCGATCTGAAGGCCAAGCCGCGCGCCGCGCTCAGGATAATAAAAGCGAACCAGGACCGGCGTGCTCATGTTGCGACTCCGATACAGACTATGACGGACTTCTGGGTTGCCAGCGTTCCGCGTGGCCTCACGGAGAGTATACAGGCTATGGTGAAGGCTTGCGAACCCACCGTTTGCCCGAATCCATCCACCCTGTCCCCGCCGAAGCGGCCTATGTTGTGTTTTTCGCAACTCTCCTGAGGTAGACCTGAGCGCCTGTCACTTTTCACAGAGAGGTTGAGCCAGCGAAGGCAAGCCCATTGAAGAGAAGAAGAATGAAACCGCGAATAATGCTCATCAAAAGCAACGAGAAAGCCGCCCTCACCGCAAGGGCTGGCGAGATGGTTAAGCGCCTACCGCAACGATTCGTTCTTATTCGTGTAATTCGCGTTATTCGCGGTCAAAAATCCGGTTTCTGGGGAGCGAGACGGGGCAGTACGAAAGTGACAGGCGCTCAGGCCGGCAACCCGCAGAGTTGTCATTTCCCCCGACATTGGGCATTATTGCCGCATTCCGAACTTTCCCGCGCGCAAGGAAAGCGGCTCCATGAAAACCTGGCAAAAGATCGCCTACGCCTCCGGTTCGCTGGCGACTGCCGTCTCGTACCAGGCGTTCGCCAACCGCATCCAGTTCTTCTACATCGACGTGATCGGCGTCAGCGCTGCGGTCGCCGGTATCGTCTGGTTCCTCTACGGGCTGTGGAACGCGGTCAACGACCCGCTGATGGGCCTGGTCTCGGACCGCACGCGCACCCGCTGGGGCCGGCGCATCCCGTACATCCGCTTCGGCGCGGCACCGCTGGGTGTGCTCTTCCTCCTGCTGTGGACGCCGCCTGCGGGCGTCGATGTCGCGCTGCTCGTCGTCTACTTCTTCGTGATGATCTTCCTCTTCGACGGCCTGTGGACGCTGGTGGTCATCGCGTGGACCTCGCTCTTCCCGGAGATGTACCACGATGAAAGCGAGCGCGCGGTCGTCGCTGGCTGGCGCGAGGTGTTCTCGGTCATCGGCCTGATCGTCGGCATCGCGCTGCCGGCGACGTTGGTCGCCAGCTTCGGCTGGGCGGGCATGGGGCTGATTATCGGCGTCGTCACGGTGATCTTCTTTTTGACCTCGTTGTCAGGCAGCCGCGAGAACCCCGCGAACATCCCCGAAGCGAACCTCAACCCGGTCGAATCGTTGCGTGTGACCTTTGCCAACCGCGCGTTTCTCTGGTTCATGCTCGCCAACCTGGGCAAAGAGATCATGTTCCTGCTGCTGGTGGCGGTCTTTCCATTCTACGCCAAGTACGTCCTGCGCCTGACCGACGGGACAAGGATCCTCGGCATGGAGATGGACGCCGCCACACAGGAGACCTTCGCCCTGGGCGCGCTGTTCATCCTCTCCATCCCGCTGCTCTTCGTATGGACACGGATCACACAGCGCATCGGCGGGCGGCGGGCGTGGCAGCTTGGCTCATTCATGATGGTACCGGGGCTGATCGTAATCTTTCTGGCCTCCGACATGCACACCGGCATGTTGGGCATCCTGCTGATCGCACTCGGCTTTCCTGCGCTGCTGATGACACATAACCTGCTCCTCGCCGACATGATCGACGAGGATGAACTCAACGTCGGGCAGCGCCGCGAAGGCGCGTACTTCGGCGTCAACGGGGCGATCATCCGCCTGGCGTTCGCCTTCCAGGGGATTCTGTTCGCCATCATCCTGCCGCTGAGCGGCTATGTCGCCCCGCCCGAAGGCGTGGAGTATATCGAGCAGCCCGCTTCGGCCATAGGAGGCTTCCGCCTCCTGATGGCGCTCGCGCCGATCCTCTGCCTGGGCGTGAGCGTCTTCGCGCTGGAACGCTTCCCTCTGCACGGCGAGCGCTTGGCTCATGTCAAAGCCCGGCAGGAGGCGCGCCGGGCCGACCTCAAGCCGGCCTGATGCTCCCCGGCCTTCCCCTCGTCGTCCTGTTGATTGCGCTCGGCGCGGGGCTGGCGTGGCAGCGCTGGCCCGCCCGCCGCGCGGACGTGTTAGCGCTGCTCGCGCTGACGGGCGTGCTCGCCGTCTTCTTCGCGCCGGTGCTCATCGGTGGGATGCACCTGCCGCGCGGCGGCGGCGACCTGGCGAGCTTCCTCTGGCCCACGTACACCTTCGCCGCGCGCGCACTCCAGGCCGGCACCCTGCCGCTGTGGAACCCACATCTTTACAGCGGCGCGCCCTTCATCGCCGATAACCAGTCGGGCGTGTTCTATCCCTTCAACCTGGCGTTGTTCCTCCTCGCGCCGTCCGTGACCTACGAGGCGCTGGAGTGGCTGGTGATCTTTCACCTCTGGCTCGCGGGCGCGGGGATGTATCTGTGTCTGCGGATGCTGCCTGCTGACCAAGTCCCCTCTCCATTCATGGAGAGGGGATTTAGGGGTGAGGTGCCGCCGCTCTTCGGCGCAATGGCCTTCATGCTCTCGGATGTGTTTGTCACCCATCAGGGCAACCTGAACCTGATCGCGGTCGCGGCGTATCTGCCGTTGGTTTTTCTTTGCGTATGGCGTGCTGTGTTCCCCTCACCCTTTGTAAGGGAAGGGATGGGGATGAGGGGGATTGCCTGGGCCATCGGCGGCGGCGCGCTCTTAGGCGCGGCGACGCGCCCCCGCCCCGCGC
>DAOTXU010000411.1:0-21585 GCA_034435135.1 Anaerolineae bacterium | reverse complement strand
TAGACCCACAAGCAGAAATCGTCAAAGTCGTCTATCATTGGGCTGTCTCCGGGTTCGGTCTTGGCTCTTGTGCTTCCCAAAACCGTACCCGGAGACGTTTCGTCCGTCAACCCCAACTAGCATAAGGCTCTATTGGATTATCTCGTTAAACTTCAAAAGCCCCCTATCCGACATGGCGCAGGGGATTAATGGAGTAAATGCATGGCTGCTACCGAACAAGCCCAACAAAGCCGCCCAGGGGGGGTGGTGAGCCTGCAAGAGCCGGTCCGCAAGGCCGACAGCCTGTGGATGGACGCCTGGAAGCGCCTGCTCCGCAACCGTGCGGCGGTGGCCGGCATGATCTTGCTCGTCCTGATCTTCTCGACGGCGATCTTCGCCAGCGTGCTCGCGCCCAGAGACTACGCCACTCAGGAGTTGATGGACAACAACGCCGCGCCGGAGTGGATCACCGTGATCTTCCCCACCATGAAGCCGAAGGGCGTCGAGGGCGGGTACGTGACGATCAACAATAGCTACCCGCTGGGGGCAGACTACGTGGGGCGCGATATCCTGAGCCGCATCATCTATGGGTCAGGGGTCTCACTGAAGGTCGCCATTGTCGGCCCAACGGTCGCGCTGGGGATCGGCATCATCTTTGGGCTGATCTCTGGCTACTTCGGCGGACGGGTGGACAATATCATGATGCGCATTGTGGACATCATGTATGCCTTTCCGACGCTGCTGCTCGTCATCCTGCTGATGGCCTTCTTCCGCAGCTCTTTCGCGGAGAGCGAAAAGGGCACGCTCGCCTACACCCTGAACCAGATTGACGCCGCTAACGGCGGGATGCTGTTCATCTTCATCGGCATCGGCCTCACGGCGTGGATGGATACCGCGCGCCTGACGCGCGGCCAGGTGCTCTCGGTGCGCGAGAAGGAGTTCGTCGAGGCGGCGAGGATGATCGGCCAGAACACGGGCGGCATCATGTGGCGCCATATCCTGCCCAACATCCTCGGCCCGCTCATCGTCGCCGAGACGCTGGCGATCCCGCGCTACATTTCGACCGAGGCGTTCTTGAGCTTCATCGGGCTGGGCGTCAACCGGCCCATGCCAAGCTGGGGGTCGATGATCGCCGATGGCGCGCAGGCGATTCGCTCCTACCCCAACCAGGCCATCTTCCCCGCGCTGGCGCTTGCCATCACCATGTTCGCGTTCAACTTCCTCGGCGACGGCCTGCGCGACGCGCTCGACCCGCGTATGCGCGGCGCGGACTGAGCCGGACAGCCATACCCATTGCAGCAGGAGCCACGAAGACGGTGGCTCCTTTTTTGGCGGCGCCATGGCCGGGCTTGAAGGCCAGGCGCGGTATAATGGCCCCGGCAGACGTTGCGCCTTTCTTAACGAGGAGAAGCTTCCATGACCAGACAACCTAAACCCACCGTCGGCGATTCGGCGTGGTTCCTGCACGACCGATTCGGCCTGTTCATCCACTGGGGCATTTACTCGGTGGCAGCGCGGCACGAGTGGGTCAAGAGCCGCGAGCAGATCAGCGACGAGGACTATCAGAAGTACTTCGACCACTTCTACCCCGACCTCTACGACCCTGTGATCTGGGCGCGAGAGGCCAAGAACGCCGGCATGAAGTACGTCGTCGCCACCAGCAAGCATCACGACGGGTTCTGTCTCTGGGACTCGGCGTTGACCGACTACAAAGCCACCAACACGCCCTGGGGCAAAGACGTGCTCAGGCCGATGGTGGAGGCCTTCTGCGCGGAGGGCTTCAAGGTCGGCTTTTATCACTCGCTGCTTGACTGGCACCACCCTGAGTACCCGGTCGATGGCCTGCACCCCATGCGCGACAACCTGGGGTTCCGCGAGCAGGCGCAGGGCCGTGACATCGCCAAGTACCGCGAATACCTGCACGGCCAGACGCGCGAACTGCTCACGCAGTTCGGCAAGATCGACATCATGTGGTTCGACTTCTCTTACTCCGAACGCGATTGGGGCTGGTCGAAAGGCAAGGGCCAGGACGACTGGGATTCGAAGCGGCTGGTGGCGATGGTGCGCGCGTTACAGCCCGGCATCCTGCTCAACGACCGGCTCGAAATCGGCGGCGACATCAAGACGCCCGAACAGTACCAGCCCCACGCCTGGATGGAGGTGGACGGCGAGCCGGTGGTGTGGGAGGCGTGCCAGACCCTCAACGGCTCGTGGGGCTACGACCGCGACAACCTTGACTGGAAGCCGGTGGAGATGCTGGTGCAAATGCTGATCGACGCGGTGTCGAAGGGCGGCAACATGCTGCTCAACGTAGGGCCGACCGCGCGCGGCGAGTTCGATCCCCGCTCGATAGAGCGGCTGCGCGGCATCGGCGCGTGGATGCGCCAGCACAGCCGGTCGATCTACGGCTGCACCGCCAGCGACTTCACGCCGCCGCCTGACTGCCGCTACACGCAGAACGGGAATCGCCTGTACCTGCATCTGTTCGCGTGGCCCTTCCGCCATGTGCACCTGCCGGGGCTGGCGGGCCGCGTGGAGTACGCGCAGTTGCTCAACGACGCCTCCGAGGTCAAGATGATCGTTGTCGATCCACACCAGGCGGCGAGCACGATCACGATGGCCGGCATCTCCGCCGACATGCTCACGCTGGAATTGCCGATCCAGAAGCCGGACGTGGCTGTGCCGGTGGTGGAACTGTTCTTGAAAGCGTAGTTCTGGGCAAGAACACAGGCGTGGCAACTCCCCGCGAGTTTCACGCTCGCGGGGAGCGGGAGCAGGGTTGAAGATGTTTACAGGTACATTCGAGGTTTTGCTGATCTTTCTATTCGTCCTCCTCAACGGCGTTTTCGCCATGTCGGAGATCGCCGTGATCTCGGCGCGGAAAGCGCGGCTGCAACAGCGCGCCGAGGACGGCGACATGGGCGCGCGCGCCGCGCTGGAACTCGCCAGCGAGCCGGGGCGCTTCCTGTCTACTGTGCAGGTCGGCATCACGCTGGTGGGCACGTTTGCGGGCGCGTTCGGCGGCGCGACCATTGCGGAGGAACTGGCCGCCCTGCTGAGCCAGGTCGAACCGCTCGCGCTGTACAGCGAGGCGATGGCGCTCGCGACAGTGGTGATCCTCATCGCCTACCTGTCGCTGGTGGTCGGCGAGTTGGTCCCCAAGCGGTTGGCGCTCAACGACCCTGAGCGCGTCGCTGCGTTGGTGGCGCGGCCCATGCGCGCGCTCGCGCGGCTAGCGGGGCCAATCGTGCGCCTGCTCAGCCTCTCGACCGAGAGCGTGCTCAGATTATTGGGCGCGCGGCCTTCCACCGGGCCGCCGGTGACGGAAGAGGAGATCGCCATCATGATCGCCGAAGGCGCGGCGGCGGGCGTGTTCGACGAAGCCGAGCAGGACATGGTGGAGAACGTCCTGCACCTGGGCGACTGGCGCGTCAGCCGGTTGATGACGCCGCACACGGAGGTTGTATGGCTGGGCGTGGACGACCCGCCTGAAGCCAATTGGCGCAAGATGTCTGACAGCGGCTACACATACTTCCCGGTCTGCCAGGGCGACCTGGACAACGTGCTTGGGGTCACATCCGTGACGCGGGTGTGGGCGGAGATGATCGCGGGCCACCCGGTTGACCTGAGAGCGCTCCTGGCCCCGCCGCTGTTCGCGCCGGAAAACGCCTCGGCGTTGCGGATGTTGGAGTCGTTCAGGCAGGCGAGCGCGCACATGGCGCTGGTCATTGACGAATACGGCAGCGTGCAGGGGTTGGTGACGCTCATCGACGTGATGGAGGCCATCGTCGGCGACATGCCTCGGTTGGGCGACGGAGAGGAGCCAATGGCCGTACAGCGCAAAGATGGCTCCTGGCTGATGGATGGGCTGCTGCGTATCGATGAGGTCAAGGAAATTCTCGGCGTCGAGCGGTTGCCCGGCGAGGCGCAGTACGGCTACGAGACCCTGGGGGGTTTTGTCATGGCGCGGCTGGAGCGCGTCCCTGCCGTGAGCGACCGGTTTGAGTGGTGTGGGCTGTCCTTCGAGGTGGTGGACATGGATGGGCTGCGCGTCGATAAGGTGCTGGTCGAGTCCACCGGCGCGCCCGCCGCCGCGCCGCCCGGCTGCAACTGACCGTATGTGAAATGCACTCGCGTCGCTGCGTGCATAGCCGCCCCGGTGTGACCTGTGGTATACTCCTCGCGTTCTTGAATGCCCCAGACGAGGGAAGCGCGTGAAAGTCTCACTCATCGTGTGCGCTTACAACGAGAAAGACACCGTCCTCACCGTGCTGGAGGAGCTGCGTGCGGTTGACCTGGGCGGGTGGGAGCGCGAGATCATCGTGGTGGACAACTGCTCCACCGACGGCACGCGCGAGCTGCTGCGGCAGGTCGATATGCCCGACGTGTCGATCATCTACCAGCCGCGGAACATGGGCAAAGGCACTTCGATCCGCACCGCCATCGACCACCTCAGCGGCGATTACGCCCTGATCCATGACGCCGACCTGGAATACGACCCCGCCGACCACCCCAAGCTGCTGGCCGAGGCCGAGGCCGGCGCGGTGGCGGTGTTCGGCTCGCGCACGTTGGGCGGGCGCGCGGTCTACAAGTACGTGCACGCCTACTGGGGCATCCGTTTCTTGACGACGCTATGTAACCTGCTGTTCGGGGGCGACCTGACCGACATCGGCACCGCGATCAAGATGGTCCGCGCCGACGTGCTTAAGGCGCTCAACCTGGTCGGCAGCGGCTTTGACCTGGACTTTGAATTGCCCGCCAAACTGCTGCTCGCGGGGATCAAAATCCACGAGGTGCCCATTTGCTACCGCCCGCGCACCTACGAGCAAGGCAAGAAAATCCGCATCGCTGATGGCCTGCGAAGCATCCTCGTCATGCTCCGCGACCGCCTGGGACTGACCCCGGTCTGGAAGCGTGACGCCGCACCCGAAGTGACCGGGTTGCGGCACCGCCGCCGATGGAGCCGCACCGACCCGGACTGAATGCATCCCAAAAGCGCAACCGCAGAGACAAGAAAGCCCAACCCGTTATGGAAATCGTGATTACCGGCTCAATCGCCTACGACTACTTGATGACCTTTCCCGGCCACTTCAAGGACCACCTGCTGCCCGACAAGCTGGACCGCGTCAGCCTGAGCTTCCTGGTCGATCAACTCGACCGGCACTTCGGCGGCATCGCCTCCAACATCGCCTACACCCTGGCGCTGCTCGGCGAGCGCCCAAAGGTGATGGGCACCGCCGGTAAAGACTTCGACGATTACCGCGCCTGGCTGGAGTCGTTCGGTGTGGACACGTCGGCGATCATCCAGCTTGACCACGTGTATACCGCGACTTTCTTCGCCACCACCGACCTGGATAACAACCAGATTGCCAGCTTCTACGCCGGGGCGATGGCCTACGCCAAGAATTATTCTCTGGCGCACACGTTAGGGCGGATGCCGGACCTGGTCGTGATCTCGCCCAACGACCCTACGGCGATGATTAACATCGAAGACGAGTGCGCCGCCAACGGCGTGCCGTTCATGTTTGACCCTTCGCAGCAGGTGCTTCGCCTGGATGCGGAGTTCCTCTGTCACGGTATTGAGCGCTGCTACAGCCTGATCTGCAACGAGTACGAGTTTGGGCTGATCCACGACAAGACCGGCATGGACCTGGACGACGCCTTGAATCATGTCGCGGTGCTCGTCATCACCCTGGGCGACAAAGGCTCGGTGATCTACGCCGACGGCCAAGAGCACCGCATCCCGATTGTGCCGGTGGCGCGCATCGCCGACCCCACCGGCGTAGGCGACGCCTACCGGGGCGGTTTCCTCAAGGGCATGGCGGCGGGGTGGCCCTGGCATATCTGCGGGCAGGCGGGGGCGGTGTGCGCCGCCTACGCGCTCGAACAGGTGGGTACGCAGAACCATCGCTTTACGCGCCGTGCTTTCGTGGAGCGCTTCCGCGCTCATTTCGACGATGAGGGGTTGCTCGACGCGCTTCTGGAGCCTGCTTGAGAAGTTCGGGACAAGGGGCTTGGCCTCTTGTCTGTGTGGAGTGAGATAGAAGTGATTCAAGCTTTTTAGCCAACGACCCCGGTGCGTGTGGAGCTTGTCGTGTTGGCGGACACCTCACCCCCCGTCCCCCTCTCCGCTTGCGGAGAGAGGGTGTCGAGCCGCAGGCGAGACGGGGGTGAGGTAGAGAAAGGCCTTAGCACGGCCAGCTGTTGACGTAAGTTTGAATCAGTTCATAGATAGCACGCCGCGCAGGGATGGCAGGGGGATCATCCTGGGATGGCGAACTGGCGTATCTTTCCGATCAACAACAGAGATAAGCTACGCCGCTTCCTGGACCAAGATCGGCCCCTCTGCGCCTACGGGCTGGGGGACCTCGAAGAACCTTACTGGAACAAGTCCGAGTTCGTGGGCGCGGAGGATGGCGGCGAACTGCGCGGGGTGGCGCTGTTCTATTCCGGCCTCGAACGTCCCGCCCTCGCCTACTTCGGCGACCCGGAGGGGCTGCGCGCCATGCGCATCCTAGCCGTGCGGAGGGGGACGATCCACTATATCCTCAGCCCCGACGCCTCTCGTGCCGTGCAAAGCTGGTACCATCATCGGAACGTTCGAGAGATGTGGCGCATGGTCGTGCCGCGCGCCGGATTCAAGCCGCGCGGGATCAAGAAAGCGCAGCGGCTAAGCTGGGATTACGCTTCGACGCTGCGGGCGCTGCTGGGCGAGTCGGGCGACGTGCTCGCGATCGACCCCAGTATCCTTCGCAAGGGCGTCTTCTACGGGGTTCACGACAGCCTGAAGCTCGTCGCGGTGGCGGGGACGCACGTGGTCTCGCCGCAGGAGGGCGTCGCGGCGGTAGGATACGTGTACACGGTCCCTGAATACCGGGGCAAGGGCTACGCCACCGCCTGCACCGCCGCCGTGACCAAAGCGTTGCTCGACATGGGGCTGCATACGGTTGTCCTCAACGTGGCCAAGGATAACGCGCCCGCCCTCAAGGTTTACGAGCGGCTGGGTTACCAGCGGTATTGCGCGCTGGTGGAGGGGGACGGTTCGCCGCGTTGAGAGGAAGGCAAGGCACGCCTTGCCCCTACCTGCTACGTCAAGGAGGCGGCGATGAACGCACGCGAGCGCGTGTTGGCTGTGCTGCACGGCGAGCGCCCCGACCGCGCGCCGATGGCGGTCAGCTTCTATCCGACGACCCTGCGCCAGATCAACGACGCGGACGCCGACGAATACTTCCATACGGACATCCGCTACGCTGAGTTCGCCGCGCCCCGACCTCAGGAGGAATTCCTCGCCTATTTGCGTTCGCTGCCCGCCGATGTACATATCGGCTCCACCGACATCCTGCGCACCTACCAGCATTGGGGCTATCACCCGGAGATTCCGAACTTCAGCGCGTGGGGCGACGTCCACACGGTTGAGGTGTTCGCGGCCCGCTTCGCCGCCGAGCCGCTGCCCGACTTCATCACTCCTGCCGTGCGCCGCGGCCTCGCCGCGCAGGTGGCGGCGTATCACGCGCGTGGGCTGGCGGTCATGGGGTCTCCGCCGCACCTGGGCGGCGAGCTGTTCGAGACCGCGTTTCGGATGCGCGGCTTCCAGCAGTTTATGATCGACCTCATCGATAACCCCGACCTGGTGCGCTACCTGCTCGACCAGCTGACCGTGATGCACATCGCTGCCTCGCTCGCGCTCACCCACGCCGGGATCGATATCCTCGGCCTGGATGACGACATTGGCGAACCGACCCGGATGCTCATCAGCCCAGAACACTGGCGCGCGTTCTTCAAACCGTGCTTTGCCGCCATTATCCAGACTTGCCGCGCGGTCAACCCGGATTTGCGCGTGTTCTATCACTCCGACGGCTGCTGCGAGCCGATCATCCCCGATCTGATCGAGATCGGCGTCAATGTGCTGAACCCGGTACAGCCGGACGTGATGGACCCCGCCGCGCTCAAGCGGCGTTACGGCGACCGTCTGGCGTTCTGGGGCACGGTGGGGACGCCGCAACGGTGGGCGTGGGCCAGCCCGGAAAGCATCCGCGCCGAGGTGCGCGAGCGCATTGAGACCGTCGGCGCGGGCGGCGGCCTCATCCTCAGCCCGGCGTATGACCTGGAGCCGGAGGTCCGCTGGGAGAACGTGGTAGCCTTTTTCGAGGCCGCCAGGGAGTTTGGTCGCTACAACTGAAACAAGGGTGAAAGAAGTGCCGTAGGGGGCAGCAGCCTGACCCCGCTAGGGGGGTGTTGTCCCCTACTGGCTTTGCCGATACGCCGCGATGGTCTGCATCAGGCCCGCCTCCAGTGGCGTCTCCGCGCGCCAGTTGAGGAGCCGGGCTGCCGGCGCAGGGTCGGCGATTTGCGCCGCCGGCTCGCCGGGTCGGGCGGGGAGCGCTCCGGCAAGCACGCGACCGCGCGCGCCCGTCAACTGCCAGATGTGCGCCACCACGTCGCGCAGGCCGGTCCCGCGCCCGGTCCCGATCTCGACGGTCAGTCCGTCGATGCCCGGCGCTTGCGCGGCTTGGATGAAGGCGCTCACCACGTCATCGATGTACACCCAGTCGCGGACTTGCTCCCCGTGCGTCATCGGAAAATCCCCGCCGGCCAGCGCCGCCCGGATCGCCGAGGGGACGAGCGCCCGCGCACTCTGGCCCGGCCCATATATTTGAAAGAGCATCAGCCCGACGACCGGCCAGCCCTCGGTGCGGTGCAACATCTCCGCGACGACCCAGGCGGCGTGCTTGCTCGCGGCGTAGGGGTTGAGGTTCGCCCGCTCGCCCACCGTGCGCGCGAAGATCACGCGCGCGCGCCCCGCAGCCGCGCGCAGCAGATGCAGCGCGCCGTACAGGTTAACCTGCAACGCCTCTTCCAGCGGAAGAAAGGGGTTCGTCACGCCGGCTGCGGCCAGGTGAAAGATCACCGCCGGCGCAGCGGCATCGACCATGCGCCGGACGCCGTCCGCGTCGCGCAGATCGACCGCGTGGCAGTCGGCGGGGTTGACGGGGAGGTCATCAAGGCGTTCGCCGGGGAGCGCCTGGCACGCGACGTGCGCGCCGTGTTCGACGAGGTGAGCGACAAGCCGCGCGCCGATGAAGCCGCTCGCGCCGGTGACGAGCGCGCGCGCGCCTTCAAGCATCATGGGCCACGCCCCATACCAACATGGACAGTGGGCTTAAGCTCGCTGTCTTCGCTGTGATCAATGTCATTGTCGCGCCGAGAGACAGCGTCATGATTCATCAGCGGCTTCGGCGAGGAACTCGCGGTACCAGTCGAGAGTCTGGCGCAGGCCCTCTTCCAATGTGAATTGTGGCTGCCAGCCCAGCACCTGGTACGCTTTCTCGCTGGACAGGTATTGATCGGGGATCTCCTGCAACTCGCGGCTCTCGACGATGGGCGTCAGGTGCGGGTGATCGGAGATGGCGATAATCTTTCGCACCAACTCGTCCACGCGCAGCGGCGCATCCATGCCGAAGTTGAACGCCTGGCCGTGCAGGCTCTTCTCATCCATCGCTTCGGCGAGCGTGAGGTAGGCATCCACAATGTCGAGCACGTAGATATAGTCGCGCCGCATCGAGCCATCCGAGCGGATCACCGGGCGCTCGCCGCGCAGCACTGAGCGCATCGTGCCAGGGACGATCCGGTTCCAGTTCAGGTCGCCGCCGCCATACAGGTTGCCGCAGCGCGTCACCGCGACCGGCAGGTTATACGTGTGCGCGTAGGCGTGGGCGATCAGGTCGGCGCAGCTTTTGCTCACGTCGTAGGGGTGCATTCCCTGGAGCGGCGTGTCTTCCGTGTACGGCAATCTCGGCTGAATGCCGTAGGCTTTGTCGCTGGAGGCCACGATCACCCGTCCGGTGCCCGGCCAGCGACGCGCCGCCTCCAGCACAGTCCACGTGCCCCGGATGTTGGTCTCGAACGTGCTGATGGGCGAGCGGGTGGCGATGCCGACGACGGTCTGCGCCGCCAGGTGAAAACAGGTGTCAATCTCGTACTCGGCAAAGATGCGGTCCATCAGCGGCGGGTCGCCTACGCTGCCCGTCACCATATTGATGCATTCAATAATGCCGGAGCGCACCAAAAGCGACTGGGGTACCCAGTCGCGCACCAGGCCTGTCACCGCAGCGCCTAATTTGACCAGCACACTGGTCAGCCACGACCCCAGGAGGCCCGTACAGCCGGTGACCAGCACGGGCCGATCTCGCCAAAAATCTTCGCGCGACATGCTCTCTCCTCGCCCGGATGAATGCGCAACTGCGCTGTAGATTGTGGCGCAAGAGCCGGGATTTCGCTATGTCGGCGCTCGATTCACGCCGCCCGGCGACCCGCGCCTGGTCGCGTTACGTCCAGATTTTCCACGGAGGGTCGCCGGAACGCCACAGCGTATCGACCTCTTCCACGTCTTTAAACGTGTCCATCGCGCGCCAGAAGCCAAGATGCCGGTACACGGCGAGCTGCCTGTCCCGCGCCAGGCGCTCGAACGGCTCGCGCTCCAGCATTAGCGAGTCGTCGCCGCGCAGATATTCGAAGACGCCGCGCTCAAAGACAAAGAACCCGCCGTTCACCCACTCGTTCATGCGCGGCTTCTCTCGAAAACCATTCACCAGGCCGTCGTCGTTCACGTCCAACACCCCCCATTGCGACCGGGGCCGGACGCCGGTGAGCGTGGCGAGCACGCCCTTCGACCGGTGATACGCCAGCAGCGCGTCGAGGTCCACGTCGGCCAGGCCGTCGCCGTAGGTGGCGAAGAAGCGCTCCGTATCGATGTACCGCTCGACCTTGCGGATGCGCGCGCCGGTCATCGTGTTCGCGCCGGTCTCGGCCAGGGTGATCTCCCAGTTCAGCTCGCCCGCCTCGCCGTGGAAACGCAAGCCGTTCGGCGCGCCCAGGCGGAAGGTCGTGTCGCGGTGCATGATCTCATATTCGAGGAAGTAGCGGCGAATCTGGTCGCCCAGGTAGCCCAGGCAGAGGATGAACCGTGTGTGGCCGTAGTGGGCATAAATCTTCATCAGATGCCAGAGCATGGGCCACTCGCCGACCTCGACCAGCATCTTCGGGCGCGGCGCGCCCACGCCGTACATGCGCGTGCCCTGCCCGCCGCACAGGATCACCACCGGCAGCGATTCGCGCGTCATGTGGTGGCCTCCACCAGAGCGCCGTTCTCATCGCGCATGAAGCGCGGGCGCAGTATCAACTTGTCCGCCGCGTCGAGCGCAAACGCGCTGACGCCGATCACGCGCGGCGCGGCGTCCACCACCGCCAGCGCGACCACCAGCGACAGCTTCGCCGCGATCAGCCGGTTTAGCTCGCCCTGGTCGATGGCCGGCTGTGCGCGTCGGAGAGACATACTCAGCGCGCTGCGGACCCGGTCGGGCGCCGGGTCGCCGCGAAAGACCCATGCGCAGCGCGGGCGCTCCGCGCCAGCGGCCAGCGCCGCCCACGCCGCCTTAGCGGCGTCATCGCGCACCTCGTCAAGGATCAGCCAATCGGGCGCTTCAGCTTCACTCAAGACGGCCTCAACCTGCGCCCCGAAGTTCGCGCCAGGGTCCTCATCCGAGGGTGCGATCTGTACGCGCGCTTCCACTGACCCAGGCAGGCGTAACTCGGCGGCGCGCTGCACCGCCACCGCGCGCCCGGTGAAAGCAGGGCAGAGCGCGTTCAGGAGCGTGGTTTTTCCGGCGCCCACGTCGCCGATGATGAGCAGCCCGCGCCCGGCGGCGATGTGGTCAGCGATCATGCGCGCGGCTTCACGGGTGAGCACACCGCCGGCGATGAGGTCATCCAGCGTGCGCGGCGCGCGCGGGTGCAGACGCAACTCGACCTGCAACTGGGGGCTGATCGGCGGCGCGATCAGTCCCAGACGGGCGGGCCGCCTGTGCAACGTGACGCCGATCTCCAGAAAGTAGTTCCAGTCCACAAGCTTCGCGCCCTGGGTCGCCAGCGCGCGGTCAACCGTGCGGCGCAGGTGCGCGGCATCGTCAAAGA
Source organism: Anaerolineae bacterium (assembly GCA_034435135.1). Classification (GTDB taxonomy): domain Bacteria; phylum Chloroflexota; class Anaerolineae; order Aggregatilineales; family JAFGMM01; genus JAOSJO01. The sequence continues at coordinate 9,636 of DAOTXU010000411.1, read as the reverse complement.
AAACGGGCAGGCGTTCCAGCCTGCCGAAGCCCCGGCGCGCGTGGATGTGGTCCGGCCCGTCGATGGTGATTTCGGTCAGCGTCTCGTCATCCAGGTATGGCTCCAATGGGCCAAAGCCAAACAGGTTGGCGTATGCCTGGTCGAGCAGTTGCGCCTTCTCCTCGCGGCTCAGGTACACCGACTCGACGGCCAGCACGTAGTTGGCGCTCTCCAGCAGCAGCGCGCGCAGGCCGGCCTCATCGCCGGCGTCGGCGAGGATGTCGTCGCGCCCGGCAATCTCTTCGCTGAATTGCGCTTCAATCCGCTCGCGGAGCGCGTTCAAGGTGTAGATGCGCCCGCCGCTTCGGCTCCGCACGACTTTCGGGTCGTTGCGCTGGGGCGTCGCGTCGCCGCTTGGTGGGTTGGGGTTGTCAGTCTTCTCTTGATCTGGTACCGGCACGGGATTGGCTCCGTGGTTTCCGACGCACAATCGGAACCAATATAGCACGCTTGCGCCGGGCGGCAACTCCTGGGACGAATGGGACTCGTTGCATCGGACAGGTCGGATCTGAGCAGCGCACCCAACGTGCGGCTGAGGTCGCTGGCGCACCCACCCACTTTCTGCGCCTCGCCGGCAATGTAATGGCCGATCAACGAGCGGCGGAAGCGGTCGGTGGTCGTATTTGGGAAGCTACCGTGAACCAGCGAGCCGTTGAAGAACAACACATCCCCAGCCTGCATAATGGCCGGCGTCGGCTTGACGCCTGCGGGCAACGGGAGGGTCACAGCGCTGAAGCTCTGGGTGGTCTCGGCGGGGACGGCGCAGAGAATTCCCACCGAGGGACGTGCTTGCCGGAGTCTCCTGCGCGCTTTGCCAGCGCTTCGCTGCGGCGGGTTTCTCGTTCAGAGGCCATTTGAAAAGTTGGGACTGGGCGGTTAGACTGGGGGCATGAATCGCAACCCCTGGGCAGACCTTCGCGCCGAGCGACGACCTGGACGGCGCTACCGAGAAGCGCTGGCGCGAGGGTTCGATGGGTTGGTACCTGTGGTTCCTTTGATCGAATCGATTACAGTCACAAAGGGGGGACCATGAACAGCCGCGAGCGGGTTCTGAAAGCCATCAACCACGAGGAGCCAGACCGCGTACCCATCGATCTGGGCGGGTCCATCGTCACCGGGATTATGGCCGGCGCATTGGTCCGTCTGCGCCGCCACCTGGGGCTTAGCGGGACCGTGCGAGTTACCGACGTATTTCAGATGCTTGGCGAGGTCGCGTATGACCTAGTGGAACGATTCGATCTGGACGTGCTCCCGGTAGAGCCGGAAGCGATCACTTTCGAGCATTTGCCCAGGCGGGATTACAAACCGTGGACACTGCTTGACGGCACCGAGGTGCTGATGCCCGGCAACTTCGCGGTGGAAATCTCACCGGAGGGCCACTGGCTCATGCACCGGGACAGCGATCCCGACAAGCCCGTCATCGCGCGGATGCCGAAGGACGGCTACTACTTCGACATGCTTTCTGTGACGGGCTGGAACCTGGACTATGAACCGCCCGCGATTGAGTCGTTGCTGCGCTCCGGATGGCGGCGGTTGACCGATGAGACGCTCCGCTTTCTACAGGAAACGGCAAGAACGCTGCGCCGCACGACCGACAAGGCGCTGATGATGACTAACTGGGGTGAGGCGGTGTTGGGGCCGCCCTGGATAGGCTCGATTGCCGAGTGGATGGTTGTGCAGGTGTCACAGCCGGCGTATACGCGCGAGTTGTTTGCGCTTGCCGCCGAAATCGCTCTGGACAACCTGAAACTCTACTGGGAAGCCATCGGCGAAGATATCGACATCATCATGATCGACGGCTTCGACTACGGCACGCAAAACGCGGAGATGTTCTCTCCGGCTATATTCGAGGAACTGTATGTGCCGTGCTACCAAAAGCAGTGCGACTGGATTCACCAGCATACGCCGTGGAAGATCGCCAAACACTGCTGCGGCAGCATCCCCAACTTGATCGAACCGATGATACGCGCTGGGATTGACATCCTCAACCCGGTCCAGACATCAGCCAAGGGGATGGCCCCGCAGTGGCTCAAAGACACGTTCGGTGACCGGATCACGTTTTGGGGCGGCGGCGCAGATACCCAAAGGGTTCTGCCGTTTGGCACGCCAGAAGACGTCCGTGAGCACGTGGCGGAGCGCGTGAGAATCTTCAGTCCGGGCGGCGGGTTTGTCTGGGCCACAGTGCACAACATCCAGTATCATGTGCCGCCAGAGAACATCGTTGCGGCAATAGAGGCCGTGCACGAATTCGGCCAGTACACGCCGGGCAGTGCTCGCGGTAGCACCGCGTAAGAGCGGGGTCTGGGCAAAGAAAGGATCGCGTCTGACGAACCTGATTCTCGAACGGACAGATTGCCCGCCCGCGCAAGCGTAGACGCCCACATCGCCCCACTGGCTGGCATGTGGTATACGATCTCGCCGCGCGCCCAAGCCAGCGGTGCCCGACCGTTATACCGCTAGCATCATTCCATCGTAAGCAACCACGCTGCGGTTGCCATCGCGTTCGTGAACATAAGACAATAACTCACGGTACGGCCAGTTGTGCGGAGCAATGTGCGAAAGCACGCCGCGCTTCACATCCAGTTTTTGGATCGTCGCCAGCGCCTCGATCACGTCATTGTGACCTCCGCTCGCGCGACCGGGGCTGGACGTAGAGTCTACGATGGCTAGGTCGGGGCGATGGTCGGTCAGGAACGCGAAGGTTTCCTCTGGAAGACCGCGCGTGTCGAGCAAAACAGCCACCGACCCCCTCTCTGCTTCGATCAGGTAACCGTGCGTGATCGTGTCGCCATGATTTAACGGGACTGCCGTCACCGACAGATCCTTGATCGCTTTCTGTGCGAAGCGGGCCATCGGCTGGGGGCGTATCTGCTCCACAACCTCAGGCTCTATCACCCATGCGCCGTCGCCGGTCCCCCCTTTGGGGTAGTAAACGGGTAATCCGCCGGGTTGTTGCGTCCAGCGCAGCGCAGCAAGCCCGGCGACATGGTCCAGGTGGAGATGGGTGACGAACACAGCATCCAGGTATACATCAAACAAGTTCTGCATATGCCTGTCGCTGCCCATGTCCACGAGGATACTCGCCTGCTCAGTCTGAACCAGGATGCAGGTTTGCAGCCGCCGCAACCAGGGATAACGAAACGCCTCCTGGCACGCCGGGGCGTTGCACCCATGCACGGGAATGCCTGCCGCGTCAGCCGTGCCCAGCAAAGTGACGACGATCATGGATGGCCTCTCCTCAGGCGGTTCGTCAACTGCGTCTTCAGCAAGATAGGCACCCCCAAAATCTATAAGAAGATGGGATTCGTCCAGGCCATGCGCCCTTCGGCATCGATACATTCGGCGCGGAGATACCGCTCATTGCCGGAGAGACGGTATTCGGCCCCGGTGATAGTGCGCCCCGGCTGCGCGCGACGCTGGAAACCCCACTGGGTGTCACCGACGAAGTTGATGGTCGTGGCTTCAGAGCAGTGCAGGCGGGCGACCCCATTCTCCACACAAAAATCAACGATTTCCGGACCGCTCGAACTATAGAAATGCCCGTTTCGCAGGGCGCGCAAAACGACCTCCCGCTCCAGCTTCTCCGCTTTAATCCAGACCCATCCCCCAAAGGCGTCGTAGATTCGGCCCTCCTCGCTTAACCAATGCACATCATCGACGGCGTATCCCCACCAACGTTTTCCTCTCACCAGCATGTCATCCCAGTGCACTGTAGCCAGTCCCTTGCCCAGGTCGGTCTCCGAACTGGTGTTATAAATCTCCAGCCCTACCAACCCCTCTAATGGAAATATCTCTGCAACGCTCATACCTGACCAGTAAGGATGCGCCAGATGAATCAGGCTCGCCGCACCTGTCCAGCGTTCGATGGCGGTCTGGATAGGGGTGTGCCGAGGCAGATCAACCATGCGCTGCACATCCACCATCACGAGATGGTAACTCTGCCCAACGGCGTTACGATCATAGCCGATTTCGACTGCTGGAATTGTTAGAAAGCCGCCATCGTCGAAGGATGAGAGATCCGTAACCACGTCGTGATCGGTCACCGCCAGAATGTGATACCCGTGCTCACGGTGCGCTTCCACCACCTGAGCGGGTGTAAGCTTCCCATCGGAATTCGTCGTATGTACATGGAACGCGCCCTTATACCATTGCCCTGGCTTTTGAAATGGGTTGAGATCACGCATGGATGCCGCTCCCTGTCTCATCTTGTACGGCTTTCAACAGTTCGGGGTAGTCCGTCATGATGCCATCGACCCCCATCGCTGTCACACGGCGCATGTCGGCAGGGTTATTGACGATCCAGGTCCACACACTGAACCCGTGCTGATGCGCTTCATCTACGATGTCAGCCGTAAGCGCTCTATAGTCATGCAACATGAAATTGGCCCCGCAGCGGAGCACTTGCTGACATAGCTCCCAGGGCGAATACGTGCCGTCCTGCCTGTCAGGGTCGAGCGCGGCAGCGAGCAGAGGCTCCCATTCCTTGATCGCGCGCAGACATTCGGGGCTGTACGACGTGACCACCGCTTCGCGGATAACCGCGCGGCGGTGTAAGACATCGACCACAGTCTGAGCGGTTCGCAGGTATCGCTCTGTTGTCTCTCCCTTTATCTCGATACAAAGGCGCGCCGGACTCCGGCGAACTAAATCGATCACTTCTTCCAACAAGGGGATTCGCTCGCCCGCGAACTGTTCTCCAAAACGCACACCCGCATCTAACTCCCTTACCTGCGCCAACGACATCTCCCCAATCCTGCCATGTCCATTTGTACACCTGTCAACGCTCGCGTCATGGCTTACCACTACAACCCCATCCGCCGTTGTGACAACGTCCAACTCCACCCAGTCCACCCCTACAGCTATGGCCTGACGGAATGCGACCAGGGTGTTTTCGGGATACCGGCCTGAGGCGCCTCGGTGCGCAATGATATAGGGCCGGTAACGCATATCCTATTTCCGCATTCGCTCGCTATGGATATCGGGCGATGCTAACCGATCGACAATTCGGAAAGTCATGCTCCGTCGGCACGGGGTATTAACGAGATGTGCCCAAAGGCACAGGTAATAGTCGAGCCGCTTGCGTTCAGGAGACCGAACCTGCGACTTCCCCCAACGTGGATCCGAATTGGGGTTGCGTCCAACTGGCCCTCGACGATCACTGTGCCCCCAGTCAACGATGACCGTTCCACAGTTACAGAGACCACGTTGCGGTACTTAGCCGATTGGTCTTCATCAATGACATCTATATCGTCGGCCCGCACGCACGCCCATACCGGCGTTCCAGGATCAATATTGTCTCGGTCTCGACCCACCCTTAGCTTGATCCCTGACCCGTCCAGCGCCACGAACACCTCTTCGCCCACATCGATGACCCGGCCTGGCAGGAAATTGTTTGTGCCAATGAAATCGGCGCTGAACATTGTTTTCGGGTTCCGGTAGATGTCGAGCGGCGAGCCTTCCTGTACAATCTTGCCTTCGTCCATGAGCAGAACGTTATCGGCAATGGCGAGCGCTTCGCCCTGGTCGTGCGTCACGAGGAGGGTAGTACAACCGACCTTCCGGTGAATCTCCGCAATTTCCAGCTTCAGTTCATCGCGCAACTTCGCGTCTAGCGCGCTGAGTGGCTCGTCCAGGAGCAGCAGGTCTGGTTCGGGCGCCAGCGCGCGCGCGATGACCACGCGCTGGGCCTGTCCACCGGAAAGCTTGCTGAAGGTGCGATCCTCCATGCCCTCCAGGTGGACCTGGCGCAGGATCTCCCGCACTCGTTCTGCGATTCGATTCTTAGGCCAGCGCCGCAACCTTAAGCCCCACGCGATGTTCTCGTAGGCGGTCATGTGGGGAAACATCGACGGTCGCTGGAACACCATGCCCAGGTTGCGCCGGAATGGCTGCTCATGAGTCACATCGTGATCGCCGATAAAGATCTGGCCCTCATCAGGCATCGTAAGGCCAGCAATGCAGCGCAGGAGGGTGGTCTTGCCACAACCCGATGGTCCGAGAACCCCCGTCAGTGAGCCTTCGGGGATCTCTACGGTCACGTGGTCGACGGCGACGACGGGACCGAACCGCTTGACAAGATTGTTGATGCGGACAGTTGCCATAACCCTTCTCGCTAGACGAAAAGCCCTCGGAGCTGTTTGCGGAAGACGAAGTAGAGCGTCTGCACTGCGCCCAGGACGACGATTTCCATCGCCAGAACTTGAACGGCCAATTCGGGCGTAAATCCCAGTTTACTCAGGTCCCGATAGATATAAATGGCAACCGTTGGCTCTTTGGTGCCCAAGATCCAAGGCGCTAAGAAAGCTGTGGCAGCCGAAGTGAAGGAGATCATGGCTGCTGTAATCAGGCCCGGCGCAATCAGAGGCAGGGTAACCTTGATGAAGGTTCTTAGCGGGCTGGCGCCCATCACCAAAGCGGCCTCTTCGTACACCGGATCGGCTGTGGCAATGGACCCCTGGATCGAGCGCACGACCAGAGGAATGGCCGTCATCGCGGTGCCAATCACAATCACCGGGAATGTCCCTCGCAACTCGGTGAAGAAGATAAATACATAGACCCCAATCGCCGAGATGTACGTCACCGACGGGAAGATGGTGGGCACGAAGATCAGCACGGCCAGCAGACTGCGCCCGCGAAATCGCCGCCGCTCCAGGGCATACGCAGCCGGCAGGCAAACCGAAATCAGCAGCAGGGTCACCCAAAAAGCGAGCCTGAGGCTGTAGCCCAGCGCCTGAAAGAAGCCCGGCCACAGGACGCGCTCGAAGGCCTGGGTTGACAAATGCCGGGGCGGAAAGACCACGTCGGAGGTGAACGAGGTCAATACCATCTGAAAAACCGGCCAAAGCAGAATGGCGGCCAGGATCAGAGCGTAGATATTGAGAAGCACCAAAGTCCAGCGTGGTAGCCTCAAGTTTGCTCCCCTGCTTCCTGTGTGCGCAGATACAGGTACATGAGAAACGCACATAGAGCGGTAAGGATAACCCCCAGCGCGGATGCCATGGGATAGTTGAAGAAGGGGTCTACCTCCCGTTGAATCTTATTCGCTAACCAGATGTTGTAGGGGCCGACCAGGATGAGCGGCACCGTATATACCCCCACAGCGCCAGAAACACTCAGCAACAAGGCGCCCATGATGCCTTTTTTAGCGAGCGGAAAGGTGACCCTCACGAAAGTCTGGAGCGCATTCGCGCCCATCGTTTGCGCGGCTTCTTCGTACATCACATCCACGCCGACCAGAGCACTTCGTATCAGCAATACCGACAGGGTCGGAATGGACATCCAAATAATCACCGACAGAGGCGAACCGATCAACTGCACCGGCTTCTGGACAAGGCCCAGACCCATTAAGAGCCAGTTCAAGGGACCTTCCGGCGCAAAGGCGTATGCTAACGCATAGAGCGTGAAAGCCTCGCCGAAGATGGGCAGCAGAAAAGAAAGCTCAATAATGGCTTTACCCTTCGGTTGGTATCGCGCCAAAAAGTAAGCGACAGGCAGAGAGAGCGTGATCGAAACCGTCGCCGTGAACAGAGCCACCCCAACGGTCCATCCCAGGCTTCTGAGATACTCTTCTTCACTGAAGACGCGGCTGAAGTTCTCCAGGGTGAAATCGGGCACAGGTTGCCAAAGGACGCCTTTGTACAACTCGCGCGAATAGAACGCGAAGGCAACCTGATAGCCTACAGGTAACGCAAAGACCAGCGCCATATAGATCAGCAACGGCGCAAGCAGCAACAGGGTTGTGCCGCGTCGCCGGTACCAGGCCTGCAGCCGACCAGCTAAAGCCGTGTGAGAGGGGGCATCCCCTCCCACACGATTCAACTTAAGGGATTTCACTGTTGGCTACATCCCCCTGACGATTTGGTCGTAAGTCTTGGAGATCCACTCCGCCTTCGGTGTGTACCATTCCCAATTGACTAGCAGGATCAGGCTGCCGGGGTCCGCGGGGTGATAGGGCTTTGCCCAATCCGGCATCAGCTCGCGGTGCTCAGGGCGAACGCCGCCGCAGTAGACCACAAGATATTTGTCCTCGGTGATGCCCCAGTGGTTAATGGCTTCCTCGTCCGGGGCCTCTTTGTACCACCCGGCGTGCTGGAACTCGGTGCTCAGGAACCAGTTGATGAGGACGCGCGCTCCAACGGGGTGATCGGCGCCCTGCACCGGCGTCATGGTCTCGCGGTCGGCGGCAATGCCCGACTTGGGGTAGAACGGGGCGAGCACATCGTCGCGCCGGTTCCAGTCGGTGCCCAGCAACTCGCGGGTGTAAACACCCCAAAGGCCGGCCCACCACGCTTCGCCGGTTTGCAGCATGAGGCGCATCGTGGGGTCGTTGCCGATGTCCCCCCACTTGTGGATTTTGTCCTCCATGTTCTCGCCCCACCACGTGATGCCGGCTTCCCAGGCCTCTTCGGACCACAGGTCCCCTTCGACGATCCCTTGCTGGATGAGGGAGTTGAGGATGCCCATGAAGACGAAGTGACCGCGGGAATCGTTAAACGCATAGTCGATGCCCTTGTCCGTCATCTCGTCTCGCGCCAGGTCTGTCCAGTCCACGTAGTTGGCGAGGTCGATCTTGTCTTTGCGCAAGATGGCCTGGAGCCACTCATAGCCCTGGTAGATCACGCCGTAGATGTCGCCGCCGTTGACCTCCGGTTCGGCCCGGAAGATGTAGGGGTCTTCAACATCCCACAGGTTGAAGAGCAGCGGCTCGTACTGCTCCTGGTCCACAGGCTCGCCCCACTCCAGCGCCATGATGCGGGCGAAATACTCTTCTTCCTTGTCGATCACGTCAATGCCCACGTCACGGATATGCTTGTCCGCCAACGGCAGCTCGCGCATGAAAGCCCCGAAGTCACCCGTGGCCCACTCAAGCGTGACCGGGACGCCATACATGGCTTCGGTGTACTCGGCAAATTTGGGGATAATGTGCGTTTCGGGAAGTCCAGAGAATCCCCAGGTGTGGATCACAACCTTTGCGCCTTCGGCCTTAAGCGCTTCTCCGACCTGAGCAGGATCGGTAAAGTCCCAATCGCCGACCTGCCTCACGAAAGCAGGCATAGCGAATTTCTTGGAGACCTTGCTCGCCAGAGCGCCGGCCCCGGCTGCGCCGGTTAGGCGCAAGAAATCACGACGAGTGATCTTGTTGTCGCTCACGGTTCTCCCTCCTCATGTCGATACGGAACCGATTAAACAAGCTTGTGCTTTTTTGCCTTGATTATTTGGGGACTGTCTCTCGGCACCTCCTTCCTGACGTCTATATCGATGCCATACTGCTCCGCTGAATGGTGAAGAACGTAATCGGCGATGATTCAGGCGGAAGAGGCCGAGAAATATATTGAGGTTACGGTTTCTGATAGAGACAGTGTATGTTACAATGAATAAGCTGTCAAGGGTGCGATCGGGGCGATTGCATGAAAGGCAGATGAAGCCGCGAATAACGCCAATAACGCGCCATTTAACCCGGAAGGCTGAGGTTTTTAAGAATGTGTTTGAAAAGGTCGCCCTTGCTTCCCCTCACCCCTAAATCCCCTCTCCCACAAGGGGAGAGGGGATTATAAACCCAGATTGGGGGTATCTTTGCCCCCTCTCCCGTCATACGGG
>DAOTXU010000410.1:0-17942 GCA_034435135.1 Anaerolineae bacterium | reverse complement strand
TCACGACATCATGGAATCATGAGCCAATTGACTACTCCCAGATATGGCGTCTGCTCGTTAAGACGTGGGTTTGTTCCCATCCCTGGGATGTATCTCGACAAGGGCGATTCTACGATGTCCTGATTAGCGACAGTTAACCACTATGAACGTTCGCTGGATCAAAAGGGAGAAGTAAGCTCATGTCCATCAACAACGTGCTGCCGTTCATTTCGACCGTCATCATGTTCGCTTTCACGGTCTCGGTGTTCCGGCGTTATCTGGTGCGCCGCAATCCCGCATTCCTGTTCTGGACCATCGGCCTGTTCATGTTCGGGGCGGGCAGTTTCGCGGAGGCCTATCTGATCCTGGGTTGGAGCGCGGCCCTCTTCTACATCTGGTATCTCTTCGGCGCGGCGCTCAACGCGGCCTGGATCGGGCACGGGACGCTGGTTCTCCTCGTGAAGAAACAATGGGTCCGTGTCGTGACTGGCGTCCTGGTCGTGGGCAGCCTGATCGCAGCGGTTTTGATGCTCACGACGGCTCTCGACCCGAATCACTTTGAGCCGGGCGTCGCCATCAGCGAGCAGTACCGCGAGATCATGCCTAAAGGGGCGCCGGTTCGCCTGACGACGCCGTTCTTCAACATCTACGGCTTGGTGACGCTGGTGGGAGGCGCGCTCTATTCGGCGTATTTGTTCTGGCGCAAGCGGGTGTTGCCGAACCGCGTGATCGGCAACGTGCTCATCGCGGCGGGCGCGCTCTCCATCGGCTTCGCCAGTTCCCTGACGCGCCTGGGCTACGGTCAGTACCTGTATATTGGCGAACTGGTGGCGGCAACCCTGATGTACGCCGGTTTCTTGATGGCGGCTGCGCCCCGAACCGAGCCGGCAGCCGGGCAGGCCGTCTCCGTAAGCGCACGGTAGAAGGTCTGCGCATTCACCCCTGCTTGGCTGAAAGAGTCCCGACGAGGGACTTTTTTCATGGCGCGAACCGGCAGTCAGGCTCACTCCTCTACCCGGCGACCGTCCGCGCCACGTCCTCGGCGCGGGCGGCGATTTCCGCGGCGAGCGCGCGCTGCCGCTCGATGTGGTCAAGGTCCGCCTCGGATAGGCCGCGCGTGACGGACGTAAACTTCTTGATTGCCTCCCAAAGCGTCAGATCAGCCATTATCCCTTCCCGATGAACCTGCCAGTCTGCCCCCTAACGATACCGCAAATCGACAGACTTGACATTCACCCCCTGAATCGTTACGCTCTGATGGAGCGAAAACGTTACCCAACGCATAACGCACGAGAAAAAAGGAAACGCTATGGTAGACCTTTCACCTGAGGCTGCGAAACTCCCCAAAGACGCTACCGACGTGGAACGCCTGAGAGCGTTGGTCGAAGCCCTGTCGTCATATATCGAGTATTATCACGGCGGTTCGGTAAAGCTCCTTGAATACGACGGTAAAACGGCCAAAGTCGAGTTGGGCGGGGCGTGCCTGGGCTGTCCACTCTCACCTTATACGCTTCAAGGGTGGGTCGCCGGCACGGTGCGGCAGTTCTTCCCTGACTTGAAGATCGTCGCGGTGCAAGCGCAACCCACCAAGTAACGTCGCCATCCACATTCCGTCCACTTCGTCCTGCCCTCGCCCTAAGGGCGAGGGGTTTGCACGGAAAGGGCAGGTTTTCCCAATGGAGATTCGCGTTCAAACCGGCGTCATCGAGCAATACCCTGCTGACGCCATCATCGTGAACCTGTTTGACGACAAGAGCGTCGGCGGCGCGACCCAAGCGCTGGACCAGGCGCTCGGCGGCGCGATCAGCGCGTTGATCGAGGGCGGCGACCTGACCGGCAAGGCGGGCGAGGCGGTCGTGTTCTACCCGCGCGGCGCGATCCCTGCGCGCCGGGTGATCGTGGTCGGCCTGGGCAAGCGGGAGGAGTTCTCGGTCGAGACGGTGCGCCGCGCGGCGGCGCACGCTGCCGTCAAAGCGCGCGACGTCGGCGCGAAGGTCGTGGGAACCATCGTGCAGGGCGCGGGCGCGGCGGGCCTCGCGCCGGACGTGGCCGCGCAGGCGGTGGTCGAGGGGTCGCTGCTGGCGCTCTACCAGTGGCGCGGCCTCAAGACGAGCGACGATGAACAGAAGGCGCTCGACGCCCTGGAGCTGGTCGTGCGCCCCGGCGACAACGCCGCTGCCGTCGAAGCCGGCGCGCGGGCGGGCGAGATCATCGCCGAGGCCACCGCGCTGGCGCGCGACCTGGTCAACAACCCGCCCAACGTCGCCACGCCGACGATGCTTGCGGAAACGGCCCGGCGCATTGGCCAACGCTTTGGGCTGCGCGTCGAGATCATGGATCGCGCCGACATGGAGAGACTCGGCATGGGGGCGTTCCTGGGCGTGGCGCGCGGCACCGAGGAGCCGCCCAAGTTCATCGTCCTGGAATACAACCCCGGCGCTGCCGCCGATACGGTCGTGATAGTCGGCAAGGGCATCACGTTTGACACAGGCGGCATCAGCCTGAAGCCCGGCGAGAACATGGAGACCATGAAATCCGATATGGCGGGCGCGGCGGCGGTGCTGGGCGCGATGCAGGCGGCAGCCGCGCTCAAGCTGCCGTTGCACCTCGTCGGGCTGGTCCCGGCCACCGACAACATGCCCGGCGGGCGCGCCTACAAGCCCGCCGACGTGCTCACAGCGATGAACGGCAAGACCATTGAGGTCATCTCGACCGACGCGGAGGGTCGCCTGATCCTCGCCGACGCGCTGTGCTACGCGGCCCGTTACAAGCCAGCGGCGGTGGTGGATCTGGCGACGTTGACCGGCGCGTGCGTGATCGCGCTGGGGACGGGCATGGCGGCGGGACTCTTCTGCGCCGATGAGAAGCTGCGCGCACATATCCAGGCGGCGGCGGCGGCCACCGGCGAGCGCGTGTGGCACATGCCGCTCTTCCCGGAGTATTTTGAAACGATCCAGAGCGACACCGCCGACATCAAGAACAGCGTTGGGCGTCACGGCGGGGTGGGCGCATCGGCGATGTTCCTCAAGCAGTTCACCGAGTATCCCTGGGCGCACCTCGACATCGCGGGCATGGCCGGCGTCATGATGGGTGAAAAACCTGCGCTTCCGTACCAGTCCAAAGGCGGGACTGGCTACGGCGTGCGCCTGCTCACTGAGATGCTGCGCCGATGGCCGTGAAACGCGCCGGGCGCGATTGGGCAACAAAAGGCCGGGATTGCCCCCGGCCTTTGCATTTCATATTCTTGCATCATAGCATTTGCTTCGCGTCCGCATCCGCCTTTCACACCTCGTAGAACAGGTTGTTCAGCGATTCCGCCAGCGTCGGGTGGGCGAAGACGGCGTCACGGATCAGGGTGTAAGGCACTTTGCCGATCATCGCCATCTGTATCATCGCCATGATCTCGCCGCCTTCGACGCTGAGGACGGCGCAACCGAGTATCTGGCCGGTGTCCTTATCGACGACCGCTTTCATGAAGCCGCGCGGCTCGCCCACCTCCGTTGCACGTGCGACGCGGGTCATCGGCATCTTCGCCACTCCGATGTTCCGGCCCGCTTCGCGCGCCTCGCGCTCGGTCAGCCCCACGCGGCCCAACTGCGGGTCGGTGAAGACGGTGTAAGGCACCAGCCGCCCGTCGATGGCGGCGACACCGCCTTCGAGCAGGTTGGTTCTGATGATGCGGTAGTCGTCATAGGAGATGTGTGTGAACTGTGGGCCGCCCTTCACGTCGCCCAGCGCGTAGACACCCGGCGCGGTGGTCTCCAGCCGCTTATTCACCTTTATGAAGCCGCCTTCGTCCCTCTCGACGCCGGCGGCCTCCAGGTTGAGGCGTTCGGTGTTGGGCGTTCGGCCCGTCGCCACCAGCAGGTGCGAGCCGGCGAGGGTGCGTTCTCCCTCAGGCGTGCGCACGATCAGCGCGACGCCTTCCCCGCCGGCGCGGGTGGCGCGCAGCGTGGCGGTGTTCAGCAGCGTTTCGACGCCGTCCTCGCACAGAATGTCAGCGATCGCCTCTGCGACGTCGTCATCTTCGCGGGAGAGCAGATGCTTGCTGCGCTGCACGATGGTCACCTGGCTGCCGAAACGGCGGAACATCTGGCCGAACTCCAGAGCGATATAGCCGCCGCCGAGCACCAGCAGGTGTTGCGGCGTTTCGCCCAATTCCATGATCGTGGTCGAGTTGAGAAACGGTGTATCGGACAGGCCCTCTATCGGCGGGACGGCTGGCCGTGCGCCGGTGTTGATGAAGATCAGTTCGGCGGTGAGATGGCGGACGCCGCCCCTGTTGAGCTGCACCTCAACGCTGTGCGGCCCCGTGAAACGCCCTTCGCCGAAGAGCAAATCCACGTTCGCCGCGCCTGTCAGCCGGCGTGTCGAGCCGTCGCGCCAGCTGTCTACGATGTCGCGTTTGCGTTGCCGCACAGCCTGTAAATCCACCGTGACTGGGCCGCCGATCCTGACGCCGTAGTCGGCAACGCGCCGCGCCAGGTAGGCCACGCGCGCGCTGGCGACCATCGCCTTGGTTGGCGTGCACCCCTTGTTGATGCACGTGCCGCCCACATGTTCGTGCTCAATAACGGCGGTTTTCTTCCCATGCTTCCCCAACGCGAGCGCCAGCGGCAACCCCGCCTGGCCGGCCCCGATGATAATCGCGTCGTAACGTTGTGACGAGGTCATAAGCGTCTCCTCGAAACATGATGGCGTCCCAGTCGGAACGGTGCAGCGCGCCGGCCAACGGCGGCGTACAACAAGAGACCCTCACCGAGGTGAGGGCGCCTGGAATTGAGCCGCGCAAATCCAATAGCCGTATATGGACTAACTTACCCCGTTTTCTCATCAATGCCAAGAGGTCGTGATGAGTAGGCAAGGTACATCCTCAACTCCCGGCATGTGCGATCCGCGCGCGCCGAAAAACGAGGAGAATTGCGTGATCTGCGGGTTAACCCTGTTCTGAGCTGCGATTCTCATGTCGGCGGCACGACGCCGACGGTGAGCAGGATGTTGGCATAAAGGCGCTGCTCGGCAGTGGCGACCACCAGCGCTACGTTGGGGTCGTGTGCGGCGTCGTAGAAGGCGAAGCGCTCTAATGGCTTGAGCGCGATGTCGGGCATCATCGCGCGGAACTCGGCCCAGATGCTCGGCTCGTTGCCGTCGGCGGTCGCCATAACCTCGGCAGTCTCTATGGGGACGGCGCTCAGGATCGCTTCCAGTACGTCGGTTACCTTGACCATGCCGGGCATCAGGTTCAGGTAGACATGCTCAGCGGCGGAGTTGGAGCCGGTTGTGAAGGGGTAGTTTCCGTCAGCGATGAGCACCTTGCTGCCATGCCCGGCCTTACCGAGCGCGTACAGAATGGTGGGGTGAAGCAGTTTTGAGCGTAGCATCCATCTTCTCCTCGTGGACGATTGACATGCGCATCCGATGCAAGTATAGCACAGGCGAAGAGGGTTTCTAGGGGATGTCACCCCACATACCGACGCGCGATGCTGTCTGCGCGGCTGCCGTAGCCACCGCCGAAGAGATTCATGTGATTGAGCACGTGGTAGAGTTGGTAAAGCTCGCGCCGGTCCTCGTAGCCGGGGTCGAGTGGATACGCCTCGTTGTAGGCGGCGTAGAAGCGCGGCGGGAAGCCGCCGAACAACTCCGTCATGGCGAGATCGGCCTCGCGGTGGCCGTAATACACCGCCGGGTCGATCAGCACCGGCTCGGCAGTAGAGCCGACCATGTAGTTGCCGCCCCACAGGTCGCCGTGCAGGAGCGAGGGCGTCATCGTCGCGTCATCGAGGAACACATCGAGCCAGTCTTGCAGCTTCGTCAGCAGCGCCTCGCGCTCGCGTGGGAGGCGACCGCGCTCGCGGGCGAGGCGTATCTGCGCGCCGATGCGCCGGTCGCGGTAGAACTCAGTCCAGCTTGGCGAAGGCGTGTTGATCTGCGGCGTTGCGCCGATGTAGTTGTCGCGGTCCAGGCCGTGCTCCGGCGCAGCCACGCGGTGCAGCGCCGCGAACGCCCGCCCGAAGTCCTCCGCGAAGACGTCCCGGTCGATGCCGCCCTGCGCCTCCTCGATCCATTCCAGCGCCAGGAACGCCGGGTCGCTCCCCACCGCCAGGGCCGCCGGCACGCGGATTGCGCCCGCCGCCGCGAGCGCGCGCAGCCCATGCGCCTCCGCCTCGAAGAAGTCGGGCGGCGCGCCCCGGTTCCACTTGAGCAGGAGCGCCTGGCCGTCCTGCAAGGTCACGCGCGTGGCCTGATTGATGTCGCCGCCGTACACCGCGTGCGCCTCTTTCACGGCCCCGCCGAGTGCGGCCTCCAGCGCGACCTGCACGTCGCGGGGGATCACAGGCCGTGCCTCTCGCGGATGTGAGCCAGCAGCCCCTCGGCGGCGGCGCGCACCAGCCGGTATACCTCTTCAAAGCGCCCGGTGAGGTAGGGGTCGGGCACGTCGCGCTCGCGCACACCGTTCGCGTAGTCCATGAAGAGGCGGATTTCCGCGTCGGTCGTGCCATTGGCAAGGACGCGGAGATCGGCTAGGTTGTGCCGGTCCATCGCCAGGATGTAATCAAAGTCCCTCAGGTCCGCGTCGGTGATCTGGCGCGCGCGCCCGTCGTAGCGGATGTTGTGCTGCGCCAGGATGCCCCGCGTACCCGGATGCGCGCGCTCGCCGACGTGCCAGTCGCTCGTGCCGGCGGAGTCCACGAGGATGCGGTCGCTCAGGCCGGCCTCCTTGACAAGGTGGCTGAAGACCGCCTCCGCCATTGGCGAGCGGCAGATGTTGCCCAGGCAGACAAACAATATCCGCACTTTGTCGCTATGCTGCATTGCAGTGCTCCAATAAACTTACATGGTCCAGGCTCAAAAGCAGCGGCGAGTGTATGGTTAATATGCGCTGCGTCCATCCACCGAGTGGGGAACTAGGAGACGCTGGCGCTAACTCGGTAACATTCTCATCCTGTGCATTACCCAACGGCGCTGGCACCCCGCCAGCGCTACGGTCAGTGGAGCCAACAAGATAAGCCGCCCGCTCATTACTCCTGTTTAACTTCTCTCCACCTGGCACACATTCTGCAACACGCCGATGCGCTCGATCTCCACGCGCACACTGTCGCCGTCGCTCAGGAAGCGCGGCGGCTTGCGCGCAAACCCCACGCCGGAGGGCGTCCCCGTGAGGATGAGATCGCCGGGGTAGAGCGTGAACATGCGCGAGAGGTAGGCGATCAGGTGCGGGACCTTGAACACCATATGGCGCGTGTTGCTGTCCTGCATCCGGTCCAGATTGACCCACGACGCTATACTCAGGGCGTTCGGGTCGTCGATCTCGGTCTCGATCCAGGGGCCGAGCGGGCAGAACGTGTCCAGGCTCTTGCCGCGCGTCCATTGCCCGTCGCCGTGCTGGAGGTCGCGCGCGGTCACGTCGTTGGCGCAGGTATAGCCGAACACGTAGCGCAGCGCCTCCGCCTCGGCGACGTTGCGCGCCAGCTGCCCGATAATCACCGCCAGCTCCGCCTCCCAGTCCACTTCTTTGGTGATCTCCGGGTCCCAGCGGATCGCGTCGCCATGCCCGACGATGGCGCTAGGCAGCTTGGCGAAGATCAACGGCTCAGCCGGCAGAGCTGCGCCCTCCTCGGCGGCGTGCTCGGCGTAGTTGCGCCCAAGGGCGAGGATTT
Source organism: Anaerolineae bacterium (assembly GCA_034435135.1). GTDB lineage: Bacteria > Chloroflexota > Anaerolineae > Aggregatilineales > JAFGMM01 > JAOSJO01. The sequence goes on along the minus strand of DAOTXU010000410.1, from coordinate 10,305 downwards.
TGCTGGGGTTGTCAATCGGGGCGCAGAGCTTCACCTGCGCCAGCGGGCGCGCTGCTCCGGTCTCCACCTGGGGTGCGTCTGCCTCAATGAAGGCGCGCATATCGCCGGCAAACGCCAGTGGCGCGAAGCGCCCCGCGTCGATCACGCCGATCATGCGCTTGCCGTCGATTTCAGCCGTTGCGTATTTCATCGTTTCCCTTCTTCGTTCATGTTTCCGCCTTGCACGGCGGATTATAACGCGCGCGCCAGAGGATCAGTAGCGGCGCGTTTGCCTCGCCTGACACCCGCGCTACAATTTGCCCCGCTATGAGTACACAGCCCTCCCCTATAATTGCTCTGCTGACCGACTTCGGCATGGCGGATGGCTATGTCGCGGTGATGAAAGGCGTCATCCTGGGCATTGCCCCGGCTGCGCACATCGTGGACATCACGCACGAGATCGAGCCGCAAAACGTGCGCCAGGCGGCTTACGTGTTGCTCACCACATACGCCTACTTCCCCGCGCATACCGTCTTCGTCGCGGTGATAGACCCCGGCGTCGGCACGGCGCGGCGCGCGCTCGCCGTCGAGGCCGCGCATGGGCGCTTCGTCGGCCCGGATAATGGCCTGCTCAGCTATGTGCTCAAGCAGAACCCGCCGGCTGCGATGGTCGAGATCGCCAATCTCGCTTTCACCCTTCCGGCGCGCTCGAACACGTTTCATGGGCGCGACATCTTCGCGCCGGCTGCGGCGCACCTGGCGAACGGTGTCCCGATTGGCGCACTCGGCCCGGCGATTGCCGATATGTGCTCAATGCCCCAGCCTCAGTTAGAAGTCATGCCCGACGGCTTGCGCGGTGAGGTAATTCATATTGATCGCTTCGGCAACGTGGTCACGTCCGTTGGGAGCCTGGCCTGGCAGAACGGCGGCGCTCTCTTGCTGACGCCCCGCTTCGGCCCGCCGCGCTCTTCGGTTCAGGTCCCGGCGACTGCCATTGTCTCGGTGGGTGAGACGGCTGTTCGAGGCATCCAACCGAGCTACGGCTACGCCGCGCCGGGCGTAGCGCTGGCGTTAGTCAACAGCGCCGGCCAGCTTGAAATTGCAGTTAACCAGAGGAGCGCGGCGCGGACGCTCGGCGTCGCAGTCGGCGACCCTGTCACCATCCTGTTTGATTAATCTGACACCTGGAGGCATTTTTCATGGAGCAGTTTGTCATCGAAGGCGGGCACGAACTCAGCGGCGCTATTGAGGCCAGCGGCAACAAGAACGCCGCGCTCAAGATGATCCCCGCGTGCCTGCTCACCGACGAGTCGGTCATCCTGCACAACGTGCCCGACATCCTCGATGTGCGCGTGATGTGCGAGATCATGCAAACCCTGGGCGTCGCCATCGAATGGCTGGAACCGGGCACACTGCGCGTCCACGCCAAGGCGATCACCAGCCACGCGATCGATCGCAACCATGCGCAGAGCATCCGCGCGAGCATTGTGCTGGCCGGTCCAATGCTCGCCCGCGAGGGCAAGCTCATCCTGCCCCCACCCGGCGGCGCCCGGGTCGGTCGCCCCCGCCTGGACACGCACGTCCTGGCCTTGCAGCGGATGGGCGCGCAGATCACGTATGACCGCGACCACTTCCGCATGAAGGCTGAGCGCCTGACGGGTGCGAGCATCCTGCTCGACGAGGCCTCCGTCACTGCGACCGAGAACACGCTGATGGCCGCCGTCACTGCCAAAGGCACGACGGTCATCCGCAACGCGGCCTGTGAGCCGCACGTGCAGGACTTGTGTCACATGCTCAACGCGATGGGCGCACAGATCGAGGGCATCGGCTCGAACGTGCTCACGGTGCACGGCGTCGAGAAGCTGCACGGCGCGGAGGCGCGCGTCGGCGCGGACTATCTGGAGGTCGGCTCGTTCATCGGCATCGCGGCGGTCACCGGCGGGCAGGTGACGATCAAAAACGCCGACCCGCAACATCTGGATATGATCGCGCTGGTCTTTGACCGGCTGGGGGTGCGCTGGCACACCCAGGGGCAGGACATCACCATCCCACGCGGGCAGCCGCTCGTCATCACCCCCGACATCGGCGACCGCGTGCCGGAGATCAAGGCGCAGCCCTGGCCGGCCTTCCCCTCGGACCTGATGTCCATCGCGCTGGTGGTGGCGACGCAGGCTTCGGGCACGGCGCTCTTCCACGAGTGGATGTACGACACGCGCTTCTTCTTCGTGGATAAGCTGGTGTACATGGGCGCGCGCATCATCCTGTGCGATCCGCACCGCGTGATCGTGCAAGGCCCCTCACGATTGCACGGCGAGCCGGAGCGCATCGCCTCGCCGGACATCCGCGCCGGGATTGCGCTGGTGCTGGCGGCGCTGTGCGCGCACGGCACGACCATCATCCGCAACGTGGGCCAGATCGACCGGGGTTACCAGGACATCGACGGCAAGCTGCGCGCGCTCGGCGCGGTCGTCGAGCGGCAGACGGCGGAATGAAGGTACGCTTATTGCTGTGGCTGCGAAAGCATCGTACTCGCCTATTGGTTGGGGGTGCAAGACACACACGAAAGGATCAACACCCATGCCCCTCGACATCGCCGCCATCCGCGCGCAGTTCCCCGCGCTCAACCGCCCCGCCGAATCAGGCGCGTTGCCCGTTCACTTCGACGGCCCGGCAGGGACGCAGGTCCCGCAGCGGGTTATCGACGCGGTAGCGAATTACTACCTTACTATGAACGCCAATCATGGCGGCGCGTTCATCACCAGCCGCCGCTCCGATGCGATGGCCGCGAACGCGCGCGCCCTGGTCGCGGACTTCCTCAACGCGCCCCGTCCTGAGGAGATTGTCTTTGGGCCGAACATGACCACGCTTAGCTTTGCCCTCAGCCGCGCGGTGGCGAAGACCCTGAACCCTGGCGACGAGGTCGTGGTGACGCGCATGGACCACGATGCCAACATCGCGCCCTGGGTGCTGGCGGCGGAAGATCGCGGCCTCGCCGTGCGCTGGGTGGACATCGACGTGGAGGACTTCACGCTCAGTATGGACAGCCTGGAAGCGGCGCTCAACGAACGGACGCGCGTGGTGGCGACGGTGCACGCTTCCAACGCCATCGGCACGATCAACCCGGCCTCGAAGATCGCGGCGATGGCGCACGCGGTCGGCGCGTACTACGTGCTTGACGCGGTGCACAGCGCGCCGCACCTCCCGCTCGATGTGCAGGCGCTCGGCTGCGACTTCCTGCTGTGTAGCGCCTACAAGTTCTTCGGGCCGCACATCGGCGTGCTATGGGGACGGTATGACCTGCTGGCCGGTTTGCCCGCCTACAAAGTCCGCCCGGCAGAGGACACGCCGCCCTGGCGGTGGGAGACCGGCACGCTCAGCTTCGAGACGTTGGCCGGGACTGCCGCCGCGGTCGAATACCTGGCCGAGGTCGGCGCGCGCTACGGCGGCGCGCTTGTCGATCAGTTCCCCAACTTTGTGGGCCGACGGCGCGACCTCAAAGCAGCGATGGCGGCGATCTCGGTATACGAGCGCGAGATGATCGCCTACCTGATCGCTGAGTTGAAAGCGATTCCGGGCCTGCGCATTTACGGCATCACCGACCCGGCGCGCTATGGCGAGCGCACGCCGACCGTCGCCCTGACGCTGGACGGGCGTCACCCGCGCGCGGTGGCCGAGCATCTGGCCGCGCACGACATCTACGTGTGGGACGGCAACTATTACGCGCTGGCGATCATGGAGCGACTCGGTTTGCAGGAGCGCGGCGGCGCGGTGCGCGTGGGGTTGACGCACTACAACACGCGCGCGGAGATCGACCGGCTGACGGCGGCGCTGCGGCTGCTGTAATCTTCTTCTACCCGCGCGGGGTGGGGAGGCCGCGCGATAGGCGATAATCGCGCATCGCGGCACGCTGATGTGTGCGAATGCGCAAATCTGAACATGCCTTTGCGGTGCACAACAAGATAAACCTCGCCTCTCGGTCTTCAGAGAAGTAGCGGCGCGAGGCGGATTGGTCCCACTGACCCTCGCCCTCGACGCGCGCGGCGCAGGTAATGCACCAGCCCTGCAAGCACATGGAGGGCAAATCGAGACCTGTCCGGTAGCCGGCTTCGAGTAGATACTCCTCCTCACCGACCTCCAGGCAGGTCTCAGACTCGTCAGGCAAGACGAACGTCACCCGGTGCGACGTCACGCTGCGCGCAGACTTATGGGTTGTAGAACGAGGCGTTCTTGCTGTACGGCGCTTCGCCGGGCGTGCCCCGGCGGAAGTGCCCAGACGGACGCGCCACCCCATCGCGCTCCCGGCTCAACAGCTCGATGAACCAGGCCTCGTGCTCAATCTCTTCCTGAAGGATGCGCGAGGCCATGTCGTAGGTGCGAGGGTCCTTGCCGAGCGTCAGGTCGCAGATTTCGCTCCACGTGCGGATCGCGCAGCGCTCCGCCTCCAGAAGCACCGTGAGGATGTTCGTCGGCGTGGGATCGTCCGGCAGGTAAGCGTCGGGGCAGCCGGCGCGGTCGGCGAACTCGCGGATGTCGCGCGGGATTGAGCCGCCCAACTCATAGATGCGCGGCGTGATGAGTTCGAAGTGCGCGCGGTCCTCCAGGCGTGCATCCTCGCAGATTTCTTTGTAATCTTCGTTGCCCGCCAGATACATGCGCAGGATCGTGTAGTAGTAGTAGGTGGTGAACTCCGCGCCAGCAGCGTCGATCAGCAGGTTGACGAGACGATCCACGTCTACGCCGCGCATCCGAATCTGCTCGACGCCGACGCGCTTGGTCAGGTCGCCGGCCCGGACAACACCGTCGCTGGCATGTTTCTTTTCGGCCATCACTATTTTCTCCTTCTTGTTGTATTGGAGGTCATGATTTTAGATCGAACTGATTCAAACTTACGCCAACCGGTGGCCGTGCTAAGGCCTTTCTCTACCTCGCCCCCGTCTCGCCTGCGGCTCGACACCCCCTCTCCGCTTGCGGCTATAGTCCGGCGTAGCCGGGAGAGGGGGACGGGGGTGAGGTGCCCGCAAACACGACAAGCACCACGCGCACCGCGGTCGTTGGCTCAAAAGCTTGAATCACTTCATCGTATAAACCTCAAGTATCCACTTTGTAAAATATATCGTGACAGGTTTGGGCCAACAAGAAAGAGAAATATTTCACAAACCCCAAGCGTGTATCTTGAGGATCTTATGCCTCCAGGAGGGGCTTCAGGTCCGCAGCCCAGGCGCGAATGGCGTCCCAATCCCGGTGATCGCCCTCCGACCAAACGCCGAATGCGACGCTCAACCGAAACTTCAGCCTGTCACGAAACGACGGGATTTTGCTGATGTCCAGCGCCCCGGCAAAGAAGCCCTCGCTCATCGGTTTCACCAACGCGCGCACCGGCTCTAGCCATGTCGCCACGTGCTCGCGGTATTTATCCGCGCGCGGCATCGCTAACGTCAGACACACCAGGAACGCGGCGAAGGGCTTCTGGGCCAATGCTGCCTGATGAGTCTGCATGAATTGCATGGCCTCCGGCAGCCATCGCCCCTCTTGAATGGCGCTGCCAGCCACCACCGCCCGGCATGAAGCGAGGTCTTTTACGTCTTGCATGGGGCGCACCTCTACCTGCGCGCCGCTTTCGGCCAGAGTTTTGCCAATCGCTTCAGCCACGCCAGCGGTGGAACCGGCCCGGCTGGCATAGGTCACAAGGATTTTGTTTGACATCGCGGTCTCTCCTAAGGCGATTTCGGGAAAGGTGCTGTCGCGCTGATCCATGTCGGTTCGCCTCTAGCGCCACAACGTGACTTTCCCCCTCACCCCGGCTTCGCCGGACTGTAGCCCGGCTTCGCCGGACTGTAGCCCGGCTTCGCCGGACGCCGCACGCCCCAGGGCAGGGCAGTAGCCCGGCGAAGCCAGAAGAAGGGACTGCGCAGAGCGTGAGGGGTGAGGGGAGATGATACATAATCACTCGGAGATCGGCGCAGCTCAACTCTCTTCCGGCAGCGGCGGGATGAGGCCCTCCTTCATCATCATCTGCGTCAGGTCGCGCGAGGCTTTGATGATCGACCATGCACGGTCGAACTCCTCCTCATAGGTGGTCTGGAGGCGGGCGACGCCCTGCTCCACCGCCTTCATCGCAACGGCGGCGGCCTCGCGCGGGAAGACCTCCCAGTCATCCATATTGGGCAGGATGCACTCCGGGCACAGCCGGTCATCGACCATGTGCGCCAGGCTGTCGGCGGCGGCCATCGCCATCTCGTCGGTGATGGTGCGCGCGCGCACGTCGAGCGCGCCCCGGAAAATGCCGGGGAAGCCGAGCGAGTTGTTCACCTGGTTCTCGAAGTCGCTGCGCCCGGTGGCGACGACCGCCGCGCCCGCTTCCTGCGCCACCCAGGGCCAGATTTCAGGGATCGGGTTGGCGCACGCGAACACGATCGGGTTTTCGGCCATGCTCTTCACCCACTCCGGCTTGATCGTGTCCGGCTTGGGTGTGCTTAAGCAGATGACCGCGTCCATCCCCTTCATCGCTTCGGCGATGTCGCCCTTGCGCTCCTCGGCGTTGGTGATCTCGCACAGGTGCCACTTCTCTTTGAAGATGCTCCGCTTTTCACGCAGGTCCACGCGGTGCTTGCCCAGGATGCCGCGCGTGTCCACCATGACACAGTTGGCCGGGTCCACACCGTAAGCGAAAATCAGCCGCGAACAGGCGACGTTGCTCGCCCCCGCGCCGATGAACGCGATGTGCAGGTCTTTAAACGTCTTGTCCACGATGCGCGCGGCGTTAATCATCCCCGCGAGCGTCACGCACGCGGTGCCCTGCTGGTCGTCGTGCCATACCGGGATGTCGGCCTGGGCGCGCAGGGTTTCCAGAATCCTGAAGCACTTCGGCTGGGCGATGTCCTCAAGGTTCACGCCGCCGAAAGCCGGTTGCAACATCAGCACGGTCTCGATGAACTTGTCCGGGTCTTTGGTGTCGAGCATAATCGGCACCGCATCGACGCCGCCCAGGTGCTTGAATAGCATCGCCTTGCCTTCCATCACGGGCAGGCCGGCCTGTGGGCCGATGTCGCCCAGGCCCAGCACGCGGGTGCCATCGGAAGCCACCATAACCGTGTTCCACTTGCTGGTGAACTCATACGCCAGCTCCGGGTTGTCCTTAATCGCCATGCACGGCGCGGCGACGCCCGGCGTGTACCAGATGGCGAAGTCGCTGAAGTCGTGCACGGTGGCGCGCAACGCGGTCTGGATTTTGCCCCGGTAATACGGGTGGAGCCGCATGGCGTCTGCGGCTGGTTTCTTGGCCTTTAGCAGAAGTTCCTCTTCGGTAATGCGCGGTTCTGCAACACTCATGGTCTGTTTTCTCCTTAAAGAATCAAATGCTTGCCCGCAATAGGAGCGCTCTTAGCGTACACGCGCTGGCGTCAAGAATGTAGTGTATGTGGACGTAGAGTTCAGGTGATAAATGTCCCGGTTTGCCGGCAATCCTCGTCGTTTATGGAGCGCTCAATTGACCGCGCTCCTGGATGCTGCGACAGTGAAATCCCCTTGCGCGCTCCAAGTGCCGTAGCCGCCCGGCCCCCAGGTCAGCGCCCACCAGTTATAGGCCCCATCCGCCAGCGCCGTGTTGGGAAAGAAACTACAGGCCGTCCCATCGCACCGCTCGTTATCCTTAACCCACTCGTCGATGATTTTGGTCCCGTCGGCTTTTTGCACATACACGCGATACCAGGTCGCGTTGAGTACGTCGCTCCATCGGTAGGTTGGGTTGGCGTCGCCGCCGATGTTGCCGACGGGAGAGGTCAGCGTGGCCTGGCCGGGAGCCGGCGCGGCGAGGACAAAGGCTCCCGTGTCGCTCCACGGGCCGCCGCCGCTGGGGTCGCTCGCGCGCACCCACCAGCGATACGCGCCGTCGCTTAGTTGCCACAGGATGTCCGGTGTGACCGCGCAGGTGGCGCTGCAGATGGCGCTCGCTTGATACGTCTGGTCGTGGACCATGCCCGCCGGCCCTTCGACGTACAGGCGGTACGCGGTCGCGTCGTTCACGACATGCCAGGTGAACGTAATTGGTGCGACGGTGGTGAACGCCTGGCCGACCGGGGCGATCAACACGGGCTTGCCGGGGCCGACCTGGAAGTCGCCCCGATTGCTCCATGTGCCATAGCCGCAAGGCCCCCACGTGAGCACCCACCAGTTGTAAGCGCCGTTCGCCAGCGGAACGTTGGGGAAGTCGCTACAGGTGGTCCCGTTGCAGCGCGGGCTATCCTCGACCCACTGGTCGTGAACCTGCACGCCGTCGGCCCGTTGCACATATACGCGATACCACGTCGCGCCGGGCACGTCCGTCCACTGGTAAGTTGGATTCGTGTCATTGCCGATCTCGCCGATGGGGTAGATCAACGTGACCTGACCGGTGACGACGGTGAACTGACCCTCATCACTCCACGGACCGCCCCCGGCCTCGTTGATCCCCTGAACCCACCAGCTATGCGCGCCGCACCCCAGTTGCGCGCCGGGCGTGACCGAGCAGGTTGCGCCGCTGCACAGGGCGCTGGCCTCATACGTCTGATCGTGCTTCAGGTTCCCGGCGGCGTCCTGCACGTACAGCCGGTAGTGGGTCGCGCCGGGGGTGTGAACCCAGGTGTAGATGGGTGTAAACGTGTCAATCGCGCCGAGGGGCGAAGCCAGCGTCGGCGCTGCCGGCGTCGTCTCGATCCGAATGTCCGGGGCGGAGTTGTTGTGCCGGCTCCAGGAATCGCGGTGGAAGAACCACCAGGGGCCTGTCAGTTGAGTCCAGTTGCTCAGAATGGAGAAGTCGCCTTCGTAGTTCTGAATGTGATCCACATCCGCGTTCCCGTCGGAGACCCACATGGAGCGCAGGACCGCGAATGGCTTGTTGACCGTATCGTAAGCAATCTCTACATTGGCGACGGCTTGAGATCGGTCAACTGTCGGGCAAACGTGCGCCTGGCCGCCGTTCACATACGTGATGTCAAAGCAGGGGACGGTCTGCGGGTTGAACGTCACGGTCTGAATGTCTACGTAAGGCCGCGACTGCGCGTTGATTGGGGCAGGGACTTCAACCGGGCCGACGATGACCGAACTGCCGTAGCAGACGCTTTCCTGTCCCTGCGGGGGGTGGGGGATGAGCCGCAGGTTGCCGTCCTGGTAGAGGACCAGGAAGCTGGGCCAGGAGTCGGCCCCCGGAATCTGGGTGCTGCACCCCGGACAGCGCCGGTAAAAGGTGACCTGTTGAAAGCCGTCTCTGACCTCGTTGCCGGCGACCACCCTCATGCCGCGCCCGCGCCACCAGTCCTGTTCGTAGCAGGCCCAGATAGCGTTGTCGGCGTGGTCGTCCAGGATTTTGTCGCAGCCGAAGTCGCCGCGCGCGCTCCAGATGCCGCCGGCTACCTGGCTCCAGGGGAGCACCCACCAGTTGTATGCGCCGGGGGGGAGGTTTTTTTCGTTGGGTTGGTCAGGTCTGAAGGTAACCTGGCAGATCGTGCCGTCACAGATCGCATTGTCTCCTTCAACGGTCCCTTCCTGAAGCCACCGGTCGATGAACTTCTGGCCGTGATAGTTTTGCACGTACAGGCGATACCAGGTCGCGCCGGGCGTGTCGGTCCACCGGTACGTGAGGTTGTTGTAGCTCATGCCCGCCGCCGCGATGTTGCCCAGCGGGGAGATCAGCGTGACCTGAGGAAACGTCGCGCTGGGGCCGACAGCGAAGTCCCCTTGCCGGCTCCACACGCCGACGCCATAGGGGTTGCGCGGCAAAACCCACCACTGGTAAGCGCCGTTGCTCAGCGCTGCCCCAGGGCTGAAGCTGCACGTTGCGCCGTCGCAGTTCCCGCCGGATGAAATCCAGTTGTCGAAAACGACGCCGCCGTTCTGCCGCTGGATATATAGGCGGTACTCGTGCGTGCCGAGCGCCGCGTCGGTCCACCGGTACGTGGGATTCGCGTCGCCCCCGATAGCGCCAAACGGGTAGAGCAGCGTGACCTTGCCGGGCGTGCAACTGGCGAAATCAGGGTTACAGGCATACGATGTGACGGTGTACGTCGGGTGGGTGGCGATCACCCGGAAGCGCCTGACCTCCCCGTAGAGCGGGACGTTGACGTTATCCTCTTCGGCGCAATTGGTCTGGTACGACCGGTTCACCGCCCTGGACTCGCCCCTGATTACCTGCAAAGGACTGCGCGCGAGGAAGTCCAGAGGCCGGGCGAGGCTTACCTGCGAGGCGTCGTCTCCCTGGTTTGTTGTGAGGTCCGGGCCGCAGCCTTGCCTGTCGTCGCCGGGGAAAGTCCCGGGTTGTGCCAGTGGAAGGGGCGCTGGCGTAGACGCCAGCGC
>DAOTXU010000409.1:0-7197 GCA_034435135.1 Anaerolineae bacterium | reverse complement strand
CGCGGGGGGTGATCAACCTGAACATGCGGCTGAGTCCGTTGCAGGACGCGAACCGGGTGACGCAGGGGGTGGCGATCGTGATGGATGATCTGACGGAGATGAAGCAGCGCGAGGCGCAGCTGGCCGCCGTGCGTCGCTACCTCCCCCCAGCTTTGGTCGATAACATCCACAGTTTCGATATGCTCGCCATCGGCGGCGAGCAGCGCGTCATCTCGGTGGTATCCGCCGACGTGCGCGGTTTCAGCACGTTCAGCGAGCACCTGTCTCCTGAAGCGCTCATGAGCGTCATTAACAAGTATCTCAACGTCGCCACCGACGCCATCCACCTGCACGAAGGCATCGTAGACAAATACGCGGGCGACGAGGTGGTGGGTCTGTACAACACCCAGCTTAACCCGCAGGAAGACCACGCCGTGCGTGCCGTGCGCGCTGCGCTCTCGATGCGCTACGACGTGCTGGCGCTGCACGAAGTGCTCCCCAAAGCGCACCGCCTCTACTATGGCATCGGCGTGCACACCGGGCCGGCGGTGCTCGGCAACGTGGGCAGCCCCGACCGCAAGGAGTTCACCGCCATCGGCGACACGCTGCAAATCGCCAAGCTGCTCGAAGGCAACGCGCAGGCCGGCGAGGTCATCTTGAGCGAGGCGACCAACGCGCTGGTCAAAGACTACTTTGAAACCGAGCCGCTCAAGCCGCGCAAGCTCAGTGGCCGCGCGGACATCCACGTCCTGTATCGCGTCATCGGCGTCCGGCACCGGTGAGAAAACCATCAGCCGTATTCAAAACCAGTATGGACAGTGGGCTGAAGCCCACCGTCCACTTTGGGAACGGGGGCCAACGATGACCGTCGTCACCCTTGAGAATCTGACCCGCCGCTTCGGTGACTTGGCGGCGGTAGATAACCTCAACCTGGAGATCGAGAGCGGCGAACTGGTGGCCTTTCTGGGGCCGTCGGGGTGCGGCAAGACCACCACCCTGCGCATGATCGCCGGGCTGCTGGAGCCGACCAGCGGCGACGTGAAGTTCGACGGGGAGTCCATGCGCAACACGCCGGTGGAGAGACGCGGCGCGGTGATGGTGTTCCAACAGCATCTCCTCTTCGCCAACATGAACGTGGAGAAGAACGTCGGTTTCGGGCTGCGAATGCGCCGTATGGACAAGGGCGACATCCGCGTCAGAGTGGAGGAGATGCTCGAACTGGTGCACCTGGAGGGTTTCGAGGAACGGCGCGCGGACGAGCTATCGGGCGGGCAGCAACAGCGCGTGGCGCTGGCGCGCGCGCTCGTCGTGGAGCCGCGCGTGCTCCTGCTCGACGAGCCGCTGGCGAACCTCGACGCCAACCTCCGGCTGGAGATGCGCGACCTGATCCGCAGCATCCAGCAGCGCATGAAGATCACCACCATCTTCGTCACGCACGACCAGGAGGAGGCGGTGATGCTCGCCGACCGCGTGGCGTTGATGTTTGAAGGCGTGATCCAGCAGTACGCCCCGCCGCGCGATTTCTACGAACGTCCCGCCAACGCCGGGGTGGTGCGTTTCTTCCGCAACCCCAACCTGCTGCCGGGCGTCAAACGCGGCGACACGGTGACGACCGCGCTGGGGGCGCTCAGACTCACGGCGACCGATGCGCAGCCTGACGGTGAGGTGTTGGTCACGATCCGGCCAGAGGACATCGCGGTCGGCGCGCACGCCGATGAGAATGAACTGGAAGTCACGGTCACCTCGTGCGTGTACATGGGTACGTACACCAACTTCCTCTTCGACGTGGCCGGCCAGACCTGGCAGGCGGTGGTCGAGCCGACCGAGTACGCCGAGCCGGGCGCGCGCATCTGGGTTCACCTGCCGCCGGAGCGGGTGTGGCTGGTGCCGGCAGAATAGAGGACCGCTAACTTCCAAACAAGGGGGTCCGAAGTGATACAAAAACGTGTATATTATTAGTGCCGTTTCTTTTTGAGGGGATGATCTGAACCGCGGAGGGAACACTAGCTACCGGATACTGAACGCATGTTCGAGAAAAAGGCTCTGGTATTCTCTTACCTCACCCCCTCGCCCTTCGGGCAGTCCCCCTCTCCATGCAATGGAAAGGGGGACTTCAGACGCTGAACAGGACCGACTCCCCCTCTCCGCACGCGGAGAGGGGGATCGAAAGGGTCTGGAAGCAAGGGACGACGCCGTGCACAACCGGGACGTACCCGGCGGCGAGCGTCCGGGCGATGGAGCGCGGCGTGAGTACGGTCACGCTCGCGCCGCGCGGTCGGCTGATCCGCGCGGAATAGCCGCGCGGCGACCATCGCCATAGCGCGTCGTCCCAGACCATGCAGGCGTCGCGCGCGTCGTCGAGCGCGATGAACACACCGTTCGCCAGCGCGTCGATATTGTTCCTGTATGTGATCTTGATCCGCGTGCGCGGGTGAACGCGCTCGGCGTGGATGATCCGGTCAATCTGTTGAATGCTCGGATTCGGCCCCGCGATGAGCGATGGGTTGGCTTCTAGCCATAGGGACTTAAACTGGCTGAAATCCGCGCGCCGGCACTCGCCGCAAGGCCGGTGGCCGGCGGCCAAAGCCGTGGCTTCATCCAAGAAGAACAGTTGCGTGTTATGGCCGGGTTCTGCCAGCGGAAGACGCCGGCCTTTGAATTCGAGCGCGCAGATGATCCATGCGTGCGTGGACCAGCGACGGCTGGTCAGGTTCCCGTGCTGGTCAACAAGAACGCCCCGGTTGCCCATGAACAGACCGCGCTCTGGGTAAGCCACGATCTCGCCACAAGGCGTTACACGGTTCTGCCTGGGCATCTGCTGCTCCCTGGGGCACGGCGTGCCATGCCCCTACGGATTGTTGCCCACAAGGAGCGCCGCCATCATCGCGCGCGCGAAGTCGATCTCGTCCTGGTTGATGAGGTGGCTCATGCCGGGATAGATGCGCTCGGCCACATCCGCGCCCAGCCGGCGCATGACCGCCGCGCTCTCGTGCACGCGCGCCAGCGGGATGAACGGGTCCACATCGCTGCACCCGATGAAGACCGGCGTCCCGTTCAACGCGCCGGGAGAGTTCCACACGGTGCCCTCCGGGCCGATCAGCCCGCCGCTGAAAGCGGCCACGCCGCCGTAGCGCCGGGGGTTGCGCGCGGCAAACTCCAGCGCCAGGCACGCCCCCTGCGAGAAACCCAGCAGCATCGCCCGCGCCGGCGGAATGCCGGCGCTTTCCAGTTGCGCGAGCAGGTCCGCGACCGCCGCGAGCGCGGAGGTCAGCCATGGCTCGTTGCCCGCAAGCGGCGTCATGAAGTGATTCGGGTACCAACTATTCCCGGCGGCCTGCGGCGCGAGATAGGCAAAGCCCGGTTGCTGAAGATGGACGGCGATGTCCAGGATGTTCTGCGCGACGCCGCCGCGCCCGTGCAGCGCGATTATCGCCGCCTGCGCCTGGTCGAGCGGCGCGCCCGCCGCGAGAACAAGCTGTCCCTGGTGCGGCCCGCCGATACTGCCGATATGTGCAATCATCCCGCCCCTGCTCCCGGCAACTTGAGCGGCGGCAGGCTCTGCTCGATCAGCGCGCGGCGCGGCTCCAGCCAGGGCGGGAGCTTGAGGCTTGTGCCCAGTTCGGCAACCGATTCGTCATAGGTAAAGCCTGGCGGGTCCGTCGCAATCTCGAAGAGCACGCCGCCCGGCTCGCGGAAGTAGATCGAGCGGAAGTATTGGCGATCTATCACTGGCGTGACATTGTAGCCGAGGGACGCGATCTCTTTCCGCCAGGCGAGTTGCTCCTCGTCGCCGGGCGTGCGCCACGCCACGTGATGCACCGCCCCGACCGCGACGCGCCCCGGCATCTCGGTCGGATGGCAGAGCACATCGACAATCGCACCCGGCACGCCGTCGCCAGTCGCGTAACGGAAGCGACTGTCGGCTTCTTGAGTGGGGCGGAAGCCAAGCGTCTCTGTCAAGAGCGCCGCCGTGCGCTCGCACCTCTCTACCCCAAGCGCGACGCTGTAAAAGCCTCGGATGCCATACTCCGGTGGGACCGGCCCGCCGTCCCAGGGCGCGCGCGCGTCGTCCGCGTGCACGACCAGCTCCAGTTGCAGGTTGTCCGGGTCGTAGAAGACGAGCGCTTCCTCATCGAAGCGCGCCGCCGGCTCCTCAAAAGCGACGTTATGGCTTTTGAAGCGTTCCATCCAGTACCCTATCGTCCCCTCTGGAATAGAGTAAGCGATGGTCGTCGCCTGCCCGGTCCCCCGGCGACCCTGAGGCGCGCCCCGGAAGGGGAAGAAGGTCAGGATCGTGCCGGGATTCCCCACTTCGTCGCCGTAGTACAGGTGGTACGTACCGGGATCGTCAAAGTTCACGGTCAGCTTGATCATGCGCAGGCCGAGGACTTGGGTGTAGAAATCGACGTTCTGTTGCGGGTTGCCCGCGATCGCCGTGATATGGTGAATGCCGTTGATTTGCATACTTTAACCCTCCACAAAGTCAGATTATAGACCACATACCACCTCACTCACACAAAAATCGGATAAGAATCCGTCAGCCCTCTCGGCGTTGCCCTTCAGCCGCCAATATCCCCAAGAGAAGTTGCGCCGCACGCTCCACCAGCAGCGCGCACGGCTTCGCCTCGGAGCCGAAGCCGAGGTCGCGGAGGTCCTGGCAGCGCGTCGCGCCAAACGCCTCGGCAAACGCCTCCCGGCAGCGCGCTACGATTTGCATACACCGATCCACGTTTTCGCGCGGCTGGGAGCGACCGTGCAGCGCGCCGATCAGCAGCACGCCGCCGCTCAACGCGCCGCATAGCTCCTGGCGCGTCCGGCCCACGCCGCCGCCGAGGCCGGTCGCCATGCGCACGGTCAATGGATCGACTTGGCCCAACAAGTGCGCGCCCACGGCGATCACGATGGACTCCGCTCAGTTGTGGCCCCCTGACGCCAGGCGTCCGGCCCGCTGCGCGACCTGCTCACGTTCGTCCATGCTTCAGGATCCTTTCTGTTCTTGTGGTTCAAGGCCGTTAATAAAGTTGTACAGCGCGCGGTCGGGTATCGGCGCAGGGGAACTGTCAAGTGCGCCTTCGTGTAGCTGCACGCGACTGCCCCGCACCACCACCACGCCCGCCATCGCCCCATCGCTCAGCGCCCCGTGCGCGACGCGCGCCATGTCGGCGGCAAGCGCGCGGTCGATGTGCGACGGCGCGGCCCCACGCTGTGCATGGCCCAGCCGTGTGTCGCGCACGCGAATCCCCGTCCATCTGGGAATGTCATCCGCCAGGGTGCGCGCGCCCCGCGCGCCTTCTGAGAGCACCAACAGCGCGTAATCCTCGCGTGCCACCGCATCGCGCAGCCGCGCCGAGAGCCAGGCGTCGTCGTATTCAAACTCCGGCAGCAGCACCGCATGTGCGCTCGCCCCATGCGCGACAGCGAGGGCGATAAAGCCAGTGTCGCCGCCGAGCGTCTCCACCATGAAGATGCGCCCCGGCAGCGCGTGCGCGGTGGCGTGGATCGCGTCGATGGCGGCATAGGCATAGTTGCACGCCGAGTCGAAGCCAAGTGTGCGCTCCGTGCCGGGCACGTTGTTGTCGATAGTCGTCGGCAGTCCGATAACGGGGATTCCCCAGCTTGCCAGCAGCGGCAGCACGTGGCGCAAAGTGCCGTCGCCGCCGAAAAGCACAATGTTGTCAATCTGATGCGCCGCCAGCAGCGCAGCGAGTCTGGTCCGCGCGCCCTCGACGGCGAGGATCGGTTCGCGGCTGGAGGGGAGGTAAGAGCCGCCGCGTCCCATCCACGGCGCGAGCGCCATCGGCGTCAGCGGCGTGACGTGGCCTCTCAGCGCGCCGGCGAAGCCGCCAGTCGCGCCCACAGCCTGGTCGCCATGCGAGGCGGCAAGCCTGGTGTAGTGCGCGAGGGCAGTGTTGATGCTGGGGGCGTCGCCCCCGCTGACGACCATGAGGGTTTTCACAGGCGGCGTCCTGTTGGGTTGCAGAGTCCGCGTGCGCAGGGCGTGATTGTAGTCCCGTTCATACGCGCGATCAAATGGCGTCGCGCACGGCTTGACAAAGCCCCTCCCCGCATGTAGACTTCTCAACGTTATTACGCAACCCTGGATTGGCTGTGCAGACAGGATCGATCTTAATATGACATGCGACATTCTCACCGTAGGCGAGGCGCTGGTCGAGGTGATGCGCACCGGCCTGGACCAGCCGCTTGACCGGCCCGGCCCCTTCACCGGGCCATATCCCTCCGGCGCGCCGTTCATCTTCGCGGTGCAGGCGGCGCGGCTAGGCGCGCGGGTGGCGGGCGTCGGCGCGGTGGGCGACGACGCTTTTGGCAAGTGCCTGATCGAGCAACTGCGCGCCGACGGCGTGGACACGCGCGGTGTGCACGTCCTGTCGGGGCATACGACCGGCGTCGCGTTCGTGGCGTACTTCGCGGGCGGCTCGCGCGACTTTGTGTATCATCTCCGCTACGCCGCCGGTGGGCAA
The DNA here is from genome assembly GCA_034435135.1 of Anaerolineae bacterium. Taxonomy (GTDB): domain Bacteria; phylum Chloroflexota; class Anaerolineae; order Aggregatilineales; family JAFGMM01; genus JAOSJO01. The sequence continues at coordinate 739 of DAOTXU010000409.1, read as the reverse complement.
CTCTCGCCAGCGCTGCTCGATCCCGCGTGGTTCGAGGGGTTGCGCGCCCTGCATCTGATGGGTTCCACGCTCTCTATCCACGACGACGCGCTTGCTGCCGGGCGGCGCGCGCTTGAACTGGCGCGCGCGGCGGGCGCGAGGTTCAGTTTTGACCCGAACCTGCGCCCGCAGTTGATGCCCGTCGAACGCGCGCGCGAGGTGTTCGCCCCCTTTGTCGAGGCCGCCGACGTGATCCTCCCCACCGACGAGGAGGCGCGGCTGCTCACCGGGCAGCCCACCACGGAAGCGGCAGTCGCCGCCCTCTTGGAAAGAAACCCGGAGCGGGTCGTCATCGTCACACGCGGCGCGGACGGGTGCGTGGTCTACACACGCGACCGCGTGGAGCACGTGCCCGGTTTCCGCGTCGAGGAAGTTGATCCCACCGGCGCGGGCGATTGTTTCGACGCCGGCTTCCTGGTGCGCTGGCTCGCGGGCGACCCGCCTGCCGAGGCCGCACGCTTCGCCAACGCCTGCGGCGCGCTGGCGGTCACGGCGCAGGGGCCGATGGCCGGCGCGCGCAAGCGCGCCGAGGTGCTTGCATTTATGCAGAAAGCTGTTAGCATCTAGCTGTCGCTAATCAGGACATCGTAGAATCGCCCTTGTCGAGATACATCCCAGGGATGGGAACAAACCCACGTCTTAACGAGCAGACGCCATATCTGGGAGTAGTCAATCGGCTCATGATTCCATGATGTCGTGA